>NZ_NFLO01000017.1:0-79059 GCF_002160935.1 Drancourtella sp. An12 | reverse complement strand
AGACTACCGAAATATCTGCGTAACGCACTCCATCCAGAGTCTATAGGGGCATAAATCACTATTTTGTCAGCTGAAATATTGAATTTTCAAGGAGCGAAGCCCATTTCAGGTATGGGAAGTCTTAGTTTTTTATATTATTTATCCAATTTGCAGCCCAATAGAAGCTCAAAAATCATATACTAAATTTTTATTATTCCTATATGTAAAATAGTTTTTCTACAATCCTTTTTCTCGTAGCTTTTGAAATATCTGCTCGTTCTAGTATAAAACAATAAATAAACATACGCATAATACTGAAGTTCACTATATTAGCATCGTCCATAGATACTATATCTCCATGCGCTAGATGATTTCTATAATTTGCGTACTCATAAGATAAGTTAATATCATCAGATAGTTCCATTTTCTTTAAAAGCTGTTCCTTTATAGCATTTATTTCATCTGAAAAATGGTTTAATGAAAATGCAAATTTTTCTTCTAAACGCGTATCTGTATGTTCAATTAAATGTTTAAATTTCAACCATGCACTATTTTTTTTATTATTTTTTGAAACACCTGATTCAATAATTTTATTATCAATCAATTTTAATATTTCTTCTTTGGCGACAGCAAATTGGGGATCATTTTGAGCTTTCAAGTCTTTATACTTTTTACAATATTCCCCCTCAAAACTTAATGCAGTATTAAGCCAATCAATCCAATTGAATGAATGATATTTTATTGTTCTTTGAGGTATATATGAATCATTATAACTATTCTCTTTTCTTTGCATAGCAATACATGAAAAAAGACGACTAAGTTCTTCTTTCGTTAGATCATTAAATATAATAGATTTTTCCGCTTTTGCATCAAAACCAGATTGATTGGAAAAAAATTTTCCTATGCCTACTTTAACATATTCAGAATTTATTATCCTATATAGCTTAAAATGTTCAATTGTTACATTTTTTCTAAAATTGACGAATATCAAAAAATCCAACAAATACAAATAGTATTTTACGATATTTTCACTTTGCTTTGGAGTTTCAAATATCATTCTCCAAACTGAATATTTTTCACCTATAGTTCTATTCTCTGGTTGGAGATTAAATATCCAGGGAATTGATAATTCCATTTTAATCTTTTCATAATTCACCAGAGTTTCAAAATGTTGTGTTGTTTCATCGTATTTTTTTACCTTATATGCTCCTTCATCCAATAACGCCTCTTTATCTATCAACTGGATAGGTGGATAAAAAGTATTTAATGCCTCAGATTCAAACTCAATACATTCAAATGGACAATCACATTTATCAAATAAAATAAAACCTTTTGTCGAAAAAATGATATTACTGAATATTTCTTTATAACTCCCTCCACGAAATTTGCACTGAAGAAAAACAATTACTTTATTGCTATTTGTCAATCCTTCAATTTTCTCAACCTCAGTTACATCTTTAAAGTCTTTATTATACTCCCATGGTTGTTGAATAATAGTCACCACTGAATCCTTATAAAAAAATGGATAACTTTTTCCTTTGAATTCAAATTTACCATAAAAATCTGTCTGCTTATTATTCACTTCTTCTCCCTCCATATTTTTCTACTTCTTTATAGAGGATTTTTCGTTATATGTTCGCTTATAGCTAAACTCTCTATTTCCCGACAATTTGTGTTTAATTTTAACAATCTAATTCACCTTAATTTTACCAAACCCCTAGGCTTTTTTCTATCACTTATTTTTATCCATCTTCTTATCTCCCATACTCATGTGTACATTTTTCTTTTCATATCGAAACCTTATTTTTTTACTCAGTTTCTAAATACAATGTTACAATATGAATTCTGTGTTTAGCTTCACATACAATATCCACGATAACGCAATTCTAATATTTCCTTGATATGCTTTAACTCAACGTTTTCTTGTCACTATCAATCCCCTAACAATAATTTTCAGGCATTCTCACAAAACCGGCTCAGATTGACAATAAATACTTTTTAAACTAAACTTAAAATAAAAGGAGAATACACCTATGAATTATCAATGCATTAACATATATCAAGAAGTAACTGTATCTTCAATTGAAGAAATATATGATACTATTAAGAGATATATAAAATTTCATAATTTTTCTTATCCAAATTTAATCGATGAGGAACCACGGACATATACATTTTTTAGAGGCCAAAGTAATAGTGCATGGGATATTACTCCAAGTTTAATACGCTCTAACATTAAAGAATCAAAACTTTTAGAGATTTATATGCCGCCAAAAGAAAATCTATCTCTTTTTGGAACGATTGCATATATTCAGCACTATCATCAAAGTACACGTTTTATAGACTTTACATTTAATCCTGATATTGCAATTTATTTTGCCTGCTCGGGACACAACGATAAAAACGGAGCTTTATACATCTATCCCTATCTTCCTCACAAAGCAGAATGGTACACTGCAACCGTATTGAGTGAACTAACTCATATACAGGGAAAAGACGAAATTTCAGTGCAAGATTTTTCACAAATAATCTTGCAATCTCATCCTGAATTTAGAGAACGATTTTTGAACATAGAGGATTTAAACGGTGCTATTATATCTTTTTTGGATCATGGTTTTATGGTCTTACCAGACAGCTCTAGCTATCATAACAATGTCCGTTTACAAAGACAACAAGGATGCTTTTATGTATGCGGCGTTGAATTTTCGAAACCTTTAACACCAACCAATCGTTGGTTTTCGCAAGCCGGTAAAAACAAATTTAACCCTCATTCAGCTGTTACTCCAGATGAATTAAGAAATGGAGACTTTTTAGTAAAAATAATCATTCCCAAAGATATCAAACCTCAATTTCTATATCAGCTTTCTTCAAAGGGTATAACAGAAAGTTTTCTTTTTCCAACATCATAAAATTAGAACTAGTAATCACCCCACTGGCTTGCTTGTCCTCTACAAGAATTATTATCTGTATACTATTTTTTCTGATAATGATATTCTTGATATTCCAACATAAAAGTAAGAATCCGCAAAAACTTTGTAAAATAAAGATTTTCGGTTTCTTCCATCATACCCCAAAACAAGCTGACAAAACTGTTGCAAAAAGTGTCACCAATACCAATAGGCCTATCCACTGAGGAATGCTGTGTTTCTTCTAAGATTTTTGTGCATGTATTATATCCAAACTTTATTTTTCTAAATCTAGAAGAAGATTATCTAACTTATCCAATAAATACTCAGCAGGATTTTCTTGACTAATTTTCAGTTTATTCATTGCAATTAAGTCATTAGTATCAAGTAAAATAATAAGCTTTCCATTTTCTCTCAAACTTCCCTTTGCTGCCCAATACGCATTTTCATCATAACCATTCGCTGAAATAATAAAAGCTACACTTCTCAAAGCCTTTGCATATAAATATTTTTCTGTTGTGTATATTTCTTTTTGAGTAATAGGGTTTCTATAATTTTTAAATTCAAAAATTATATACTTAGAATTAAAATATCTCTCAACTATTGACCAAAAGCTCTTTTGATTTCCCTCCTTAATACGACACAGGAGATCAAACCTATACAAATCATTATTTGAATTTTGTTGTTGTCTCCACAATGTTAAATCATTTGAAAAAATATTTTTTAGTAATTTACAACATAATTCTTCATATTTTGTAAATGTGTTTCTACCAGCTCTACATAATTCCATTTCTTTGATTAATGAATTTATATAATCATCGTGCTGTAGATTATCAATTCTAATAAAACCTTCTTTTACCTCAATGTTATCAACTGGATATGGTAATATTGCTACTAACTCATTATATAATTCGACTCTGTATTTTACGGCGAACAATAAATTTGCCACATCTATTAAGATTAATTGAGGATATAGTTGGTTATAATATTGTTTTTTGTTCTCGTTAATGCAGCAAGCTGTTACTAACACTGGGATCATTTTCTCTTTTTCTGCAACTAAACATACTTCTCCCAAAACTGATTCCATAATCTTTGCATACTTTACTTCCACACAATAAATTTTTGTATCTTTTTTAGCAACTATATCAATATCTCCTGATTCTCGTTCCAATTCATAGTTCTGTATCACAGAAAATCCTGCTTCTTCAAATAATTTTGCCACATAATTTTCGAATAGATAACCTGCTCTTGCATTCATCATTATTTTCTCCTTTATATATGTATTACTGGTTATAATTTTTCTTTTACCTCTTCATATCTACAGCACTAGTCCATAATTAATTCTATCAAACTGATCAATTTTGGCCAATTGATTTTTGTGTATCATCATACTTTTTACTACACCATTTACTACACCATTTTCTTTCAAAATGACGATTTTTGACGCTCCCAGTCAAAAAGTAAGAACCCGCAAAAGCCTTGTAAAATAAGGCTTTACGGGCTCTGACGCCACAGGACAAAACCACCCCAAACGAGCCAAGAGGTGAGTGCTATTTTTTTTAAATTTTATGGCTAGAACTTTTAAAAGGGTAAATTTTACCTTGTTTTTCATCCTCATATCGCATTTCGATACTATCCGGCTGATCACCAATGGATGACACATATGCCAAATACTCTTCTTCTCTTCCTCAATCAACTCTTTTACTCCTCAAACGCCTCCGGCAGATATGCTTCCGTCCATCCTTTTCCCGCCTTCTCCCATTTCTTAATTTCATCCCATCTGGTCAGCACTTCACCTGAACCCAGCACGACTGCATTCCCGAACACATGTGGATGCCGCTGCGCCATTTTATCAATAATCCCCTGGTTAGATTAGTTAGAATATACCCACTTAAATTGCGGTGAATGATCCGGCTAAACGAAAATTACATTTTGGTTTAGCCAGAGATTTCGTTGACAATCTATGAAATTCTGACTATAATAAAATTATAATTTGGTTTGGACGAATATTCTAAATGAAATTGACTATACTATAACCGAAGGGAGAGATTGTCATGGCATATATCAAACGAGCTGTGGAAGATACGATTGCACGGGTGTCCAAAATGTTTCCGGTGCTGCTGGTAACCGGCCCCAGACAGGTTGGAAAAACGACCTTATTGCAAAGGATGTCAGAGACAGAGCAAAGCGAAGGCATAGAGCGTAAATATGTGACTCTGGATGATCCTGATGTCCGCTACCTGGCAAAACACGATCCTGCCCTGTTTTTACAGAGGTATTCCCCACCGGTATTGATTGATGAGATCCAGTATGCAACAGAGCTATTGCCCTACATCAAAATGAGTGTGGACCGTTCTAAGAAAAAAGGTGATTTCTGGATCACAGGATCGCAAGTTTTCCGCCTTATGAAAAATGTCAGCGAAAGTCTGGCCGGACGGGTTGGGATCGTGAACCTGCTGGGATTATCCGATGCGGAAATCTACCATGAACCGAGCAAGCCTTTCCAAACAGAAGCCGGATATTTGATGGAGCGTTTGCCTGTAAAAAGAAAAAGAGATTTGAATGAGATCTACCGCAGGATATTCAAAGGTTCTATGCCGGAACTCTATGCAGATGAAAATGTGGATTGGGAAACTTATTACCGCTCCTATGTTAACACCTATCTGCAAAGGGATATTCGGGATCTGGCACAGGTTGCGGATGAAATGCAGTTTTACAATTTTATGACGATTGTTGCTGCGTGGACCTCAAAACCTGTTGTCTATGAAGAACTGGCGAGTGCCGCGGGCATTTCAGCTCCAACGGCCAAAAAGTGGCTCTCTATTTTGGTGTCATCTCATATCATTACGCTTATACAGCCTTATCACAACAATGCACTTAAACGGGTGGTAAAGATGCCATTGATCCATTTCCTGGACACCGGCCTGGCATCGTACCTTTTAAGATGGGGCAATCCCGAAGCCCTGGAAAGGGGCGCCATGTCCGGGGCGTTCTTTGAGAGCTATGTTTTTTCAGAGATTTATAAGAGTTATCTGAACGCAGGAAAAGAGCCGCCTATTTTCTATTACAGAGATAAAGACCAGAAAGAAATCGACCTGTTGCTATATCAAAATGGTATTCTTTCTCCAATAGAGATCAAAAAATCGGCGTCACCGGGTAAGGCCGCGATTAAAAATTTCAAGGTATTGGAACCCGTTAGCAGGGAATCGTCTTTCGGAGGATTAGAGTCTTTAAAGGTTGAAATTGGAACCGGAAGTGTGGTCTGTATGGCAAACGATCTGTTGCCTGTGGACGAAAAGAACTGGTATGTACCCGTTTGGCTCATTTAATCAGTATTTTTCAGAAGAAACGAGGACCGAACAGCCCTCGTTTTTTCTATGTTCTTCGTGAGAATTTTTACCATTGTTAGCGTCGGGCGATTCTCGCCATTCAGAGTCGGATAAAAAACGCCAATCTCAGTCAATTTAAAATCGCCAATGCATCATGTATGTTATTAACAGTTACGCGTTTTTATACTCCGTATGTTTTGCGATACCAGCCCGTTGATGACAGCCCCCTCCCGGCCGTGTTTCCTTGCATCCGTCAACTTTTGGTTGAGTTCGCTTGCCCTTAAGAAATAAGTCTTATATCCTTTCAGGCAGCATTCCCGTCCAAAAGCCATGGCCAGATGAGTTTTGCCTACACCCTGCGGCCCAATAAATGCCAGATTTTTTCTTGCATACAGAGCAGACAGAGAAGAGAGATTTTTCAGCGACTGCACATGTTTTCCATGGAGCCTGCTGAAATCAAATCTTTCAAAGGTTTTTGGTTCGTTCATCGGAAGCTTGCTGAGCTTCAGCATTGTGTGGACCATGGAGTCGTATTTTTTTTGCTCCAGTTATTCAAAAACTCCACAGATTGCCTCCAGAGCTTCCGGCGTGAGTTCTTTTTCATCGGCATAGCTGGCCAGCTCTGCTGCATAAAGATCGATCTTCAGTGCCTTTGCATTGGACTGGATTCTTTCAAGTATTGATTCATTCATCCCACAGGCCCTCCTCAAAGTTGAATTTTTCAACTCCGGAGTGCTGTTTGGGTGGCTCTATCTGAAAAATCCGGGGTTTGACCGGCATCGCTGGGACTTCTTCCGGCTGTTCTGCTACATGCTGATCCCGGCAGAAACTGTCTCTTCTCATCCAGGTAACATCATGGGCGGTCAGGACTTGCATAACGCCTTTTCTTGAAAAACGAATTTTGACACTGCCGGACAAAAAACAAAGCCCGTAAAGCCTTCTAAAACCAGGACTTTACGAGCTCTGTCAATATTAACTAAAATTTCCCTCGATTTCTTCTCTTGACGGCATCACGCGCAATGCACCTCTTCTTGTTGTGATCACCGAAGCTGCGCTGTTGGCAAACATCAGCATTTCTTTCAAATATTCGTCTGTAAGTTGTTCCAGCCCCTTTTCCAGAATCCCATTCAGTATACATCCACAGAATGTATCCCCGGCTCCGGTTGTCTCTATCGTGTCCTCCCGTAGAATCGGAGGTACCTCTATCATATTCCCCTTATAGTAAGCTCTGCTTCCTGCTTTTCCCATAGATACAAGTACAAGCGGAATCCGGTATCTGTTGTTCAGCCACTCCACACCTTCTGTGTAGTCCTTTTTCCCGGTCAGCCAGGTAATTTCATTATCTGAGATCTTCAAAATATGGCAGTGCTTCAATCCCCATTGTATCTGCTCTCTTGCCTCATTCAGATCGTCCCAGAGGGGTGCCCGCAGGTTTGGATCGAAGGAGATCATGCATCCAGCTTGTTCTGCGATCTGTACTGCTTTTCTGGTATCATTCCTTACCTTTTCATGGGTCATAAATGAAAAATTCTGGAATTCCGGATCAGCTCTTCCGGAATCTCCTCTTCTGTAAGCATCATGTCTGCTCCTGGATTTCGATAGAAGGAGAACTCCCTGTCCCCACCCGGAAATGTATGCACAAGAGCAAGGGTCGTATGGATCTTTTCATCCATACGAAGATACTGAGCATCGATTCCCGCTTCTTCCAAAGCGGTCTTCAACCGTTCTCCAAAAACGTCTTTCCCGACTTTCCCGATAAAAGCTGTATTTCGTCCAAGCTTTGAAAGCATGGCAAGGACATTACAGGGTGCTCCTCCGGGATTTGCCTCGAACAAGGGATTGCCTTGACCGCTGACCCCGTTTTCTGTAAAATCAATCAGCAGTTCTCCCAGTGCTGTCACATCATATTTTTTCATAGTCCCTGCAGCAGAACCAAAGTCCGCCTTACTCCTCTCCCCGTGTTCTTTCATCATGTTCCTTCAGTGTATACAGATGTACTGTTTTTTCAATGTTTACCTTAATAAAATCGCCGATTCCATACACTGCATTACTGATCACATACTCTCCGTCATTGATATAAACTTCAATCAGATTCTTATCTGCCAGTACCTCAATCCGACATCCGTTTGTAAGTTCCGGTGTCTCAGATACAAGATGCGCTCCCTTAATGGAAGGATATACTGCTGTCCGATCTGTTTGAATCCTGTTTCCTTTTCTTTTGATAAGGAAACCGCCGATATCTGCCTGCTCCCCGTCCTCCAGATCAAATACCGCCATGTATCCGTCTTCTGAAGCACAAGAAATATCTGTGATTTCTTTAGAATATGCCTCCCTCACATTCGGATGTATTCGGAAATAAATATGATTTCCCTTTCTCTCTACAATTCGCGGCAGGCAGAACATCCCAATCCAGCCTTCTTCCGCCGGTTTCGGCATCCGGGATCCAGCCTTCCATCACTCTCCTGCCCTCCGAGTCACGTGTGGTCTGAGGGGCATACAGATCCATTCCATAATCTGTAAACTGATACTGATCCGGTATTTCCATCTGGCAGGTACTCTCCGTAAATTCCACCGGGAAGCATACTGACTGATTTTTCTCTTTTTCTCCGTTTTTAAGCAGTCCCATCGGGGAAACCATCAGTACGCCGCCCCCTTCTGTTTCAAAGAAATCCGGGCATTCCCACATCCATCCATAATCCGGGCCTTTCCATGCTTTATTCACATAGGTCCATGTATGCAGATCCTCACTCTGGTAAAAAAGGACCTCTCCATACTTTTCTTCCATTGTACTTCCCAGAATCAGATACCATCTGTCTTTTCCTTTCCAGATTTTGGGATCTCTCGTATGTGTCCGGTCGCCAATCTTTTTATCCGTGACCGGAGGAATGATGACTGTTTTCCCCTTTTCATTGTCGAAGTGGAATCCGTCCTCGGAAGTAATCATAAGCTGGGCAGATTCGAACTGTTCATCCAGACACGTATGTGGATCTTCCGGATTCACAACCTCGTAGCGTACACCGGTATAAACAAGATACAGTTTTCCGTCTTCCTCTATAGCACTTCCGGAAAAGCATCCGTTCCTGTCTTCGTGGGTAGATGGATAAAGTGCCACTCCCCGATGTTCCCATGTTACCAGATCCCTGCTCACTGCATGGCCCCAGTGCATGGTTCCCCAGCGTGGTTCATACGGGAAATACTGATAAAACAGGTGATAATATCCTTTGTAGAATATGAAGCCGTTCGGATCGTTGATCCAGTTATCCGGCGCTTTCAAGTGCAATCGCTGTCTTTTCATAGCTTCCTCCATGTCTATCTTATCTTTGTTTGACCGGGGATCACATTTCCGTATAGTTGATTCCCGTCTCCTTGTCAAAGAAATGCATCTTTGACGGCATGAACACGAAATCAATCCGGTCCCCGATCTGACTGATTTCATATTTCGATACTCTCGCCACTGCCTGTGTTCCGCCGAAGTTGAAGTACAGGTTGTTTTCATTCCCCATCACTTCCGTATCCGTGATGACCGCATACTGCCGGTTGTCACTGTGAAGATCCATATTCTGGGCATCCATCTTGATATCCTCACCGCGGATTCCAAGTACCATTTCACCCTGGTGTCCACCCAGTTTTTTTGCCATTCCCTCTGATAAAGTGATTGTATTTCCATCGGCGAATTTCACCGTATTTCCGGAAACAGTGACATCAAAGAAGTTCATCTGAGGGGAGCCGATGAATCCGGCGACAAACTGATTCTTCGGATGATCATAAAGTTCCATAGGCTTTCCAACCTGCTGGATAATTCCGTCCTTCATAATAACAATCCGGTCTGCCATGGTCATTGCTTCCACCTGGTCATGCGTAACATATATTGTGGTTGCCCCCAGTTCTCTGTGGAGCTTGCTGATCTCCGTCCTCATGCTGACGCGAAGTTTCGCGTCCAGATTTGAGAGCGGTTCATCCATGAGGAACACTTTCTGATTTTTTACAATCGCACGCCCGAGAGCAACTCTCTGCCGCTGTCCTCCGGACAGATTTTTCGGTTTACGATAGCGGTATTCTTCCAGTCCAAGGATACCAATCGCCCAGTCGACCTTTTTCTTAATCTGGTCCGCCGGCATCTTCATATTTTTCAATCCGTATCCGATATTTTTCTCCACCGTCATATGCGGATACAGAGCGTAGTTCTGAAATACCATGGCAATGCCGCGGTCTCTTGGCGCCACTTCATTCACTTTTTTCCCGTCAATATAGAGTTCTCCTCCGGTGATCTCCTCAAATCCGGCAATCATACGTAATGTTGTGGATTTTCCGCAGCCGGACGGACCTACAAAAGCAATGAACTCTTTTTCTTCAATATCAAGGTTGAAGTTTTCTACTGTATTTTTATCTGATCCAGGATACATTTTACAAATATTTTTAAATTCTATAAAACTCATCTTCTTATCCTTCCTTTGAACCTGTTGATGTTACGCCTTCCACAATCTGTTTTGAGAACAGAGAGTAGATAATAATAACCGGAATCGTAACAAGAGTGATAACTGCAAGTGTCTGTCCCATCGTTGTATTTTCATTCGATGTGATTGAGTTCAGGCCAATCTGGGCCGTCAGCAGATCACTGGATGTAAATACCAGCGATGGCCAGAGGTAGTCATTCCACACATTCAGGAATGTGAATACGCTGACTGTTGCCACAACTGTCTTGGACATAGGCAGAACCATGGTGAAAAAGTATTTTACCGGTCCGCAGAAGTCAAGCTGTGCCGCCTCATACACATCGTCCGGCAGACTTACGAACACCTGACGGAACAGAAAGATATTAAAGGGATTCACAATCAGCGGAAGAATATATCCTACAATTGTATTCAGCAGCCCTGCCTTTGCAATAATCAGAAAGTGAATGGTGATGACTGTCTCTGTCGGCACAATCAGCAGCATAATGATAATCATAAGCCACTGGTCACGGAATGGAAACTTGATTTTTGCCAGCGCATATCCTGCAAGTCCATTTACCACAATACTTAAAAGAATGAGAATTGCCGCATAAAAGAGCGTATTCGCCATATATCTCAAAAAGCTCGTATCGGTGATAATGGAAACATAGTTTTCAAAGAAATTTCCGTCAGGTGCCGGAGGGATAAATGCCGCAACCGAATTCATGTCAGCGGTGATTGCCGCATCCGGCTTAAAGGAGTTCGCCAGCATCCATATGACAGGAAACAGAAAGAAGATTGACAGGATCAGCAGTACTGCTACCAGGATCCAGTTAATTCGCTTTTGCTTTTTTGTTAACATGCTTTCTCTCCTCCTTGTCCTTAGTCAATACATTTTGAATAATCGTCAGCACTACGACAAATACGGTAAATACAACTGCCATCGTAGACGCAAGACCCATTTCCCAGTTCACAGTACCTGTCTCGTAAATATCGTAGACGATCGTGTAGGTCGAATGATCCGGACCTCCTCCGGTCATAACCATCGGCTGAACCAGCATACGGAACGCGCCGATTGTAACCGTGATGAACACGAAGATACAAAGAGGTTTCAGTTCCGGAAGCGTAATATCTTTGAACTTCTGCCATGCACTTGCATGATCCATCTCCGCCGCCTCATAGAGTGCCGGATTAATATTCTGCAGACCGCCAAGGAAGATGATCATCTGATATCCTACACCCTGCCACACACTCATGATGGCAATAGACGGAAGCGCCTGGTCTGCACTGTGGATAAACGGCTGCGTGTCAATTCCGAAATTCGCAAGCAGTGTGTTCAGTATCCCTTCTGGGCTGTAAATCTGCATCCATAAAGTAGATACAACAGCCAGAGACATTACAACAGGTACAAAAAACGCAACTTTAAAATATTTCTTACAGTGCGCGGCTTTGTTGATCGCAAGAGCAAGCAGCAGCGCTCCGCCGCACTGAAGAGGCACGATGATAACTACAAATTTTACAGTATTCAAAAATGACTGTACAAACAATTCGTCTTTAAAAATATTAATATAGTTTTCCAGCCCTACAAAATGTGTCAGCTCAGGGTTCAGCGCAAAGTAGTCTGTGAAGCTGAATCCGAAAGTCAGAAGCATCGGCAGGAACAAAAACAACGTGAGCAGTACAAGTGCAGGTCCGAAAAACGCCATTCCCATAATTGAATTTTTCTTTTTCATTGTTTATTTCCTCGTATAACGTTCCAGTTTCGCATCAATTCGTTCCACCGCCTTGTCAAGTTCGGACGAGGCGTCTTTTCCGCCAAGTGCCACACTTTCAAGCACTTCCTGAAAAGAGGTGCTCACCTGCGGGTATACCGGCGTCTTTGGCCGCGGGTGGCCATAAGTACTCAGCTGTTCATATAGTGCGCTGTAATTTTCGTCCGTCTGGAAAACATCGATGCTCTCGAATGCCCCGTAGGTGGACGGAAAGCTTTTCGCCATCTCCCAGATCCGGATCCCGCTGTCCACACCGCTCATCCATTTGACAAGCTCGGTCGCTCCTTCAATGTTCTCAGTCTCCGATGATGCGGCAAATGCCCAGGAACCTGTCGGCGTATAAGTTCCGCCGTCCCAGTTGTCATTTATTTTTATCATGAAGAGAGGAAGGGATTACTACATGAAAACAAAGACGGTCACTTTTGCCGATATTGCATCCTATACCGGCTTTTCCAAAACAACGATCTCCCGCTATTTCAATAATCCGGATTCCCTTACGTTAGAAAATCAGCAGAAGATCGCAGATGCTCTTGTAGCACTAGATTATAAAGAAAATAAGGTTGGAAGGATACTGGCAAGCGGAAAAACGGAATTCGTCGGCATTATCATACCAAATCTGTACCTGCATTATTATTCAGAGATGCTTAATCAGATCCTGGCTACATACGAAAAATACAAGTATAAATTTCTCGTATTTGCGGGCAATGACAAAGCAAACGTAGAGCGGGCATATATAAAAGAGCTCCTCGCTTACAATATTGAAGGGCTCATTACTCTAAGCGGAACGATTCCTTCACAGGAACTTGCTTCCTACAATATCCCTGTTGTTGGGATTGAGCGGGAAGACCAGTATATCTCCAGTGTGAATACAGATAATTATATGGGAGGTGTACAGGCCGCAAGTCTGCTCAGAAAGAGTGACTGCGATATCCTGATCCATGTAAACAGTGATCTTCCGGACACGATCCCTGCTTCTGGCCGAATCAGAGGTTTTGTTGATACATGTAAAGAAAACTCCCTGCCTTATGAACTCATTCTTACGCATCTTGGCAATACATTTGAAGAAAACAAAGAACGGATTTCCGGCCTTGTGGATCAGCTTGAAAGTAAATATCCCGGCAGGAAGAAAGGGGTATTTATGCCTAATGATACCCACGCAAATGTTCTCCTGAATATTCTCTTTCAAAAATACGGGAAACTTCCGGAAACATATCAGATCATCGGCTTTGACGATTCTCCGATTTCCAGAGAGGCCGTCATTCCTATGAGTACAGTTGGCCAGCAGATCTCTGTCATCGCCAATGAAGCAATGAACATTTTGTCCGCACAGATGGCAGAACGTAAGAAAAGACGGCCGGAACCGTTAAAAGAACCGGTGCATAAGATCATTCCGCCGATATTGATCAGGCGCGAAACAACAGTATAACACTACTCACCTGACACTTTTTCCGAAACCGGATACCGGAGATGCTTGCCGTATCCGGTTTTTTCTTTCTTCTTTCCCTCATTTTCTCTCATTTACTCCTGTTTCTATTGACACATCCGATATTTTGTATTACCATATACTCAAGCTATTTGGTATTACAAAATAGGATGTGATAATTATGATCTCGACGCAGATGTTGAAAGGAACACTGGAGGGCTGTATCCTTGGCATCATCCGAAAAAGAGAAACATATGGGTATGAAATTTCAGAGGCACTTGGACAGTACGGCTTCGGAAAGATTACGGAAGGAACCATTTATCCGATTCTCCTGCGTCTGGAGAAAAATGGAATGATCCGTGCCACCTACCGTCAGTCCGACGTCGGTCCGAAGCGCAAGTACTATTCACTGACGGAAGATGGGGAGACGGAGTTTCAGTCTTTTCTGACAAGCTACCGGGAATTATCCGCCGCTGTCGCTGCCCTGCTTGCCGATGTGAAGGGAGGGAATGATCATGAATAAAAGAAAAGCGTTACAACAACAAAATAATCATTATGAAAAGCAGCTTCCGGAAGAGACAAGACAGATCCTGACCGATATTGTCGTCTATCTGAAATCCTTTCCGATCAGCGAATATCAGGTAGAACTTGTTCGTCTGGACATTACCCGGATGCTGCTGGAGGGAGCTGCAAGAGGGGCTTCTGCTTCCGAAGTTCTCGGAGAGGACTACAAAGAATTCTGCAAAGGCATTGTCGCAGAACTTCCGCCTCGCACGCCTTTACAGACGATCGCATATCATGCCGACATTCTGTTTCTTGGTCTTGCGATTCTGATGCCGCTCTGGATGGTCACCGGACTTCTTAACAGCGTACAAAACGGCGGCGGGCTTGTTCATGTTCCGGTCTCCTCGGGAACGATTTCCGCAACCTTGATCATCCTCGTCGTTTCTTACGCGATTGTACAGTACATTTGCAAGACTTCTCTTGAAGACGAATCCGAACAGGCACGCCGGAAGAGCCGTTTCCGTTTCATCCTGATTCTGTTCTTTGCCGTCCTGGTCTGCATGGCGCCGGCCATCCTGTTCCGTAACACCGTTCTGAACGTGCACATCGCCGTCTACATTGCAGGATTTGTGATCTGCTTTTGCATACACAAACTTCTGGCCGCGTATACAGACTAGTTTGCTTCCCGGCATGTCCGGCGTTATAATAAACGTAATCAAATCGTTCAGAAAATTGTCTTTAGAGGAAAGGAGAATTTAGTATGAATTGTTCAGACGTAATCCGTGAAAGAAGAAGTATCCGCAAATATAAAGAACAGGTTACGATCCCTCAGGAGGATTTTGAAAAGATGCTGGAAGCTGCCATGATAGCGCCAAGCGCACGCAACACAAGGCCGTGGGAATTTTTCGTCATTACCAACCGTGATACAATGGCCAGACTTCAGGAATCTCATCCATACACCAGCATGCTTACTACCGCCTCCGCTGCCATCGTTGTCTGTGGACGCCCGGATCTCCAGGAAGGAAAATGCGGACCTTACTGGCCGCAGGACTGCGGTGCAGCCATTGAAAATCTTCTCCTTCAGGCAAAAGATCTCGGATACGGCACCTGTTGGTGCGGCTGCTATCCTGCCATGGACCGGGTGGAAAAAATCCAGGAAATTTTGAATACTCAGAGTATTCCTGTATCAATCGTAGCGGTCGGCGTTGCAGATGAGACACCTGCGGCAAGAGGGGGATTCGACCCGGACCGCGTGACGTATATCCGGTAAGAACTTTACTCTAAAAGGAGGGGAGGGACAGAAAGCTTCTCTTTTGGAATCCTTCTGTCTCTCCCCTCCTTTTTAGGGAAATACAAAGTGGCTTTTATATTGTCCATTCAAAAAATATTTGTTCAAAGGCAAAATAGTCAAATTCCATTTTTTCCCTCTGCTTCCGTCTTACCTAAGATATAGAGAAATGCAATGGCCGGTACACGCAAAATCGGTACCATTGTTTCGTGCCTGGTAATACCAAAATCGTCCAGGCGCTTTGTGATTAAAAAGGCGTTTGTTACTTTGGATTTTTCGTCCTTACACAACTCTACAATGGCATCTGTCTCCGCAATGTGGGATTGATTACGATATTTTACTTCACAGAGAATCTTCTGGCGAGGAAGTTCCACTACCACATCAACCTCTTTCTGATTATCCTTTGCCTTTCTGAAATATCCCAGTTGTGCCGGACTGCCCTGATAGAAGGAAACCATATGCTTGTAAACAGTTGTTTCCACCATTGCACCAAGTTCCTTTTCATCCGAAAGTACATCGTCAATCATCAGCACAGCATTACGGATAGCCGCATCAGCGACAAATATTTTCGGTTTCCCTTTTAGCGAACCTTTGCTTCCCACATTCATCGGCTTTGCCAGATAAATGAGATTGGACATTTCTAATGCCTTGATATAACTGTCAATTGTTGTGATCGAGATATTCTCCAATTCCTTGGCTGCGGTAGTTGCATTAAAACTCTCCGTAGAATTCATACACAGGTAGAGAAACAGCTTTTCCATCAGCAAAGGACTTCGTATATTAAATAGCGACAGTACATCGCGCTTAATAACTTTATCAACCACATCTTCTCGCAGCATCCTTTGGGCATAGGCATCATCGTCCGATAATACCAGCTCCGGAAAGCCTCCAATCATAAGATAACGGTTAAAATGATTTTGCAGCGGAATAAATTTATTCATCAAATCACCAAGTTGTGCCAAACCATAGCCTGGAAGCTCTGATAGACGTAAATCCTCCGGCAGAAGAGGCAAGTCCAGATCAAGTAACCTGCAATACTCATAAAATGACATGGTAGGTATTTTGAGAACACTCCATCGACCTGTACCGCTGTCTGCAGAACCCTTTTCTAAAATAGGACTGGCAGATCCTGTGGCAATCAGGCGAATATCCTTTCTGCTATCATAAATCACCTTCATCCAAAGTTCCCAATTTTCAGTATACTGCACTTCGTCAAAGAAAATATACCTTATGCCTTCGATAGGATACATAGATTCATAAATGGACAGCACATTTTCCACATTGACAAGTTTCAGAATCGGATTATCAAAAGTAGCGTACAAAATGTTTTTAGGATTGACTCCCTCATCAATCAGATGCTCAATAATCTGATATAAAATTGTCGTCTTACCTACACGCCTCATACCAGACAAAACGGCAAACCTCCGGATGCTCTTATGTGTGAGCGTTTTCAGAGCTTCATAATATGCCAGCCTCTTTTGAGGCTTACTTTCTTCCTTTATAGCAGAAGGTGTACGCCACCACGGATTATACTGTTGCAATACTTTTATAACCTGTTCATCACTTACAATTGCCATAATACACCTCCATAATAATATTATTCCGTTGGAATTCAACTATTATACAATTCATTTTTCTTTTTAGTTTGCAAAGTATATTATAGCAATAGTTTATGCAAATTGCAAATCATACTATGGAAATAGTCCATAATTTTACTTTAATTTTTTTAACACCTCCCCAATATCCCCATCCACGCAGACCGACCGCTCCGCAATCGGTTCCGGTGCCGCAGCCTCCCCGTAGTTTACACAGGCATATACTGCTTTCGGGTTTTGATTTGTTTTCTGCCAGAATGGGTACTTGATGATTCCCGGAGTGTTAAATCCGACTCCAAGCTCCAGAAACAGGATCTTTCCATTCTGGTGTCTGCGCAGGAAATCCGCATACCGTTCTGCTGCCCGGTGCCATCCTTCATCTTCCACAAAGGTATCGTCTGCGCGCAGATTCATTGCCATCGGTTTCCCGCATTTCGGACAGTAAGGGACAAGTTCCGACGGGATCTGCCGTTTTGGCACTGTTCCATCCGTCAGAATCAGTTCTCCATTCTCTGCAATCTCAAATCCCTGTGCCTGTACCATTTGCCGAACCACTTCTTCATTTTCATAATTTTTCGGATGGCACGGCTTACTGCACTGGAACAGCCCATAATCCCCCTGGGTGTAGAAAAGGCGGTGTTTCTCAAATCCTGCCTTCTGAAAACAGTGATCTACGTTGGTAGTCAGGACAAAATAGTCTTTGTCTTTCACCAGATCGAGCAGTTCGTCATAGACCGGTTTCGGTGCATCCATATAGCGGTTGATCCAGATATAGCGGCTCCAGTATGCCCAGTGTTCCTCCAGCGTATCATATGGGTAAAATCCGCCGGAATACATATCATGAAATCCATAGCGTTTCTCAAAATCAGAAAAATAGTTCCGGAAACGTTCTCCGGTGTAGACAAATCCCGCAGAAGTGGAGAGGCCGGAGCCCGCGCCGATAAGCACACTCTCCGCCTCATTCAACGCTTTTTTCAGTTTCTCTATATTCATTTCCCCGGACTCTCCCGGTTTTTTCGACCACAATCTTGATAACATCTTTCTCACCTCATACTCGTTCTATTGCCGATACCGGACAGTGCTCAGAGCAGTTTCCACAATGCAGACAGTGTTCCGGACTGATGTGATACGGTGTTCCTGCATCTCCCGGTGTAATACATCCCTGCGGGCAGACCGAAGCGCAGATGCCGCACCCGATGCACGAATCTGTAATCCGGTATCCCTTTTCTTTCTCCCTGCCATTTCCAATGACATAGGTTTCCCGGAAAATCGGATGTACACCCAGATGGAAATATTCGATCTGAGCGTCCCGGATTTCAAACACGATTCCAATTTCTCTTGTATTTCCCGGGTAGACGTTTTCCAGATACGGCTGCTCCCGGAAAATCGTATCGATCCACTTTTGCTGTTCCTCCTGAGAAACCGGCTTTGCCTGTGCCGACAGCCGGATCATTTCTTTATATCGTGTATAGCCCAGGATCTGCACCCTTCCGTCTTCCAGAAGCTCCCTGCAAAAATCTTTCCCTCTGGCGGTAAAGAAATACAGAGCATCCGGCTCATAATGGACGGCGCTGATATTTCTCACCTGCGGATTCCCCTGTGCGTCCACGGTAGCAAATGCCAGCACACCGACATATTCCAGTTTCTTTAAGCACGTCTTTGCATCCATATCTCTTCTCCTTTTCTTTCTGATATTGTCACCACAATTTTTCCATTGACTTTCCCTTGTTCCATTGCCATGCACGCCTCCCGGATTTCAGAAAACGGATAGATGTTTCCAATGCAGGGACGGATCCGGTGAATATCAAAGAAGTCCAGGATTTCCTGCATGACTGTCTGATCCGGCTGGTTACTGTAAAAGCCTGTCAGATATACTCCGTTTGGAATTCCCTTGATCGGATCAAATCCATTCCATACGCCGGTTCCGCCCAGAATCCCGGTATCACAGACAATGCCGCCTTTTTGTACACAGCGCAGTGTATCCGAAAGAGTTTTCGGCCCGACCAGTTCCAGTGCTTTGGAGGCTTTTGGGATCGCATCGGAAAGTTTCCCGATATCCAGCACGGCAAGATCTGCATCCTGCAGCAGTTTTAATTTTTCTTTCTTATGTGTCGTTGCAATTACCTGACAACCGAGGGCTTTTGCGATCTGAATGGCCGCATAGCCAAGGGCACAGGTGGCACCGCGTACCAAAAGCGTATCTTCCGGCTTCAGATTCAGCCCCTCAAAAAGGGAACCCCAGGCGGTAAAATACGTCTCCGGTACTGCCGCCAGTTCCTCCCACGGAAGATCCGAAGAAACTGCAAAGACATGATGCGAAGGCAGCAGGACATATTCCGCATAACTGCCGTCAAAACTTCTCCCCATGCCTCCCATCAGCGCCGCAACTTTCTGCCCGGTTTGGAACCGGCTGTCCGAAGGATCGACAATTTCTCCGACGCACTCGATCCCCGGAATCACCGGCTTTTTGATGTAATCCGCACGAATTTCGCTCTGTCTTAAAATCTGCTCCGAATGATTCATCCCGAACGCATGAATCTTCACAAGAACCCAGCCTGGCCGGACTTCCGGCACCGGAACCTCTGTCAGACAGACCGCTTCCGCTCTGGCCGGTTCTCTTAGAACAACTGCTTTCATCTTTCCCGGTATCATGCCGATACCTCCTTCCAGCACTGCGGATCCGCGGCATAGAAATTTCCATCCTGTCCGCTTGCGACAGCCGGGCATCCGCGGCACCATGCCAGAAGCTCACACTTGGCACATTTTTCAAATTTCGTATAGTCCCGGTACTGCTCCATCTGACAGATCCAGACGTCTGCAATCCGGTCCGTAAAAACATTTCCGACTTTGCTGTTCTGGACTCTGCGGCACGCATAAATATCTCCGGTCGGAAGAATCGTCAGGTGGCAGTTTCCACAGTTGCATCCGCCGTAAATCATGCCTTCTTCTGCTGCCTTCGGAATCTGAAATTCTCCTGTTTCATATTCATACAGTGTCCAGAGGTGGTCCTTCTTGTTAAAATACGTCTGGCATCCCGCTGCCTCGTACTCTTTGAATTTCCGGTCGCAGTCTTCCAGAAGTTTCCGATAGCGCATCGGCTCAATTCCCACATCTTTCTCCTCGCTGGTCGGGCAGTATCTTGCAAACGCAAAGACATCTGCTCCATGTACTGCAACCGTATCGATAATGTCCGGGATTTCGTCGATATTCGTGCCGGACACCGTTGTCATAATGACCGCGCGTATCCCTGCCTTTTTGATACAGTTAATCTTTTCCAGTGTAATATCAAAGCTTCCCGGTTTACGGAACCAGTCGTGCGTTTCTCTCATTCCGTCCAGGGAAAGCTGATATTTCTCACAGCCATATTCCTTCATCTTCCGGCAGTTCTCATCATTTAAATGAAACGGATTTCCCAGAATGGTAAATGGAATCCCGTTCTCCTTCATCAGGCCCAACAGTTTCCAGAAATCCGGATGAAGAATCGGGTCTCCTCCGGTAATATAAAAATATGGCAGGCGGTGATACACCTTACAGAAATCCAGACAGTTATAAAAAGTTTCCTTCATCTGCTTCCATGTCATCTGGTCCAGTTTTTTGCAGTTATCCTCTGAAAAAATATAGCAGTGCTTACATCTCTGATCGCACTCATCTGTGATATGCCACTGAAAAGAAAAATACTGTTTCATTTCCTTGCTCCTTCCTCTTCCTATCATCCCGCTGTGATCTTTCTATGTCAATCGGCCTCTTGCCGAATTTCTTCTTCATTGGCTCCCCGGAGGCCCAGGCCTTCCGGGAAGTCCGCGTCCGTTTTCTTCTTCCAGCTTCCTATTTGTCAGCTGCTCCACATGCGGAACCACATGCAGACGGTGTCTCTTCCGGCTTGTCAGCTGCTCCACACGCAGAACCGCATGCAGATGGTGTCTCTTCCGGTTTGTCAGCTGCTCCGCACGCTGTGCCGCATGCTGCCGGTGTTTCCTCCGGTTTTCCTGCTGCCCCGCACGCCGTACCGCATGCAGATGCCGGCGCCTCTTCCATTTTTTTGCTCCATCCAAACAGATTCAAAAGTGACATATTCTGTTCCTCCTTTTTTTGTCGTTAAACGTCTTCCTGTTTGCAGTTTTATTGTACTGCCGGGAACTTCCTGAAAAAAGTACGCACTAATCTATTACTTAGTTACCTTTTTATAACCCCTGGATTCAACTGGCATGTTACATTCAAATCTGATATAATATTTCCAGCAAAACTATTGAGATGAGGTGACGCCAGATGATGACAAAAGAAGAAATGCCGGCCTGTCCTGTGGCAACGACAGTACAGCTGATCGGAAGCAAATGGAAACTGTTGATTCTGAGAAATCTTCGGATGCGGCCGTGGCGTTTTAATGAGCTGAGAAGAGACCTGGAAGGAGTCAGCCAGAAAGTGCTGACAGACAGTCTCCGGGCGATGGAGGATGACGGGATCATCACAAGAACAGTTTATCCGGAAGTGCCGCCGCGGGTGGAATATGCCCTTTCCCCTCTTGGTAAATCCATGGAGCCGATTCTTGATGCCATGGAACAGTGGGGCACCGCATATCAGAAAATGATGAACGAATGATACGGGAGGTACATACATGATCAGAAGTTTTTTACCTGTTGGGCAGGGTGCCTTTTATACAGAACAGTTTGACTGCGGAGTCAATGTTGTCTATGACTGCGGTTCATCCACAAGCAGGTCCGCTATCGAAAAGCAGATTGCCTGCACGTTTGAGCCCAGGGAGAAGATTCAGGCAGTTTTTATTTCCCATTTACACGAAGATCACATCAACGGACTTCCATTTCTGTTATCCCATTGCTGTGTGGAACGTCTGTACCTTCCGTTCCTGACGGAGGAAGAAATCCTTCTGACCAGGCTCATTGCCCGGCTGGAAAATACAGAATCGGAATTTTTATCCAAACTTATCGTGGATCCTTATGGGGCAGTGCAGGATTACACCCTTCCTGTCGATACGCAGACTCCGGAAATCTTTTATGTGATGCCGCAGGATTCCAGCCGCAGACCGGGCGGCAATGTCGGTGCTGTTCCTTCCGGCAAGGCAGTGGATCTGACTGTGTCCGATAGCAACCCGGACTGGGGTTATGTGCCTTACAATTTCCAGAATACCCGAAGAAACAAGGCATTTTTCCGGGGCTTGAGGAAAAATGGATATGATAAAAAGACATTGCAGGCCTACCTTGAGACATCCGATATCTTCTCCTATGACTGGGATGATATCAAACGGATTTACCAGAAATACGCACCGGGAAGTCTCAATTCCAACTCCCTTGTCGTATACTCCGGGCCGCTTACGCCGGATCACCGCCAGATCCGCCCGTACCGCTTTTTCATGCCGGATCTGACAGAACCACAGTCCGGTCGCAGGACCGGCTATCCGGACGGCTGCCTGTATCTTGGGGACTACGATGCCGGAACAAAAGAAAACTGGGACGCACTCACCGGAGAACTCTCTGCCTACATGCCGTCCGTCGGCACCGTACAGGTTCCACATCACGGCTCCATGCACAATTACAACGAAGCACTTTCCTGCGGACAGTTTGTCCTGATCATCAGCGCAGGATACCAGAATAAATACAAACACCCGCACACAAAAGTACTGAAAGATATGCTGATGAAAAAAGTCATACATTTCTGGGTAACCGAACAGGCTGGAAGCATGGTACAGTTCCAGATTGAAGAAAAATAGAGGGATTTTAACCATTTTGGGGACGTGTTCCGATGCACCGGAACACGTCCCCAAAACGCAAAAAACGCCCGAAACCCGCATAAAATAAGGGAAAACTCAAATTGTCAGATTTTTTTCATCGGGGACAGGTTCCGAAACGCCGGAACACGTCCCCAATGAATATCATTCGAACAGGCTCATCTGGTGCCAGAGTTCTTGTTGTTTTTTCCTGCCGGCTGTTTCTCGTTGGAGCAGGTCACCGGAGACTGATTTCAGAAACGGGCTTTCTTCGCCTGCGGATGTGAGGATCAGTTCTTCTTTGGCTCTTGTCATTCCGACATAAAGGAGCCGTCGTTCTTCTTCGAAATCCGTCTCGTAATATTCGTTTTCCAGAGGAATTTTTCCCTGTTCTGCTCCATATAGAATCACTGCCGGAAATTCCAGGCCTTTGGAGCCGTGGAGGGTCATCAGTGTCACTGCTTCTGCGGTGTACTGTTTCTCCCCGCAGCGTTTCAGATCGCTTTCTACTCCAAGTTCCAGCATTGTCAGAAGTTCTTCTATCGTTTCATAGCATACTGCCATCCGGGATAGTTTTTCCATGGCTTTGTTCGTCTCCATTCCCATCTCCCGGATCCATTCTTTCAGAAGTTCTGCCGGGCTCTGTTCCTGGATTTTCTTTTTCCAGACTTGTGCCGTCTCTTCAAACAGCAGACTGCCAAGGGGATTTCCTTCTCCGTCTGCAAACAGAAGGCTTCCTTCTTCTTTTGCCGCCGTCTGTTCCGGATCCAGAAGGTACCGGAAAAAGGCTGCGCTCCGGCGGACGGTCTCGTCTTTCAAAAAGGATTCTCTTCCGGATACCACGTACGGAATTCCTTCTTTTCTCAGACAGTTTTCCAGAAGTTCTCCCTGCCGGTGTGTCCGGTACAGTACTGCGATTTCGTGGAAGCTTCGGATTTTCCGTTCTTTTTCTTCGGACGTCCGCTGGGCCTCCAGCATTCCGATCCCGCCTGCCATGCGTCCGATCTCTTTTGCCACCGCGATTGCCTCTGCCATTTCTCCGCCGGTCTTTAACATCCGGACCGGCCCGACGTCTTTCTGGTTTGGATGAAGAATCCGCTCTTCCCCCGGATTTTCAGAAATCACAGCAAGGGAACTGTTTAAAATCTGCGGTGTACTCCGGTAGTTTTCTTCCAGCCGGATCATGCTCAGATCCGGAAATTCCCGATGCAGTCTTTCAAAACAGCGGGCATCCGACCCGCGGAATCCGTAAATCGCCTGATCCGGGTCTCCGATCACAAACAGGCTTTCTCCGCCCCGGTTCCACTCTTTCATCAGTTCATACTGCACCGGGCTGATATCCTGGAATTCATCGATCAGCAGATGCCCGAACGGCTTCCGCCATCCTTTCTCTTCCGGATGTTCCTTTAACATCCGGACCGTCTCCAGGAGCAGATCTTCAAAGCTAAAGAGTCCCCGGCCTGCCATTTCCTCGCCATAAGCCTCATAAGTTGCTGTACGGTCTGGTTCCTTTTCTCCCTTCTCCCCGGCCTCTTCCGGATGCAGAATCTGCATTTCCTTCCATTTGGCCGCCTGTTCCAGAAACTCCTTCGGCTCTTCGTCGATTCCAAATCGTGCCAGAATCTCTTCTGCCAGACGGATGCACCGGGTTTCATCCGCCAGAAGAACCCGGACTCCACGCTCCTTCAGGAAACGCAGACAGATGGCGTGGAATGTTCCCGTCTGAAGTCCGGCAAAACTGCTGCCCTGCTCTCCAGCCTGCTGCAGCCGGTCCCGGATTTCTCCCGCTGCCTGGTTTGTAAAGGTCACTGCCGTAATCCGATCCGGGTTTATCTTCTGGTCATTCACCAGATACAGAAGTCTCGCAATCAATGTCTTGGTTTTTCCGGTTCCCGGTCCTGCAATGACAGCCGTCCTTCTGGCCGGCGAATGTGCCGCCTTCTGCTGCTTCTCATTAAGTCTGCCCGGATTCTTTCCGGCATTTTCCGCCTGCCGTTTTCCTGTTACTTCTATAGCTTCTTCCTGCTTTTCGTCCGGCTCTTTTCGCTTCGCCGTCACAGCCTCCGAAGCCTTCTCTTTTTTCTCCCGTGTTTTCTCGGATTTTGCCTGCTTTCCTACCTCTTCTTTCACTCCCAGCATACTGAAAAAATCCATCTGCCCGTCTGTCTCATTACGCTCTTCCTCATCGAAAATCCGGACTTTTCCGTATTCTCCGTCAAATCCCGGGCTCCATGTCACTTTCCCTGCCCGGAGCCGTTTGATTCCTTCTGCAATCAGTCTGCCGGACACATGCCGGATCTCTTCCACAGGAATATTCCGCAGAATCTCAAACTCGGCCCCGAGTCTTGCCGTCAGCTTCTGGTACTCCCTCTGCACGCCCTTGCTTGCGGAACTGTGTCCCAGAGCCGCCCCGATGATTTCCGGAAGGGGAATCAGGCTTTCAAACCGCTTTGCTCCCGGTCTTTGATACTGTTCCGGCCGGTCCGCCATCTGCTCAATCCGGTGGGACACTCCGATCGTGATCTTGCGCCCGCACACCGGGCAGATCCCGCCGTACTTTTCAGTCTCTTTCGGGCTCAGGCAAAGCCCGCACTTGCGGTGCCCGTCCATATGATATTTTCCTTCCTCCGGGAAGAATTCGATGGTTCCCAGAAGTCCCGCTCCTGTCTCCACCGCGGTTTTCAGTCCCTGATAGGAAAGCTCCGTATCCAGAAGATTCGCCTCCCGCCCGAGTTTTGCAGGAGAATGGGCATCCGAATTGGAGATCAGCTGGAACCGGTCCAGAGCCGACACTCTCCAGTTCATCGGCGGGTCGGAGGAAAGCCCGGTTTCCACCGCCTGCACGTAGCCGGCGAGATCTCCAAAACACTCTTCCACGGAATCAAACCCTGAGAACGCACCGAACATGGAAAAATGCGGCGTCCAGATATGAGCCGGCACATAGACGGCCTCCGGGCACAGTTCCAGAATGATTTCCAGCAGATCATGGCAGCTGATGCCAAGGATCGGCCTTCCATCCGAATGGATGTTGCCGATTTCTTCCAGCTTTCTGGATATGATCTCCGCTTTCTGAATATCCGGAAGCAGGATCAGGCTGTGTACTTTCCGCACCCTTCCGCCCTGCTTGTAAATCGAACTGATCTCCCCGGTAATCACAAAGCGCGGAATCCTGTCATCCGGCACCGAGTCCTCATGGAGCCGGTATTCCTCTTTCAGGACATAGAGACCGTTTTCATCCTGCCGAAGTTTCTCCTTTAACTCTTCCCGCCATGCCGGATGGGTGAAATCCCCGCTTCCGACGAGGTGGATTCCCTTTCTTCTTGCCCACAGATCCAGATGTTCCGGTGTGCAGTCTTTGCTGGTGGCTCTGGAATATCTGGAGTGGATATGTAAATCCGCAATATACATCGCACAAAACTCCTCATTTGTAAAAATAGAACTACCGAAATTGTAACGCGGTCTGAAGATCCGGTCAAGCCGGACACGGGAAAACAAACTCCCGGGCATTATAAAAAGGCCCCGGTACACTACTGTATACCGAGACCTAAAAATAGCATCCCTCTAAAACATTCTTCCTCTGATTTTCGTCCAGACATGGGCCTGTACATACTCATATGCGCGGTCATAGATAAACAGTGCAATCTGGCCTGCAATCCAGATTCCGGCCGTCATAATCGGGGAAAGTTTCTGCCCGCCCAGAATCAGTTCTTCAAAAAATATCAGCATCGGAATATACATGACATTGAACGCCATATATTTGACTGCCCAGAAAATAGTCTGCCGCTGTGTCCGGCTGGAACGTCCCAGAAATCTCCATGCCGCTTCGATGATCACGATATAAAGCCCCATCGCCGCAAAGGAGAAAACATAAAACTTGTTCGGTGCAATCAGAAGACCGAGCAGAACATCAGCCACATAAAAGGCTCCTCCTGTCCTCATTCCGAACTCCCTGATTACAATACCTACAAAAAATGAAGCAGCTGCAAGCAGGAAGAGCGTATTCGTCTCAATCACGCTTCCGAGAGACATACAAACGACCGACAGTGCAATGAACAGACCGCAGAACGCCATCATTTTCCCTTTTACATGCATGAACAAAGATCTCCTCCCATACATTCACACAGCGTATCCGCCAGCCACAAATCACAGCACATATTTCCCGTACCGCAGGATGAGTTTCCACCGTATCCGCCTCCGTACGGATTATTCTGATATCTTCTGCTGTTCCAGTCAATCTGATTTAGCAGCTGACGGTACTGCACATTATTCGGCTCCATATTCACTGCCTGTGCGGCATGTTCTCTTGCTACAACCAGATTTCCGATCCCCGCATTTGCCGCACCGCTTGCGTAATACCACATCGCGGTCCGGTTCGGCATCCTGTCCAGAAGATTGAGCGCCTCACGGTAGCGTCTGTTGTTAATATAGTTAAAGACTGCCTGCATCTCAACGTCGTTGCTGTTTCCGCCGTAGGAAGAGCCTCCGCCATAGGATGAACCGCCCCCGTAGGAGTAACCGCCGGAGCTTCCGCCCGATGCACGCTCTTTCATAATCTCATCATATGCTTCCTGTACTTCCTTAAACTTCTCCTCTGCAAGATCTGCCAGCGGATTGTTTACATTCGCATCAGGATGATATTTTCTTGTTAACTCTCTATATGCTTTTTTTACTTCTTCGTCAGATGCGTTTGGGGATACACCCAATACATCATACGGATTCTTTGACATGATCCTGTTCCTTTCCTTCCTGCTTTTTCATCTGAATTAATCTATAACGATTCCACACTCCATCATACAGGATATTTCTCAAAATGTCTACATCCAAAAGGCACGGAAGCTTTTCAAATTCTGCGCTGCACTCCGCAATCATCATGCAGAGAATCCCCCGGATCCGCTCTTCAAAATCCTCTTCTTCACAAATTCTGATGAGCGGATTGTAGCAGTGTTTTTTCCTGTCTTCCTCCAGATCATCGTACGCGTCCATCAGATAGATAAACTTTCCGAGAAAAAATCCGATTCTTCGAAGCGTTTTTTCCCATACATCCTTTTTGTAAACAAAAAGCTCTGCCATCATCCGCCCGAAGTACCCGGAGACCCGGTCCAGATCCATACAGTTTTCTTTTTCACACTTTCGGATACCCCGCAGCGCCTTTTTGATCACCCGGCTCTGGCGTGGATATTTTCGAATGATCCTGTCTGCCTTTTTCCGGAGTACTCCCTTTCCGGCGAGGGCCGCCGGTTTCTTCTCGTCCGCCCAGTCATCCTCCAGATGATAATAGGCGAGCAGCAGGTTCATATCCGCCGCATATTCTGTAATTTCATTTCTTCTCATCGTCTGCTTTTTCACCGGATGCACCTTACAGCGCCTCTGTTCTGTCTTTGTCTCAGTCTCATACAGCGAAGTCAGAAGAATAATCGCAAACGTCATATCATAGGTCAATGTCATCTGCCCCGAAAATCCATATTTTTCCTTCAACTCCTGACACAGCCCGCAGTAATACGACCTGTACTTTCGAAAATCTTTCATTTTCAGTTCCGGTTCACAGACTGTCACATATCCAAACATCAAACTACTCCTGTTCTGCTGTTTTTTCTTCCTCTGCATTTACGATGCGAAAGGTTCCTTTACACTGCTGTTTTACCTCGTATAAAATCTGATCCGCTTTTTTGTATAATTCCACGAACGGAATTCCGTGATCTGCATAAATCCCTCCAAAAGATAGGGAGGATTTGCTTTTCGGGTACTCCTGATCAATTTTTTCCTGATATACCGTGCTGATTCCTGCCAGTTTATTCTCGATTGCCGGAATGCTGGTACATGGATGCACAAAAATCACAAACTCATCGCCTCCAAGCCGGATGATCACATCATCCCGCCGGAAGCAGTGCTTCAGTTCCTCCGCAACATACTTCAAGACATTGTCTCCTTCGTGATGGCCGTAGAAGTCATTGACTTCCTTGAATCTGTCGATATCCAGCATCAGAAAAATATAAGGCTTGCCGCTTCCAAGTTTCTGTGTCACCATCACTTCACCGCCTCTGCGGTTGTAAAGTCCGGTCAGCGGATCTGTCACGGATTCTACAAACAGATTGTTTTTTATACGCACATTTTCAGAAATATCGACGATCAGGCTGATTACCGCCCTTCGACCGTCCTGCGTAGTGATCACTCTTCCCCGGTCATAAACCCACACAAAATTCCCGTCTTTTTTCATCATTCGATATTCAATCTCGTATTCCCCATGTTCCTGACATTCTTTTTCTGCTGCGGCAATTGCTTCTTCCTGATCTTTTTTCCAGATCCGGTTCAGCACATTTCCCCCTGTGACCTGCATGAATTCCTCATATGTATATCCAAGCAGGTCCAGAAGCTTATCATTCACCATATAAATCGGAAAGCCATCCTCCATGTACCCTCCTATTACACCACTTGGCATTGTCTCGCAGATAATGTCCAGAAGTTCCCGCCTGGAAATCTGATCCAGTTTTCCAAGGCGGTTTGACAGAATACGGAACGGGAATCTCTCCTCCTTTTGGATATATCCTTCCAACAGTGTCCTGTGAAGAACTGCAATCTTGTATTCCCCGTTTTCCTCCACGACGGAAGCAGTTACTCTGGCAATACTTTCATGTTCATGATGTTCTTTCCCCTGCATGGCAATCTCAATCTGGCAGTAGCAGTCCCAGGAATGGCTTCCCCTCTCCTTTTCCCTGTAGTCCGTAATCTGATAAAGAATCGGCATTTTGACGCTGTTCAGTTCCCCTTCCAGAAACTGACGGAATACCTCCCGCCCGAACACCACCTCGGAGGCACCGAGGAAATAGACATCTTCTGTCACCAGTGCCGCCGCCTTTTGTGCGTCACGCCTGGTCAATGCATTGTTATAAAACTGATTTAAAGTCTGAAAGACCGGATTGTATTCCCACGTCTTTCCTCCTTTTTCCTTACACTTCATGATTTCCGTTCCCCTTTTCCATATACTTCCTGTCGAATTCATCCTCATCAATCGGCCTGCTGTAGTAATATCCCTGACCGTAGCCGCATCCCAGTGTCCGGATCAATGTTTCATTTTCTTTTGTTTCCACACCTTCCGCTACAGTAGAAATCCGAAGCTTCTTTGCCAGATCCACTACCTGTGCCATAATAATCTCCTGTCGTTCATCTTCTTTTCCCGTAATTGCCGACAAAAATACCCGGTCCATCTTCAGCTCATCGATATGGAGTTTTCCAAGTGTATTAAAAGAAGAATATCCGCTTCCGAAATCATCCATGGAAATGCGGAAGCCTTTCTCCTTTAACTGATCGATCTTCTCATTGAGTTCATCAATATTTCCTGCGGCAAGTCCCTCCAGAATCTCAAGCGTAATCAGATCGCCCGGAATCCGGTACCGTTCCAGAACAGCACATAGATTCTCCACATAGTCTTCCTCGTAAAAGAGGATCTTTGACTGATTCACGGAAATCGGAACCGGTGTGATCCCGGCATCTATCCACTCCCGGATTTTCCTGCAGACATTTTCCACCATATACATATCCAGGCTGGAACAGAACCCATTGCTTTCAAACAGCGGGATAAACTGGTTCGGATAGATGATTGTCCCGTCTTTTGGAATCCATCTGACAAGCGCTTCTGCGCCTCCAAGCTTTCCCGTCCTCATATCCATCTTCGGCTGTAAAAACATCCGGAACTCTTTGTCCTTCAGCGCCTGATGCATATGACTTTCGATGTAGTTCTGCAACGTTTCCTGCTTGTGAAGCTCCACGTCATAAAACCAGACATTATTCCGGTCCGTTCCTTTGGCCGTCTGAAGTGCGAACATTGCATGCGTCATCATCATTTCTGCGGAACTGTCATCCCGCCGCACAGCCACTCCACAATAGATCATAATCTGATAGTTGTGATGCTGGCTCAATGAAAAACGGCTGATCTTTTCCATCATTTCATAGAGACGCTCTCTGATCGCTTCTTCATTCTGCCCTTTTAAAATCATCCAGAAAAAGTCACCGGTATCTCTGCAGAAATACTCTCCCGGATTCACACTTTCCTTCAATACCTGACTGATATGACAGAGAAGTTTATCCCCCTGCGCGCGCCCAAATATTTCATTGATAAATTTAAACTGATGAATATTCAGAACGCAGACACTGTACTTTTCCGGTCCTGACAGCGCATCCTTCATTTCCTGCATAAAGCGGACCGTATTATATGCTCCTGTCAAAGAGTCATAGTAAGCAAGCTCAATCAGCTGTTTATGATTCTTTCTCAGCATCTGGTACCCATAAATCAGCAGAAATACGCTCAGACAAAGGACTCCGATAAAAATTGCCCTTGTAACATTGATCATCTGATAAATGGGCGCATTCACCCCCTGCATTGTATCAACACAGAAAAGGTACCAGCCATTCAGGCCGATCGGATTCAGATAAATCTGATACGCCGTTCCCTGATACCGGAATTTACTGAACACGCTCTCATCATTATCGATCGCTTCCCGGATTTTCTCCTTTTCTGCCTCTGTGATATAGTTCCCGTCAAAAATACTCTCCACTCTTCTATTGACGACTTTATTTTTAGAACGAATCAGAAACTTCCCTTCCTTTCCGATCATATGGACATAACCATAACCGTTCATAGCCGTCTTATCATCCAGAATATCTTCAAATGCTTCAATGCTGTCTTTCGCAGTCAGCACACCTGTGATCTCGTCTCCCTGATAGACAGGAACAGCATAGGAAAAAACCTTTTCCCCGGTCCGGGCATCCTCATAGACTCTGGACACCGCGCTCTCCCCCTGCCACGCCTCTCCGATACTCGCCTGCAGTTCCTCTTCCAGATCTTCCATACGGACATTTTTCTTAATCTCTCTATCAACTGTCACCCGGATTCCATCGCCGTCTTCCGTAAAATAACCCATCTGGATAAAACTGTTATGCCGGTTCGATTCATAAAGACCGTTCGCGAAGGCATCCGTATCAATCATGCTGATCGTATTGCTGAACCGGAAGAAACTCGCCAGCGTCTGGAGTGTCTGTTGATCCATCTTGATTTTACGCAGTACATTTGCCTTGTATTCTTCCGCCTCTGAAATCATCTGCGTTGTCATGGTATCTTTCTGCACCCGGCCAAGCGAGGATGTAATAAAGCCTCCCCCGAGGAACAATAGAATGCTGATCACCACAACTACCGCTGTGATTTTCCTCAGCCTTCTCATCAACTGTTTTTCGCTCATATTTCCACATCCTTTAACATGCTTTTATCATAAAATAGAGAAGTATGAGGTGTCAAGGAGTGCAAAAAAATATCTCCAACCATCTTATAATGGTTGAAGATATTTTTCTACACTCTCCGTTGCACTATAAAATTATAAAAGCTCGTCCTTCTTCGCGAGGATTGCTTCTACAGCTGCGCATGCAGGGCAGTCACAGTACTGTTTGCCTGCAGCTTTTAATTCTTTTCCATGAGCAGCGACTTCTTTTGTCTTTTCTGCTCCGAATACCTGAGCACCCATTTCGGACTCTGCAAATGCGATCAGTCCGTCCAGCGTCATGATATCTTCTTCGAGTTCGGCAATATATTTTTTCGTCTCTTCTGCCTCGTTCTCGGTTCCTACAGCGTCAAGCCATGCCTGTGCTGCATCTTTTGCCTCCTGACTGCATGACGGAGCTGCCATCAGCTCTTTTGTCTTCTCTACTACATAATTTAATGTTTCCTGAGTCATACTGTACACACCCTTTCTGAAAATTTTCTCTCCTACTATTGTAGCACAATCCGGTCCGGATCGGACCATCTATTTTCTAATTAAATCAGAATCATACACTGAAACGGTTTCATTTCCAGTGTGCCTTCGTACACTTCCTTTGTTTCCGCATCGGTCCATTTTCCGATTCCTTCTACGCAGACCGGCTCATTTTTGAAGTTCATAACAAACACAACCCGTTTTCCATTGTCACCGACACGTTCTGTCACGGTCACACCGTACGGCAGCTTTGTCTGAAGCGCGTTTTCCAGAGCGGCTTCCCGAAAGAGATCCTGATAAAACGCCCGCAGGAAATCGAGGCTGGATTCTGCCGCCAGATAGTATGCCTCTCCTTTTCCGAAGCTGTTGCGTGTCACAACCGGAGAGCCGGCGTAGAAATCTTTTTCGTAAACTGCAAGCACTTCTGTGTTTTCTTTCGCATGTACGATCTCGCAAAGGTACTGTGCCGGATAAACAGATCCGCCATAGGTAAACTGATTCTCAAATTCCTCAGACGGCGCGTCAATCTCTTCCTGAATGATTCCCAGCACATCTTCCAGCGGGGACTGTCCGGTAAAGCAAAGATCTGTGTCATCCACCATACCGCTGAAGCAGGTGTTAACGAAAATACCTCCGTTCTCCACGAACTTTCTTACGTGCTCCGGATATCCTTCCTTGTACATATAGTTCAACGGCGCCGCCACAAGGCTGTATCCTTCCAGAGAATCGTTCATATCCACCAGATCGGCCTCAATGCCGTTTTCCCAGAACACACGGTAGTGTTTGAGGATCGTTTTCACATAATTAAAGTCAAGACGCGGTCCCTGCGTATCTTCCACTGCCCACCAGTTGTCCCAGTCAAAAATGATGGCGGCTTTCGGCCTGTTTACTGTATGATCAATGAGCTCGCCAAGACCTGATAGTCTCTCGCCCAGTTCGGTCACCTCCCGGAATACCCGGGTATCCGATCCGTTTCTGTGATCCAGCACGGCACCGTGGAACTTTTCAAAGCCTCCCCGTCCTTTCCGCCACTGGAAATACAGTACGGAATCCGATCCATGTGCTACCGCCTGCATGCTGGAAAGCATGTGCATACCCGGCCGCTTCAGCGGATTGGCCTCGCGCCAGCTGATGGCGGACGGAGAGCTTTCCATCAAAAGGAACGGCTCTTTCCGAAGGGAGCGCATCAGGCTGTGATTTGCTGCTGCCTTCACCGCCGTCGGAACCTCATCTTTCTGTTTGTGCCAGTACGGATAGTTGTCCCATGAAATAATATCCACGCCTTCTTTCAATCGGTTGTAGTCCATCCCTTTAAAGAAGTACATAAAGTTCGCTGTAGCCGGAAGATCTGAATATTCTTTTACCGTCCGTGCTTCCAGCTGGTAAAAGGCATTCATCTGTTCCGTGGAGAACCGTCTCCAGTCCAGCACAAGGGCTGTACTTGTTGTCTCCCCGTTCGGAACCGGACTGTGAATCTGATCCCAGTCCGTATAGGTGTGGCTCCAGAAGTAATTCCACCATGCCCGGTTCAGTTTCTCCAGTGTACCGTATTTTTTCTTCAGCCAGATACGGAATGCCGCCTGGCAGTGTTCACAATGACAAACGGAATCCGCGAAGTTTCCTCCAAGCTCATTGGAAATATGCCAGAGAATCACATTGCTTCTTTTTCCGAACCGCTTTGCCAGTTCCCGGTCAATTGCCGTGATTTTCTCACGCATCACCGGTGAGGTATAGCAGAAATTGTGGCGCTTTCCAGGCAGATTTCTTCTGCCGTCCGCCTGCACCTGCATCACTTCCGGATATTTCTGAGTGAGCCAGTGCGGCATTGCCCCGGAAGGGGTTGCCAGGATAACCTGAATCCCTTCCGTTTCAAGCCTTGTGATGATCCGGTCCATCCAGTCAAACTGATAGACCCCCTCTTCCGGTTCCAGCGAAGCCCAGGCAAAAATGCCGAGGCTTACGCAGTTCACGTTCGCTTTTTTCATCAGCGCTACATCTTCTTCAAAAATCTCCGGGTGGTCCAGCCACTGATCCGGATTGTAATCTCCTCCATGGAGAATCCTTTCTCCTAACATTGTTACTCCTCCTGTTTAGATTCCGCGGAAACGGAATGTAAACTCCATCTTTTTGTCTGCGTTTAACAGATATTCCGGATGCGTAACAGACAGCCAGCTGTCGTCTCCTGCAATTCCCATCTGTCCAAGAGCCGCACGTACAACCGTGTAATGAACCTGCGGAAGTTCATACGGATGCTTTGCATTTTCCAGTTCGTGCGGTGTATAAGGAAGCGCGGAGAACATCATCGGTCCACTCTTTTCATCCATTTCAAACAGCATTCCTCTTCCGCTTCTGTCGGTCACTTTTGCGTAGCGTACTTCTTCTTTGGCTCCACATTCCTGCGGCACAATGTATCTTGCCAAATTGTCTTTCACCAGATTCTGGTAGATTCCAAGTTTCGCGCCTTTCTTCCTGTCCGCATAAGTCTCTGCCGGTCCGAGTCCGTACCATGTCACATGATCGTAGTCCGCATCCAGCTTGAGCATCACGCCGAATTCCGGCATATCGCCCAGTTCTTTCACCGGATCATAGGAAAGTGTTACCTGCACCGTGCCGTCACCGGTTACCACATAGGTCATCTTACACTCGCTGACCGGATTCGTCGGCAGAAGGTAGGTATATGTCACTTTGACAGAATCTTCCGCCGCCTCTACTTCCGGCAGAAGAACTTTGCAAAGGTCGTCCCCCCGGTAATCCTTGTGTGACGCGTACATGCTGGCGATCTTCCACTGTGCGTACCGTTTCGGCATCTGGTTGCCCTGGTCGTTGTCCACCGGAGCTCTCCAGAAATTCGGCTTTGGAATTTCCTTGATCATTTCCTTTCCTGCATAACGGTAGGAGACAAGTCCTCCTTCCGGCCCGGAAAAAATCGCTTCAAAAGATTCTCCCCTGACACCGATGTTATGCTTGCTGCGGATTACCTTTACCGGACGCCTGCATGCTTTCTTCTCTTCCCTGATCGCATAGACATACTGTCCGAATGCCACTTCATGTCCTGCTTTCGCCCAGATCGTGTTTTCTTTCAGCCGGAAGGAAACCGTGATCGTATATTCTCCCGGAATCGTCTCTTTTGGAAGCGGCAGATCGTACACCTTCTCGGAGAGCGGTTCCACATCGGTTGCCATAACAAGTTCTCTGACTGTCTTTCCGTTCCGGGCCGCTGTTACCACGCATTCATACACACCGGTGTTCAGGAAGAGGTTCTTGTTGATGACTTTTACCTGATCCTTTGTCACTTCGGCTGTAATATTCTGGTAGTTGAATTTTACCTCCTGCATCTTCGGGGACGGCTCTCTGTCACCGCCGTATACAATCCCGTTGGCGCTGAAATTGTAGTCGGTCGGTCTTTCATTAAAATCGCCGCCGTATGCCTGGAATTCATTTCCATAACGGTCTTTCTTATAAATCGTCTGGTCAATGTAATCCCAGATAAATCCTCCCTGATAGAGCGGTTCTGTATCTGTCAGATCGGTATACTTGTGCATTGCCCCGCAGGAATTTCCCATGGCGTGGGTATACTCACAGCAGATAAATGGTTTGCTTCTGTCTTTTGCAAGGAATTCCTTGATCTTTTCCACCGGTGTGTACATCTGGCTCTCCATATCGCTGGTATCATTGTAGCGGCGATCCTGGAAGACGCCTTCGTAATGTACCAGTCTCGTCGGATCTTCCTTGCGGAAAAACTGAGACATTTCATAAATATCTTTTCCTCCGAAAGACTCATTTCCGCAGGACCAGATCAGGATGGACGGATGATTTTTGTCCCTCTGGTACATGGAATTCACACGGTCCAGCATCATCGCAAGCCATTCCGGTTTGTCATTTGGCACAATGAAATCTTCATCCCCGTCCATAGGATAGGTATCCCAGCTTCCGTGGCTCTCCAGGTTCGCCTCATCAATCAGATACAGACCGTATTCATCACAGAGTCTGTAGATCAAAGAGGAGTTCGGATAATGGCATGTCCGCACTGCATTGATGTTGTTCTGCTTCATGATGGTCAGGTCTTTTCGAAGCTCCTCTTCCGATACATGTCTTCCGCTCACAGAGCTGAATTCATGCCGGTTAACCCCTTTGAAGACAATTCTCTTACCGTTCAGTGTCATGATGCGGTCTTTCATCTCAAATCTGCGGAATCCCACTTTCTCCGGAATGATTTCCATCAAAGTGCCGGAGGCGTCTGTCACGGTAATCGACAGGTCATAAAGATTCGGCTTTTCCGCACTCCAGAGCGCCGGATGATCGATCTCCCAGGTAAAGACATTCTCTCCATTCAGTTCCTTCTCTTCCTCGAAGCAAACTTCTCCGTGGTAAGAAAGCACGAACTTTGCTTTTCCGCTTCCCCATGTCCGGGTGCAGATTTCCAGCTCCGCCTTTTCCAGCGTCTCATCCGGAACTGCGCGGATTCTGAGATCACGGATATGGACTTCCGGCACCGTGTACAGGTAGACATCCCGGTAAAGCCCGGAGAAGCGGTAGAAGTCCTGATCCTCACACCAGCTTCCGGACGTCCATTTGAATACCTGCACAGCCAGCTTGTTTTCGCCTTCTCTTACATAGTCAGTAAGTTCAAAGTCGGACGGTGTAAAGGTATCCTCGCTGTATCCCACAAAGGTACCGTTTACCCAGACAGCCATGCCGCTTTCTGCCCCCTGGAAGGAGATAAAAAGACGTTTGCCTTTCATTCTCTCCGGCACGCGGAAATATTTCACATAGCTTGCGACCGGATTGAAGTGCTCCGGAATCTCTCCCGGACGGATGTCCTCACGTCCTTCCCACGGATACTGTGTATTCGCGTACTGCGGCGCATCATAGCCCTCCATCTGGATATGGGCCGGCACCCGGATATCATCCCAGGAAGCACAGCAGTATTCATCTTTCTCAAATCCTGGCACAGCTGCGTCATAATTTTTCGCATAATGGAATTTCCAGATTCCATTCAGGCTCTCCTGAAACAGACTGCATCCTGTTTCTCTGTCCGCTTCGGACGCATAGTACGCATGATCGGAGTGAGCCTCTGCTCTTCCATCACAGAAATACTCCGGATTCTTTACGTTTTCATAATTAAATGTTCTCATAGTTTCCTCCTCTTTTTCCCTGAATCTTTGTATGAAAAAAGGAGTCCGCCGCATTTGCGGCAGACTCCTGCTCTTATGCGGGCTCTCTGTCTATTATTTTACGGCTCCTGTAATACCTTCTGCAAACTGTTTCTGAAGTACGAAGAAGACGATCATAGTAGGAATGGAACAGAAGAGAACTCCCACCATTAATACACCATAGTCTGTTGTATATCCACCTGAAAGGTTGGCAATCAACATCGGCATTGTCTGTGACTCCGGAAGGGTCATAATTACCTTCGGCCACAGGTATGAATTCCATGCATTCATAAATGTGATAACCGCTGCTGCTGCATAGGTTGCTTTCATCATCGGCATGTACATTCTTACGAAGATTCCGATTTCGCTCAGTCCGTCGATACGCGCTGCTTCCATAACGTCAACCGGGAAGTTACGTGAATTCTGACGGAACATCATAATCAGGAACGGCGTCGAAAGAGACGGGAGGATAAAACCTAACGCCGAGTTCAAAAGCTTTGCTGATGAAAGCAGTCTGAACAGAGGAATCATCGTCGCTACCTGAGGAATCATCATGGCAAGAAGAATAATGGAAAACAGAACATCCTTTTTCTTGTCATGATACAGCTCAAATCCAAATCCTGCAAGAGAACAGATCAAAATCGCAAGAACTGTCTGCAAAATAGAATACAGGAAAGAATTGCCCATTGCTCTCCAGAGATCATTGCCGTTTACAAGATTCTGGAAGTTTTCGATAAAATGTCCGCCGAGCGTCAGCTTTCCGTTTGCCACCTCGAAGGAAGTGTTTGTTGCTGCTGAAATCATCCAGTAGAACGGGAATACGGAAAGGAACGCTACGATAATCAAAAATATGTATGTAGGAATCAACCGGCGCTGAATCATACTTCTATTTCTTTTCTTAGTCACGCGTATCACCTACTTTCATATTGATAAATGCCAGGATCGCAACAATAATAAATACGAAGAATGACATTGCCGTCGCGTATCCGAAGTTTGCAACACCCTGTCCAAGTGAGTTGTTGTAAATATAATGTGACATGGTGATCGTCGCATTTGCCGGTCCACCGTTTGTCAGGTTGACAGACTCATCGAACAACTGAAGCGTTCCGTTGATGGACATGATAAATGTCATGATAATCGTTGGTTTCAAAAGCGGAACCGTAATACCCCAGAATGTCTTCCATCCGTTCGCACCGTCAATCTTGGCCGCCTCGTAAACGGAATATTCAATATTCTGCAATCCTGCAAGATAGAATACCATGTTGTATCCTGTCCATCTCCAGATCAGGGCGATGATAATAACCGCCTTTGCGCTGGCTGCATTTCCAAGGAAATTGTAATTGGACTCCAGAATACCAAGATGAACAAGAACGGAGTTGATCAGTCCGTCTGTTGCAAACAAGGATTTAAAAATCAAAGAGTAGGATACAAGGGATGTCGCACAAGGAAGAAAGATACATGTACGGAAAAATCCCTTTAATCTCAGATGCTTGTTATTCAGAAGCTGCGCCAGCAAGATTGCAAGAATCAGCATGATCGGCACCTGAATAATCAGGTACAAAAATGTATTTCCGACTGATCTCAGGAACAGCTTATCCTGAAACATTCTGGTATAATTGTTAAAGATCGGTTCGGACCACTGCATGTTTGCGCTGGAACCGGTCTGCAGTGACATGATAAAAGCCTGAATCATCGGCCAGAATGCCATGACCGCAATCAACAAAGCCGCCGGAGTTAAAAATATCCAGCCGGCCGCTGACTGCTTGGCAAGTAAGCTCATCTTTTTTTTCTGTTTCACTTGAGCCCCTCCCTTACACTAATTTCGAATAACGAGGAACGAAAACTCGTTCCCCGTTACTGTTCACTCTCTTTCAATTAAGAAGATTAGTTGCCCATCTCGAAGTTCAACTGATCTTCTGCTTCCTGCAGTGCATCCATCGTGTCTGCACCATTGATGATATTTACGATCGCAGATCCGATGTAGTTACGTGCGGAGTAGTGATAGTCACTCTGTTCAACAGTCTGTACGTGTGTTCCCATTTCAACGATGTCAGCGTAGATCGGCTGGTTGTTGAAGTATTCTACACCTTCGTTGTAAACTTCTGTCTCACCTGCCGGTGCGTATGTAGAAATCACACCGCCCTTTTTCAGTGCATTGTCATATGTTGTTGTGCTTCCTCCGAATGTGTAGGAAAGGAAGTCCTTGGCAAGGTCAACATTCTGGCAGTTGGATGTGATGTACAGAGAAGAGCCTCCGTTACTTGCATATCCCTCGCCGCCTTCCAGTGTCGGCATGCTTGTGATCGCCCACTTACCACTGTTTGCTGCTACTTTTTCGATGGTAGGAATGATCCAGTTACCATTCATAACACCGGCAACCTGGTCACCCTGGATTGCTTTGTCTGTATAGTCAGACCAGCTGTTCGGCATAAGAAGCACGTTTTCTTTTGCCATCTCAACAAGTTTCTCAACAATTGTTACAAGTGTTTCATTTTCTGTGATGTACGGTTTTCCGTCTTTAAACTGGGAAACACCTTCAGCCTGCATCATGATGTATGGAAGGTCGTTTCCATCGCTGTTCATGCAAAGAAGGGCTTTTCCTGTTTTTTCGTATACGGCTTTACCGATTTCGATAAATTTGTCCCATGTGCATCCTGTCAGGTCATCGATTGTGTATCCTGCCTGCTCCAGAAGGTCTGTACGGTATGCCGCAACAACGGTACCATTGTCTACAGGTACTCCATAGTGCTCTCCGTCGATTGTGGAGTAGTCCAGTTTCTCAGCTGCAAAATCATCCCAGTTAATGTCAACATCTCCGAGCGGTGTCCATGCATCCGGATAGTCAGCTACATATCTCTGAATGTAGTGATCCTGGAAAAGCACGATATCAGGAAGGTTGGAGTAGTCTCCTGAAGATCCTGCTGTTGTAATTGCTGTCTCCACATCTTCGGAAGAAGCCTGTTCCAAAATCTCAAGTTCGAATTCAGAATCTACATTTTCCTTATAGTCGTCTGCCGCCGCCTGAATAGCCGGAATATTGAATGCCGGGTCCCATGCGTATACAGTCAGTTTGTGGCCGCCTTCTGAAGAACCGGATCCACCGCCTTCTCCTCCGTCTGAAGATCCTCCGCCAGTACCACATGCTGCAAGAGAAATTGTCATGGCACTAACCAGTAATGCTGAAATCAACTTTCTTTTCATAATAAATACCTCCTCCTTTTTCATGTCCGTCCAGTCTTTCGAACATCTTCTGAAAGTATTATATCAAGACATCTCCATGAAATGTTTGCAGATTCGTATATAAATTATGCATTTTCGATCATTTTTGTGCCATTCGCCCCGTTTTTTTTGTTTTTCCGTTATTTTTTTGTTCGATCGGTACACCCTTTTCTCTGTTTTTTTCAGCATCAGCTCCATTTCATTTGTCCATTCTGCCAAAAATGCACTTTTTTTTTGCATATTTACCTTCTGTTTTTGTCTCTTTTATCCTCTGAACCCCCTTTTTATGCAAAAAAGACCCTGTCAGGAAACATGTTTTTCATAGTACGGAGCATTTCCTCGTTCAAGTCCAGAAGAATCTTGATCTTTTCTCTCCCATCACCAATGATCATGGTGTAGTACGGAATTTCATCATCATAAGAGGTATAGTCATACTTTGCCAGACGTTCCGTTCCTCCTTTAATACGGTACTTTGCCACCTTTTCATGCCAGTTCGGCGCCACCACTTCCAGTTGATTTAAATCAAGCTCATGGGCATTTTTCCGGTGTTTTTTCCCTACAATCACATCGATTGTAAAATGATTTCCTTCCATAACATATTCATATTCCTTCTGGCTGAACATATCAAAAGCAAAATAAAGGCAAATCAGAAGGAAGCCCGGAAGCATGAACCCTCTTGAAAAAACAATGCCCATCAGGATAAACAGGACTCCAAACACAATCATCAATATTTTCAGCACCCCGGCTCCCGGTTTTTTCTTTCTTTTCACCTGTTTTATGATTTTTGTACTATACATTTTTACCACCCTTCCTCTGACCGCACATTAAACTGCAGAATCTGCTGTTCGTAATTTTCCGGTCTCTTTTTCCACTCCTCCGGCGCCATCCCCATAATCTTCTGAAAGTTCCGGTTAAAGGTCGAACTTGTGAAATATCCGCATTTTCCCGCAATCGTCGCAATCGGTTCATCCGTCTTTCTCAGGTACTCGCATGCCGACTGGATTCTGACCATATTGATATATTCCAGAGGACTCATCCCCATACACTGGGAAAACACACGGCGGAAATGTGTTTCGCTGATATGAATCTGCGCTGCAATATCACTGACTTTCATCCGCTCATGGTAGTGATCGCTGATATAATCCAAGGACCGGTAAATGAGATTGTTCATCCTTGCTTCCTCACGGACTCCTCCGCCCGGCTGATCAAAAAAGGCGATATTTTTTCTGGCAATCTCCGATAGAAATGCCAGCATCATCCCTTCCGCCTCCTCGAGATAGAACATCTTCCCTTCCCGCATCGTATCCAGAATACGCTTCAAGAGCTCCGCAAGATAAGGCATTTCGTTTCCCTTTGCAAAAACTGCTTTCTGATTAATCGCCTGAATCATCTGGTCTACATATCCCGGCGCTCCCGAAACCAGCTTTCTCAACAATTGTTCCACATCGACAAACAGATATTCCCACGTACTGATATTTCCCGGCTCGCTGTTCGTTGTATGCAGATAATTTTTCGGGATCACAGTAAATTCTCCTCCTCTGAACAGATATTCTTCTGTTCCCAGTATCATCGATCCTCTGCCTTCGTAACAGTAACCTATCTCCAGGAAATTATGAAAGTGCAGATAATCAATATTCCTTCCGTAATTCTGCTGCCATTTTTCTCCTAGAAGCGCTATAATTGTCCTCTTTTCCGGCATCCGGTAGTATCTGAATTCGGCTGTCTTTTTTCTCTTCCTACTCATCGTGATACCCTCCCCGCCGTATTTTTGCTTCTCTCATCAAAACCGGCTGAATTTCCGGATAGGTCCATTTTTCCGGCAGATCCTTTGTAATCAGGATCTTTTCAATCTCGCTGTGAAGCTCCTTCTCAAACTTCCTGATTTCTGCCGTGTAGAGCATCCCGTATGTTTCTTCCCCTTCTTTTCCCTCCTCGTCCACTGAGGTTACCGAATACACACAGACCCGGTCAAGATCGAAATCCAACGCTCCGGTCTCCTCATAAAGCTCTCTTCCTGCCGTTTCGTCTATCTTCTCTCCGGGCTCCCGGTGTCCTCCCGGCACCTCGTATGTTTCCCGTTTCCGGTGTTTGCAAAACACCCATTTTCCATCATGCCGCGCAATCATCACAGCAAATTTTAAAAGGGAATCTTCCACCTCATCATAAAAACGAACTTTTACCATGGCTGTTACCTCCTGCTGTTATATTTCTTGTCTGGTCTCGCATCCTGTCTACGGAATCATTTCCCTTCTTTTTCCCCCTTCAAAACAATAATACGGCCTGCTTCCGATCATTTCAAAATGATCTCCATTCAGAAACAGGGTATCTTCTTCCGGCATGGCAATGACCGGACCACGTTCCTGCGAATACCGGAGCAGTTTTTCTGTATATCTTTCTGTCCGCTCCCGGTTCTCCTGCTCTGTCAGTCTTGAACTTCCATTCGTATAATGCGCAAACACCGAATATCCGCTCAGGACATCAAATCCTTTCGTATCTTTCAGCCCCACTTTATTCTGATCCATAGCCGCACAGCTTTCGATATCATATCCAAAGATAATCGCGCCTGCGCTTCCTCCGAAGACAATGCCGTCCTGTTCGATATATGCTTTGATTTTCTCAAAACTTCCGCTTGCTTTCAAATCGTTCAATAATTTATATGTGTTTCCACCGCCAATAAAAATCGCGCTGTAGTTTTCCACATTTGTCCCGTCCAGTTCCTCCGCGCTTTTAACCATCTCGATATCCGGCACATCCACACACCGAAGCTCGCCCCGAACCCACTCGTGGCAGCTGTCATAGTCCGCATTTTCCATGGCAAACGGAAGATACAATATCGGTTTTGTATGATCGATCACATCGTTTAGACGCCGGCAGGCGTCTTTTGTCTGATCGCCGTCTCCGCCACCGCACAAAAATATTCTCATGGTCTGTTCCTCCTTGCTTCTATAATCGTTCTTTGATTATATCATTTTTTTCTTCCGAAGGAAATCAGATGACACTTTGCTGAGACGACAGAATGTTTTCCATCGTTTTCTGACGTTGTTTCTCCAAACGCTGCCAGATGTTCTGCATACTCCTCACCGTCCTGACTCGGACTGATAAATTCAACATAATCTTCATTCCACATATGCTTCCTTGTCAGTTGCAAATACTTCTTTTGTTCCTTCCAATAAGCACTGTCCATTCTTTTCCCTCCATATTCTGTAAGTCCTATGCCAGAATTTTCGGACTGTTTATAGCGCGATTCTATAATTTTCAGATCTGTTCATCTCCTGCCTTACGAGCCGATTCAGGTTCCTTTCTCTCCGGCTCAAATAGTTTGTAAGAATCTCTTTCGTCTCTTCAACTCCCACTTTTTATCGGAAAATACCATTGAAATCCGATTTTGTCAATATAAAACACGAAAAGGACATCTCCGGAATCCATTTTCCGAAAGATGTCCTTTCTGTTTCTTCTCTCTTCCATCTATCTGCAAATACTACGCATTTTCCATCACAATCAGCGGAATCAGCATCTCTTCTTCCCGCAGTCCTGCATGGACTCCGACAAAAAAGTCTGCTTCTTCCCGGGAGGAAAAGATTGTCAGCTCCCCGGTTCCGACTGCCAGATAGTCTCCCAGCATTTCCCGGAAATCCGGATGTTCGGCTTCAACCCCAAAAAGTCTTTTTTCTATCACCTTTTCTTTTGTCAGCAGCAAAAAGCTCCCGTCAAAAGCTTTCCGAAATGCTTTTTCAAACTGCTCTTTTTTCTCCTTTTTTACAAACAAATTCAGTGCCCGCGGCTCGATAGAAGGCATCCGCACCAGACATTCCATGATATCCGGATAATCGGTAATGGAAACATTTTGTGTATCCACCAGTCCATGGTCTGCCGTCACGATCAGAAGCGTTTTCTCCAGCTTATCACTTAAAGCCTGGACCTGCTGTTCCAGTTTCCGCATAATCTGTTTTGTCTGGCTGCTGTAGCATCCGGTCTCATGCATGGTGCTGTCCGGTTCGTTCCAGTACGCATAAATATATTTCTTTCCAGGCTTTCTACACAGCATTTCAACCTGTCCGCAGATTTCTTCCATGGTCTTTGGAAACGGCTCTGCAAACGGCATAACTTCATAAGCATCCCTGCCGCGGCGGTTAATTTTCTCCACGACTGTCTCGTATCCGCAATACTTCTCAGCCACATTATAATCTGCTGCCGGAATACTGGTTCCTGTCTTCATGTTGGTGAAAACCGTAACATTCTGATCAATCCGCGGATAATAACAGTCCCAGCCAAGCCATCCGTGCTCACACGGCTTCAGTCCGCTTCTAATAGATGTGGTCGCCGCCACCGTAGTCGGCGGAAATACCGAGCTGTAGGAACATTTCATGTGGCTCCTAAAAAATCCGGTCTCCTCCAGATTTTTCTCCATGATCCTGCTTCCCATTCCATCCAGAAGAAATACGACAATATTTTCGTACTCCTTTTCCAGAAACGTATCCACACACGCAAGTGTCTTTTGCCCTTTTTCACGGATTCCAAAATTCTTTAAGACTGACTGCGCCAGATTGGCCAGTCCGTTTTCATAATCTGGAAATTTCAATTTCTGATCCATCTTTTCCCCCTCACATATGATCTAAAGCGCACACGTTCTAACCAAATACAATTCCTTTAAGCGTTTCTGTTCTTCCTGTCCTATTCCAAGTCCGGTTTCGATGTAATTCTCAAAGGAACCATATTCCCGGTGCGCGGTTTCAAAACTTGTGCAAAGATAGTCCTGGTCCACGCTCAACGCTGTCTCCACTGCTTTAAGCATCTCTTCAGATGCACATTTTTGTCTCAGGCCGTCCAGAATCACCTGATTGGCTGCCGCCCGCATATGGTTTGTTTCCATATAATCTTCCATGATCGTATCCCGAGGCACTCCCAGAATCGTCAGAATCACTGCTGCGGAAATGCCTGTCCGGTCTTTTCCGGCAAAGCAGTGAAAGACAGTCGCTCCTTCTTCTGTCTCAAGCAGGATCTGCACAAAACTGCGGATCGCGTCTCTGGCGGTCCGGGTCGTAATAAATTCCCCATACAGCTTTTTCATATAGTCATGGAGCAGCTGTGCGTTCTGCATGTTCATCAACTGTTCCCTGCTTCCTGTCGCCTGTCCTCTTCCCATCAGCTTCTCTCCCGGGAAGAAATCAAGTACATACGCCCTGGCTCCCGGTACTTCGCAGTCCGGTGCCTTTCCCCGCTCTTCTGCTGTCCGAAGATCAACCACATTGACCACGTGATACTCTTCCTGCAAGCTACGGATCGTCTCCCCGGTCAGTTCAGACATATCTCCGCACCGCAGCAGCCGCTTTGGCGCAACTTCTCTTCCATCCTTTGTCCGGAGTCCTCCCAGATCCCGGAAATTTGCCAATTCTGCTCCAATCATATGCAGCCTCCTCCTTCGATTCCGCTTTTCTCTATACTAAAACAATTCATCCAGCAAAATATAATACCGGATCTTCTCCCAGTCCGGTGCAATTCCAAGTTCCTTGAACAACAAAAGATCGTCATAACCGGAATACGCTTTCCCGTGAAATCTTCCGCTGTAATTCTGGGAAAGGCTCCGGTAACAAAGTGCGATGTCGCACCATTTATCTGCAATCCCTGCCCGTCCAAGATCAAGATAGCCTGTCAAACGGTCTCCTTTTCCAAATACATTTGGCAGGCAGTAATCGCCGTGGGAGAGAACTGCTTCTTCCTCCGGCCGGTTTCCGAAAAGCCAGTCCAGAAGTTCTTTCGGACCGCGAAATCCCTCCGGGCCAAATGTATCCGGCTCTACATTGTCAAGATCTACCAGCCCCTGTTCGACCTGCTCTGCCGCCCGCATCAGCTTGTGATCGAGCCGGCAGTCGGCCGGGCATCCGGAAAGATCCACTGCCCACAGTCTTTTTAATCCTTCTGCCAGCACCTTTGTCTGAAGAACAGGATTTCCCATGTAAGTCTCCTCACACATCATCTCCCCTTCCAGCCTGCTCATCAGCAGAAACTGTTCCTCTCCGGCCTCTTCTTTTGCGAGAATCCCTGGAACCGGAAGTCTGTCCTGCAGCCACTCCATCATACACAGTTCCTGCTCCGTTTCCCTGCTTTTCCTTTGCACTTTCAGCACCATATCGGAAAACAGCAAAATCCGGGAGCCGGACATACCGGTTTCATCGATCTGGTACTCTTTTCCTTCTATTTGATTTCTAATACTTTGTGGTAATTCCATACTCCATTTCCTCAAACTTTTCCATTGGTTCGTACTTCTTATTTTACTCAATGGCAGGATAGAAGTCCAGTCTCTCTATCTCTGCATCAGTTTTGTTTCATAAGCCAGAAGTAACTCCCGGATCTCTTCATTCAGATCTCCAGTCCGGTCTTTTGGCGGCTCCTGTTCCAGCCGGAAATAAAAGTCCACGTCCACTTTCGCCTTGTGAGGCCAGCCTCTCCTATTCTCTTTCACATCCCGTACATGCATCCGGACCTTGGCGCATTTCTCTTTCAGAAGAGGAATCAGGCAGAAGTACAGGTAGTCCTCGTCAAAGGACAGATGCCCCAGTACCTTCCCTTCCCGGTTCTTTACGAGAATCCGGTGTCCCTGAAATGCTTTTGGATAAATGGGAGCTCCTTTTTTCAGTTCTCCCGTTGCCCGGAAAGCTTCGCCCGAGCCTTCTGCGCCGACCCACGCCCGGAACTGATAAACCGCCCTTCCCTCCGAATCGATCATCTTCGGCTTTGCCGCTTTTCTCAGCGCCGCCAACGGATCAATGAACTGCCGGGTGAGAAGATGAAAGAGCTTTGCCTGCACCTGAAAGCGATGGTCGCTTTGCAGGGTATCCTCTTCCCGGAACGTCCCCTGTCTTCTCTCCACCTGTTCCAGCAGCTCTTTCGCAGCATGACGGAGGCTTATAAGAAACAGACTGAATTCTTCTTCCTCCGGGTCCCACATATACTTCCCCCGGGCCGCCTGATAATACAAAGGCTCCCCTTCCACATCCATACTGTAATGCAGGTAGACATTTCGTTCGCAGAAGGCATCCGCATTGACTGTGCCCGTCCATTCCCATTTCCGCCTTTTTCGTGCAGACCGCAGGATCGGGACTTCCTGTTTCATCAAAAGGTGATAGGCTTCATTCATCTGCTGCACCCGCCTGATCTGTTCCGGCCGGTCCGATCCCAGGGCGTCCGGATGATACCTCCGCATCAGGCTGCGGTACTTCTTCCTGATCTTAGCTTTATCCTCGCCCTGCACCACATCCAGTATCTCCATCGCTTCTTCCAGATTCATGCCTCTTCTCACCTCATTTCCTCTGCTGCCGTTTTCCGTCAGATCCGGACAGCCAGTTCTAGTGCAATCATGGCAATCCGGTCTTTTTCCATCAGTTTTGCGTCATTGCCAAGACTTCTTATATCCCATTGTTCCGCGTCCAGATTATCCGCCGCATAGAAAAACTGAAACAGTTCTCTTCCCCGGAATCTGGCTGCAGCTGCATTGGCGGAACATTCCATATCCACACAAATGCATCCCTGCAATCGGATCCACAAAATCTTCAGCATTGATTACCGCCTTTTGCGATGGATCAAATTTCTTTAGAACCATACTCATTCTCCTCATTCCTTTAAAATAGTACTGCTAATTTTTCATAATTTTATCTATTTTTGATATTATAGCAGAAAAAGAGACAAAAATGCCTCTTTTTTCGTTCTATCAATTTGAATCTGTGCTGACAATCAGCCGGATTTTTTCTTCCTTCATCAATGCGACAACTTCCTTGATATTATGGACATCCTTCTCTGTCTCGATTCCACCGAATCCCACCTGATCCAGATCATGGCAGTCGCTGCCGGAAACCAGTTTCAATTCCGGATATGCCTTTCTCCATTCATCCAGCTTTTCATTATGATTCCCGCTGTTCGGACGCTGATTGTATTCCACTCCATCTAAAAATTCCGGCTCACGAGGTACACATAGTTCCCGGAACGGATGTGCCTGATAAAATAACGCACCGCAGGAATGGCAGAGATGATAGATTTCTTCCTGGCTTAGGAAACAAAGATCCGGATGTTGGAATAAAAAGTCCTCGTCGATCCCGTAAATCAGGAAATCTTCCTCGTTCGGTTCCAGTCGGATTTCCACACCAAGCATAACCTGAATTCCATACTTTTCTTCTGCCGCTTTAGCTTTTCTGTATCCCAGAAGATACCGTTCTATTTTCTCCTCGTCCGTCTTTCCAAACTCGTTCAGCAAAACGGAGTCAAAGTGATTCGTAATCACAAGCGCATCATATCCCGCTTCAGCGTATGCTTTCATGATTGACTCTGCATCTGCTTTTGCGCAGGGACTTCCCTCACTTGTATGGACGTGCATCTCAATTTTCATAACATTTCTCCTTCCTGTCTCACATCGGAAACAATGTCATCTGCTCGTAATCCGCCTGTCGTTTCAGTTCTTCCGGCGTCTGGCACAGCATTGCTTCAGTCGCTTTTTCGTCCCAGAGCCAGTCCTCGATCTGATCCTGTCTTAGAATCAGCGGCATCCGGTCATGAACCGGTTTCATCGATGCATTTGCCTCTGTCGTCAGAATCACAAAGCGTTCTTCATTCTCCATGATATCGAAAAATCCTGCCAGATAAAGGATCTCTCCATCCTTGCTCTTAAAGGTATTTTTCTCTTTCCTCTGATTCCACTCGTAAAAATGACTTGCTGGAATAACTGCCCGGTGATACCGGATTCCGTCCGCGAAAATCTTTTTCTCCAGAACGGATTCAGCCCTTGCATTGATCAGCACGCCGCTCTTTTGAATCCCCGGATAGCCCCATTTTACACCGGAAAGACAGATTCCTTTTCCATTCCACTTCAGAATCAGCGCACGTTCTGTCGGACGGATATCACGCCCGAGGCATACGTTTTTGGCTTCGCTGTCCATCTCTGTCGCGAACGCTTTTAGTTTCTCCAGGATTGTCTCATCGATATAAAACAGGCTGCACATCTTTTGTCCCTTTCCGGCTGTTTTTTATTTCATCGCTTTTTTGATCCACTGATTCACCTTGTTCTTCGCGTCCTGAATTCCGTTACGGATCGGGTACACAAGATCAAGCTCTGATACGATCTCATTTCCTTCCAGCGCCTTATGGAAGTTCTTCCATGTATTTCTCATATTACCACCATTGCACACCAGAAGATAGATCTTCTTTCCTTTTATTTGATTTTCACTCAGAAATGCGTTGACCGCCGGCGCATAGGTGCCAAATCTGCATGTCTCCCCACACAAAGCGGAACATACTTTTCATCGGTTTTCATCCGCCACGGTAAGTTTCAGCACGTCGGCGTCAATTGCCTCCTTCATTTCTCCTACAAGTGCCTCTGCATTTCTTTCATAAGAATAATAAACAATTAAAAATCTGTGCTTTTTTTGCTTCGATTCTTGACTCTCACGCTGCGTGATACGGTATGATAGGGATAGAAGGAGTGGAGCACATGAAGACAATAAGTCAAATCGCAAAATTGAGTGGAATCAGTGTACGAACACTGCAATATTATGATGAAATCGGACTGCTGAAACCGTCCAGTCTCTCGGAATCCGGATACCGCCTGTACGACGAAGAGGCCCTTGGAAAACTCCAGCAGATCCTGACGTTGAAAGAACTTGACTTTTCACTGAAAGAAATTCAGCACCTTCTGAGCGGGGCAAATTCTGACCGCGCTACGGCATTTTGCAGGAAAAACATCAATTTTTAATTGAACGAGGGCATCTTGACCGGCAGATCGAACTTCTGACCCGCTTGGAAGAGCGCGATACGATTGATAATCTCCAAGAATATGATCTTTCTGAATATTTCCGCGCACTGGAAGAGTTCAAAACCAGTCACAAAGATGAGGTTATTACCTACTGGGGAAGTGAAGAAAATTTCGACCTGTTTATTCAGCAAATCCGTAAAAGCGAGGCACAGGCTGCCCGCCTCGCCGTCCAGGAATTCGGCAGTGTCGAGGCGTACACTGAGGCAATGAAATACAATCTGGAACATTTTTCAGAAATCATGAAGAAGTGGCAGGCCCAGATTCCAGAAGAGTTGAAAGCGAAAGATCCGTTTGTCAAACTCGCCTCTCATAAAGGAGAACCCGTTTCCTCAGATGTTGTTCAGCAGCTTGTCCGGGATGCAATTTCCCGGGCCAGAGACACCGCATCTTCGGAGCTGTTCTGCGATCATGCATCTTACTGCGATCTGATCATCGAACTTTACTCCGGTGACTACATTCACGCTGTCACAGACACAAAACACGGAACCGGGTCCGCTGAATATATTGTCAGCGCATTTCAGTATTATCTGGATCATTTCCGGGAGCGAGGATAAGATACCGGAAATAAAAAATAGAAAGAAAAAACCGGGAGGATCGCAAACATACTGCCTCTCCCGGTAGTTTTTGAAATTAAAATCAGAACAGTTCCTTCAAATAGGCTATAAAAAACAGTATTCCCCCGCCAATCTCTATGACTGCCAAAATCAAATCCCACTTGTTTCTCAACTTTAGAAACATCATCAGTTCCATTGAACCGTAAATCGTACAGAAAATAATCCATGCACTGTAATTTTCTCCTTTGTCTGCCCATGATGCCAATATAGAAAGTACCGCGCACATAAAGATACCAAATCCGGCCGCCATTCTTCCGGCCCACATCTGAACATTGCGTTCCCTTTCATCCACAATCTTGTTTTCTTTTCTGCTTTTTAATAAAACTTCTTCTTTTTCCATACTGATTCCCTCCAAATAAGGCCAGGTCTGCTTGTGGCCCTCAGCATATCATCGACAAGTAAACTTGTCAACAGATTTAAAATTACTTTCTTTCTGGAAAGAATCGATGTAACTTCTACTTTTAAAAAGAACGTTTATTCGTTCCTCGCGGAAAATTCACGAATATAGTCTTCCGTCTTTTCCATGATCTCTCTCATAATCTCCAGATCCCGTAGCGTTTCCCCGGTCTCCATGGAATGATTGGCATGCTCCGTCAGATAAAGAGGAATCTTTCTTTTCTCACATTCACTGACAATAACTTCCGTCTTCGCCCAGTCATCTCCGGTTCCGTGAAAAACAATTCCTTCCGTCCCGATGGCCTGAAATGACGCCTCCACCGGGGTATAATAGACATGTCCGGCTCCGATCCGGTTCATTGCATCATAGGACGCCGCCAAAGCGGTCCCGATACTCTTGGACAAAAACAGTATTTTATCATAAGAACCAAAGTCAATTTCAGAAAGCTGTTCTGCTACCTTTGCAAGTGCCTGTTCGTAGGCGGCATACATTTTCTTTGCGTCTCCCTTGATGCCCGATGGAAGTTTCCCGTAATCTGCGCAGACAATCTCATATCCGTACCGTCCGACAATCTTTCTGCTGTAATATAAAAGCGGCTTGTCCGCATGATATCCGACTCCTGGAAATACTACTGCTATCTTCTTCATCGTTTCCTCTCCTTTATTCCAATTTTCCTGTTTCTCTCTCATGTTCTACGAACGCTTTTTGTATCAGTTCTTCCAGAGACTTCACAAACCGTTCATCATCCTCTGCCGTTCTTTTCTTCGGCCCCTTCAGGTGATTCTTTTTGGAAGCTCTTCTTGCTTTTCCGGCAAGATGCCGTTCCATCAACATCTGGTCAATATTATCATTCGTGTACCACCTGCCGGACTGATGGATGCAAAAAGCCCCTTTTCCAAGAGCCATTGCCGCCACTCCATAGTCCTGCGTCACCACCAGATCCCCTTTTTTGCACAATCCGATCAGTGCAAAATCCACAGCATCCGCTCCGGAACCAATCACCTTCACTTCACTATACTCTGACTTCAATACATGATTCGTATCGCAAAGCAACGTCACAGACACACTGTATTTCTTTGCGGTCTCTTCCACTATCCTGACTACAGGGCAGGCATCCGCATCTACATAAATCCGCATCCATTCATCCTCCTATAAAGGAAACTGTTCTTTCGGGAACGTATAACGCGGAAGTCCCTTGCTGTGTTTCCCATATTCAATCGCTTCCGCCGGACATTTGCAGATGCAGGCCATGCAGTGCGTACATTGATCTCCCCATACCGGACGCCCATGATGGAACCGGATATTATTCATCGGACAGACTTTTGCACATTTTTCACAGGAAATGCAGTCTCCCGTTACATAAAACTTTTTAGCATGTACAAACAGTGGATAAAACACCTGATTGACCGGACCGCTGCTCAGTCTGTCCACCGGAGTGATTTTAGCCGGAGGAAACGGAAGCTTTTTCTGAATCCGCGAAACCGCCTCATCAATCCTTTTCTCCGCACGGCGGATAATTTTCACCGCCTCCTCTTTGTGCGGTGTCTGAAACAAGGCTATATAATTTTCCGGCATCACGATTTGCATACACCCCAAATACTGCATCTGTTTTCCCGCGCAAAGCTCCTGCAGATATTTCCCGGCATTTCCTGCATTTAATCCGCACGTCATAACAAAATAGATCTTCTTATTTCCTGAAAGTTCTGTTCTCTTTATCCATGCTTCCAGAATCCGCGGGATTCTCCACGCATAAGTAGGCGATACAATCACCCAGGGCCTGTCCGAATATACCTCTCTGCTGTCTCTGTTTTTCAGTCTGGAAAACAAATCCAGTACTTCATCCCCAACAGCCTTTCCAATTCTCTTTGCCACATACTCACTGTTTCCTGTTCCCGAAAAATATAAAATCACGTTTCTTTCCTCCTTCCATTCGTTGCTTCTTCCAACACGATTACAACTTTCCTGCAACGATCAGATACCGGTGAATGGTACCTTCTATTTTTCCGTCCCGTTCCAGATTATTCTGCATTTCAAGAAGATTTCCCATGCATTTTTCAACCGAAAAGCCCGGGAATTCCCATTCTATCACATGCGCAAACCATACAAACGCGCCTACGTCATAGAACACAATCGGACGGTATGCCTCTTCTGCCCGAAGAATCTGGAATCCTGCATCCTCAAAAGCCTTTCTCTGCTCTTTCAGGTTCAAATGCGGAAACGGTTTCGGCGTCCCCGGAAGTACCTGCTCTACCAGATCCCGGTCATTGTCACCGCCTACCTGTTCTGTAATAAAAACGCCTCCGCTCTTTAAAAGCCGGTAAAGTTCCGGTGCATCAAAGTTGCCGTGACGGTTGATAATCAAATCAAAGCTCTCATCCGGATAAGGGATTTTTGCCGGATCCTGACACTCTTTAAAATGAATTCCCAAAGGCAGCAATGTTTCCCGGCACAGTTCCACATTCGGAGGATATCCCTCCGTTGCGGATGTCTTCTGCCACGGATGTCCAAGCGAGAGCAGAAATTCTCCCCCGCCGGTGTCATAATCCAGAAGTTCTGCATCCCCGGTAAGATACTGATTTACAATCTCCCTGTAATTCCAGGGAAGATCCTTCTCTTCCTCGTACCGCCCCTCAATATGCGAAAAATCCCACCCATGAATGTGCGCAAGATCTTCTTCCCGCTTCCAGATTGATTTCCAGTTCTCCATCAGCTTTTCCCTCCCTTGAAATATCGTTTCTTACTTTGCATACACAAAAGCGCCCATACAGGCGCTTTTGTATTCCAGACAGCGTTGCTGCTATCTCACTTCTATTTCTCCAGCTTCTCCATCAATTCCCGAATCTGATTCTGGAGCCTTGCATTTTCTTCTTCTTTTTCTTTTAAGGATGCTTCTGTCTCCCGCAGTCTGCTGTCTTTTTCCTGTAGCACAGTTTCTTTCTCCTGTAGCACAGTTTCCTTTTTCTGCAGATCTCCTTTAAGTCCGTCAATTTCTTCCTGCATCTCATCAATCATATACTGTACCGTGTTCCGATCCAGCTGCAACAATTCTTTTGAGAACATCTCCATCACCTTCTCTACATTCTGGCACAGTTCGTAGATCTCCTGATACATCTGTTTGAACTCCGGATATTCCTTCAAAAGTCCTGCAATCCTCCGCGGTTCATCTGTACTGAAAAACTCAAGCCATGCCTCCAGTCTGTTTCCTATACCTTTATTTTGCACAACATTCTGAAATACGTCAAGCGGAATGTATACATATTCCTGCAATAATTCCAGCTTGATTCCTGTATCTGATTTCTGGGAAAATTTATGAATATAATCATCCGGATATTCTTTAAATTCTTTTGGACTTTTCTCGTAGAGAACGATCGTGTACACCTTTTTCATATTTTTGTAACTGAAAGATTTTCCTCGTTCTCCTTTCACTCTCTTATACTGCCTGAGGAGCAGATCTGCTGAGTAGCAGGCACTTCTCTGACCTGAAAACAGATAGCCGAGTTTCTGTACCTCCACGTTTGCGATACTTTGATCTTCCAGCTCCACTACAATATCCATAATCACAAGAGAATGTTCGTCAGCAATCCGCACCGTATCATTGGGAAGTACTTTTAAAATCTTTACTTTCTTTTTCAGCACAAGTGATAGAAAATCCTCCAGCCGCTCCGGGGCTGTCTCGGGATTCAGAATCTCTTTAAAAAAGGAATCATAGAGAATCCGAAGCCCCCGGTTTCCTGTACAGACATCCAGAAATTCTTCCTGCTGCCCTTCGTTCCACTGCCGGAACATCTCAGAGAGTTTTTCGCTTTCGGAAATCTCCTCTAATACTTCTTTGCGCGTGCGTATGGTTGGAAAATACGTCTTTAAAATCGTTGCCATAACCATGTTCCTCCTTTTCTTTTTTCAGTTGTCATTTCGTTCATTTGCGGGTTTTATGACTCCGATGTGGAGCTTCCGAAAATGAGAATGCCTTTCGGCAAAAGAGATCTTCTTCTCTGATAGAAGAAGACAGAAACGGCAGTCAGAATGCCGCCAATATAGATAGTTTTACTGTAGCACAACGAGCTTCCGCAATCAAGAAAAAAAGCCTGCACAGAACAACCATTCTGCGCAGGCTTTTTTCATCCAGGATAAAATTCTATAAGACGAGAGATGGTGCTGCATATACGCGGGCGCCAAGTTCTCCATCCAGCATGTAAAGGGCTCTCGGATCGGATCCGAACAATTCATACTTCTTGATCAGATTTTCCGCATTGGTCTCTTCTTCTCCCTGTTCTTTTACAAACCAGTCAAGGAACTGCATCGTACGGAAGTCTTTTACCTGATTTGCCGCATCGTAAACATTGTGAATCAGTCCTGTTACATACTGTTCATGCTCATATCCTGCCCGAAGTGGATCTGCAAATGACTCGTATTTCTGATCCGGCTTGTCAATGGCCTCCAGAGTCACCTTGCATCCATTATTCTGTAAATATTTCAGAATCAGCATCGCATGGTCGCGCTCCTCCTGAGCCTGAATATTGTACCAGTTGGCAAAGCCGTCCAGTCCCTCTTCTGTATAATAATTTGCAAAATCCAGATATAAATAAGCGGAATAAAACTCCTTATTAATCTGAGTGTTCAGCAATTCTGCTACTTTTGCATCTAACATCTTCATTCCTCCTGCATTTTCCTTTTTTCGTACGGCAACATATACCTAAATCGAGTTATAGCACCTTCCTGCCGCCATGTCAAGCGCACACTCTCCCCGATCTGCTAACGTCCACAGCCTGATCCTGTTTGTCCGGCCAGCATCGGGATTACCCCTCCCTGATCCATCTCGCCGCCTGAGGTGCATAGTAGGTAATTAACATTCCCGCACCGGCACGTTTCATGGCTGTCAGGCTTTCCATCACTACTGCTTTTTCATCAACCCAGCCATTCAGGGCCGCCGCCTTTATCATGGAATACTCTCCGCTGACACTGTAGGTGCATATCGGAAATTCAAATCTGTCACTGACTGTTTTTACGATATCCAGATAGGCCATCGCCGGTTTCACCATGATGATATCGGCCCCTTCTTCGATATCCAGCTGTGTCTCCACAATGACCTCTTTTTTATTCCTCCAGTCCATCTGATATGTCTTTCTGTCCCCAAATGCCGGCGCAGAATCCGCCGCCTCCCGAAACGGTCCGTAAAAAGCCGACGCATACTTTACAGAGTAAGCCATGATGAGCGTATCCTCATATCCTGCCTCATCCAGTGAGCGGCGCATATGTCCGATCCGGCCGTCCATCATGTCAGACGGCGCTACGATATCCGCCCCTGCTCCTGCACAGGATACTGCCGCTTTTGATAAATATGCAAGTGTCTCGTCATTGAGGATTTTTCCATCCCGCACAATCCCGCAATGGCCGTGATCCGTATACTCGCACAGGCAAATGTCTGCAATACAGATCAGATCCGGGAAACATTCCTTTGCCATGCGAAGTGCGCTCTGAACCGCCCCATGTTCATCCCATGCGCCGCTGCCGCACGCATCCTTGTGATCCGGCACGCCGAAAAAGATCACCGAACGGATTCCGGTTTCCCACACTTCTTTCAAATGAATTTTCAGCATATCCACTGAATAACGGTAAATTCCCGGCATGGATGGAACCGGCTCCTTCACCTTTTCTCCTTCCACAACAAATACCGGGTAAATCAAATCTGTCACTCTAACATCTGTCTCATGAACCAGTTCACGGACAGCCGAAGATCTTCTTAATCTTCTTGGTCTTCTTATCAATTCCATCATTTAGCCTTTCTTTTTCCTGTCAAGTTCATTTTCCTACTTACATCTGCCGCCATAAATGCGCGGTCCTGGTTTGATGCGGCAGTCTCCAGGGAATTATATAAACTTTTTTCTCTATTCCAAAGTTCCAAGAGAAATCCGGTACTCGGTCTGCACATGGATCTTTCGTATCCCGCATCTTTGCTCCGGTTTCTTTTCGACATACACATGCTCTCTCACCGGATAAATCCGAATCGTCATCTGCTTTGGCCAGTCAAAATATTTCAGTCCGATCTGCCAGTCATTCCCTGTATAAAACCAGTCACCGCACAGTTCTCCGTCCATCCAGAGTTCGGCCCTGTCTCCGTCAAATCCTATAATAAGCCAGTAGTTTTCCGGAAAGTCTTTATCCGGATATTGAATGTTCATTTCATACTCCGTATAGTTCTGTCCTTCTGTTATCCTGCTGATTTCTGCTCCCGAATGTTTTTCTTCACATCGATACGATATTTTTTCTTCCGACGGCAGACAGCAGATCTGTCCATCCGGACTGTATGTGAGCAGATCGTACTTGTCTCCCGCCCGGCAGATACAACCTTCCGCCAGATACAATTTCCCGTTTATTTTCCAGGCATGTTCCGCCTGCTCCCGGGACAACGTTATGATTTTCGACTCATCTCCCCGTATCTGATGCCGAACCTTGCTTACATCATCTGCAAAGAATACCAGCCTCTCTCCCAACGTACAAAGAAGCTGTGCATTGGAAGTCTCGACAAGCAGACTGCCCCATGACAGATGATAAGGACAGCATCCATATGTTCCATTCTCCAGATCCATTGCCGGGAATGAAATTTTCTTTCCTTCTGTCTCCACTACGATTTTTTCTCCCGGATGTTCTTCCAGGACAGCATGTCTCTGATACTGGTTCCAGAACAGAAAACCGGATCCTGTTTTCTCATCATGGCGCAGCGCAGCGCGGACACTTGTCAGATCCTCAGGACGTCCGGCACTCCACTCCGGCAGAATGAACTCTGTTTCCGCCATCATGCTTCCGAACTCTTTCAGCATCAGATGATACGGCCGAAGGTGATAAAACACATCATGAATCCTTCCATACTCTCCGACCGGTGCCTGGAAATCATAGGAATATACCGGAAGATCATTTAAATAACCAGTATCTTTTGACTCCTGAAGCGTACTGTACCTTCCCTTTGGATTTGTCCCTCCATGGTACATATAATATCCCAGAAGATTAGCTCCGCTTCCAAGCTTGCAGATCACCATTGCACACGTGTCTTTTTTGTCCACCACAGGACGCCGGTGCATCGTTACCTGCACGCCTCCGCCCAGCTCTGCTGTAAAATATGGATATTTCTCCGTGTCATAAGTAAATTCCTGTTCCCGCTCCTTTTGCAGGTCACTGCCAATACTTCCATCATCCTTATTGTGAGAAAACAGATAATTCGCATTCAACGGCATCTCATGTATGTGCTGTTCCCATGGTGCATCGCAGTATCCTCCCAGGACAGGAAGCATCTCCCCTTCCGGGACAATCGCTCCGCCCCATCCTGTAGCCGTATAATACGGCACACGGAACCCGGCTTCTTTTGCCAGCTGTTTGATCGTCTTCATATGCCGGACTCCAGCCTCTCCGGTCAGACCTCCACAGTGTCCGTATTCATTTTCCACCTGAATACCAAGCACCGGCCCTCCCTGTTTCCAGAGAAAACCGTCCGTCTGCCCGTAAATTTTCTCGAAAAACCGCTTCACATAAGACAGGTAAAGCGGCTGATCTGTCCGCACTTCGATTCCCTCTTTCTGAATCAGCCAGTCCGGGAATCCTCCATTCCTGCACTCGCCATGACTCCATGGACCAATCCGCAGAAACACCGGCATTTCACACTTCCGGCAGATTCCCAGAAATTCCCGAAGGTTCCTTTGCCCTTCAAAATTCCATTCTCCTTCCTTTTCCTCATGGTGAATCCAGAACACATATGTAGCCAGAATCTGTACTTCTCCGGCTTTCATTTTTTCAATTTCTTCTTCCCAGAATTCGCTTCGGAACCTGGAAAAATGAAACTCTCCCATTACAGGAATCCACGGCCTTCCGTTCCTTGTCAGGTACCGGTCCGTCGCCCCCAAAGTCCTTTCCGGACAGGAAGGATCATCATAGCCAAACGGAAGCTTTTTCCTTTTCATATTCTTCCTCTCCTTATCACAAAATGTTATGAACTCCTCATTCTGTCCAGTATATCACATTTCAGGCGAATAAAGCGGCGTTCTTTCTGTTTCTTTCCAGAAAAAAAGATCGGAATCCTCTTTCATTGATGATTCCGACCTTTTTTCTGGATTTAAGCCGATACGGCCGATGATTTTGATGCTCTCTTTCTGAGCAGTTCCTTTCCCGAAGTTACAACGATGGTCACGCCAAGGATCATCAGGAGAACCGCAACGATCAGCTGTAGTCCCTCGACCATAAATACGCCTTTTCCGTCAGAAAATGCCTTGACCAGCGAGATGAATCTCTGCACAAGGGCGGTAAATGTGACAACCAGCATAATCACAAATGGAGGTACCAGTGTCCTGAGTTCTCGACCTGTCACTTTCAGAAATACACACAGTGTAATCAGTACGAGAGCGCTCAGCAGCTGATTGGCGCTTCCAAACAACGGCCAGATATTCGAATAGCCGACCCGAGTCAGAATATAGCCAAATACCAGGGTAATCACCGTTGCGAAATATTTATTGCAGAGTACCTTTCTCCATCCCTCCGCATGCTCCATATCATCCACACTGAACAGCTCCTGGAACGACATCCGTCCGATCCGCGCAACAGAATCCAGCGTTGTAAACGCAAGCGCTGATACACACATAGTCATGAAACTCTGCGCCACATAGACCGGAATGCCGAACATCTCAAGGAATCCGGCCACTCCTGAGGAAAAAATCTGGAACGGCGTGCCGGCCGCTGCTGTCCCGTCTGCTCCTGCCGCCGCACCGGCAACACAAAGAGCGATAACTGCCAGCAGACTTTCCAGGACCATTGCCCCGTATCCGACTTTCAGCATATCCTTCTCATTGGAAACCGTCTTGGATGAGGTACCGGAAGAAACCAGGCTGTGAAATCCGGATACTGCACCGCAGGCAACCGTTACAAACAGAATCGGGAACAGCGTTCCGAGATTCTCATTCTGAAACCCGGTAAATGCCGGAAGATTCATGGACGGATGAGCAAACACCAGACCCAGCACCGCTCCGGCGATCATTCCGATAAACATAAAGGTGGACATGTAGTCTCTTGGCTGCATGACAAACCACATCGGAAGCACTGCCGCCAGAAAGATGTAAAGGAATGCGATATATACCCACATTTCTTTCCCAAGAATCACCGGGAAATTCATTCCAAATACAAATGCAAGCACTGTGCAGACCAGTCCAAAGACCACTTCTTTCCATCCGGTCAGTTTCAGCTTATGCTGGCTCACTCCAAAGATCACCGCAAACAGGATGAAAAACAGAGAAATACTTCCCGCCGCTCCGTTTACAGTGGCATTCTCAGAAAGTGTCCTCACTCCGTCCGTCACAACATAGGCATTGAATGTATCCGCTACCATGTCCGCAAATGCCGCGATCACGATCAAACAGAACAGCCAGCAGAATCCAAGAAACAGCTTCCGTCCCGTCTTTCCAATATACTTCTCAATCAGCAGCCCCATGGATTTTCCATCATTTTTTACGCTCGCATAAAGTGCACCAAAGTCCGTGACAGCTCCAAAGAAGATTCCTCCGATGAGAATCCAGAGCAGCACCGGAAGCCACCCAAATGCTGCAGCCTGAATGGCCCCGGTTACAGGTCCTGCACCTGCGATGGAAGAAAACTGATGGGCAAAGACGGTCCACCCATCTGTCGGAACATAGTCCTGCCCGTCATTATGCAGAACCGCCGGGGTCTTCGCCTTCGGGTCGATTCCCCATTTCCTGGCAAGCCAGCGTCCGTACAGCGCATATGCCGCAATCAGACAGACCGCCGCCGCTAAAACAATTACCAATGAGTTCATGATTTTCCACTCTCCTTTTCTATCAGGCCAAACGACCGGTTCCTTCCCTTTTGGAGGGTTCCGACCTGCGAATCAAGCGCAGCGGTAAAGAACAAAGTTTCCTGTCAAATAAAAAAACGCCCTCTGACAGATTGCTCTGTCAGAAGACGAAACTTCTCTTCTCCGCGTTACCACTTCTGCTTACCGGACAACGTCCGGTCACTCTGTACTGTCGTCCGGACTGATCGTACGGATTAACAGCTTTCCCTCTAACGGTGGAACTCCGGTCCGGGCTACTCACTCACTTTTCACCCCGACTGCTTGCAGGGGATGGCTTCCTCGTCATGCTGTTTCCTCACACCAGCCGGAAACTCTCTGAAAGCATTGGTACACAGGAAGTCCTGTCCTGTTCTTCGCATTGGCTTTTTAATTTTGTTTTATTATAGCTCTTTTAAACAGATTGTCAATAGGAAAACCGAGTGCATTCTGTTTTTTTGTCAAACATGAATAAAATATTTTCTCTTCATCCTTGCAATTTGTGCATGATTTCATCACTTTAAAGTATTTTCTCAGAAAAGTGCAGACTCCTTATTTATCTTTTCTTTCAGATCCAGCTGCGGCCCAAAAAAACACTGTAAAAACGAATCCCACAATGAAAAAGAGAATGAGAAAAATCTGTTCCCCTGATTCCATTCCCTCTAATCCCCCGTAACTCTGATAATCAAACAGCGTTAACAAAAGAAAATAAACGCCTCCCACAATCCCCTGTATAACCGGACTGGACATCCGAAACATTCTCTCTGGAATCTTCTTGTCCAGATAGACCGCACAGGCAAACGTACCCACACAGACCAGCCCGCATAAAATCATCTCTCTCGTCGGCGGCAGCCACTCGCCGTCACCTTTCAGGACAAGGAGTAGCTGGAAGGCTGTAATAAAAGAAAACATTAAAATGTAAATGATAATCTGAAATCCATACAGCTGAGACCTGCCGACCGCCGTCATCAGCAGTTTCTCCGTCTCTTTCTGATACTGCTCCGTTTCGATCCGCTTGCCCGCCAGCAGCTCGCTCACACTGATATCCAGCTCCCTGCACAGGTCTTCCATAATATGGACGTCCGGAAACGCCTTTCCATTTTCCCATTTGGAAACAGCACGGTCCGTTACATGGAGTTTCTCTCCCAGCTGCTTCTGTGTCAGCTGCTTTTTCTTTCTACATTCTGCTATAAATTTTCCAGTTTGATTCAGGTTCACCATAACTTCTGCCCCCTCTCTCTGAAGAAAGGATAACACAAAACCGCTATTTTTGCACTCTACCATCGGTTGAATGCCCTGATTTCCTGTATAAAACGATTTCTACATAATCCGTTCCTTGTTTTCGCGGTATGGCCTGGTTGTTTCCACGATGTATACCACATCGTAATCCTGAAATAAATCTTTGGTAACATTTGGATTCACCCTGGATCCTTCTAAATAAGCTGCCCGGATATTCTCATCCTCCAGTGCAATTTCTTCAATCAATGAGAGCATTTCTTTTTCAGAACGCATATAAGTTTTCCCCTTTTTATGATTTATAAATTTAGTTTTTTCACATATGCCGGCTGCAGCCGGTAATACATTTCTTTCGACTGTTGATTTTATTATATCCGGCTGCTTTGATCCTGTAAATGAGAGTAAATGAAAAAATTCTCTGAATAATTGACAGAGAATTTTTTCATGGTATACTATTTAGTGTAATTATAAAAAGAATACGGATAACGATAGAGTGAACAGGAGTTCATGAAGGGGTGCACCACCACGGGTGTAATTCTTTGTGGACTCCTTTTTTATTGCAGAATGACATTTGATTCCTTCCGTGTCTTTATCCATACAGATTCTGCAGCGCACTCTATCCTGTTCATCCGGGAAGGAGGAAGCGATGGTCCGGATAAATGGAGAGGACAAACCGTTAGAAGAACCAACCACACTGCTGGTTTATCTGGAGCAGGAAGGCTACCAGACAAACCGGATCGCTGTTGAAAAAAACGGTGAGATCATTCCCAAAAGCTGTTATAAGGAAACTTTACTCCACAGCGGGGATGTACTCGAGATTGTAAGTTTTGTAGGAGGGGGCTGATATGAGATTTACCGAAAGAGAGATACAGGAGGCACTTTGTGAACGCCACACAGCAGCTATACAGGAAAAGCTGAACCGTGGAAGAGTCGCCATAGCAGGTCTTGGCGGCCTGGGTTCCAATATTGCTTTTTCCCTTGCAAGAATCGGAACAGGGCACCTTCATCTGATCGATTTTGACCGGGTAGATCTGACCAATCTGAACCGGCAGCAGTACCTGATGCGTCATGTAGGTATGTTCAAAACGGATGCTTTAAAAGAACAGCTGCTGGAGATCAATCCTTATCTGGATATCCGGACAGACTGCGTCCGGGTCTCTGATGAAAATGTCGCTTCACTTTTTAAAGAAGACACCATCCTGTGCGAAGCCTTTGATGTCCCGGAAAATAAGGCCATGCTTGTAAACGGTATTCTGGAAAATTACCGGGATCTGATCATAATCAGCGCTTCCGGAATGGCCGGATACGGAAACAGCAATACGATTCTTTCAAAGAAAATCACCAGCCGTTTCTACTTGTGCGGGGACGGGGTCAGCGATTCACGCAAAGGCCCGGGCCTGATGGCCCCCAGGGTGGCACTTTGCGCCGCTCACCAGGCGAATCTGGCTGCAGATCTGATCATAAACGGAACAGCCGGAGACCGTCTATGAGAAAACAGATTTCAAACACTATTTTATAAAGGAGAAAAACAATGATCGATTTAACAAAAGACACATTTTGTCTGGGAGGACATGAATTCCAGTCACGTTTCATACTTGGATCAGGGAAATATTCCCTTGAACTGATTAAGGCAGCTGTTGAGAACGCAGGGGCCCAGATCATCACACTTGCACTGCGCCGTACAAATCAGGACAGTTCGGCAAATATACTTGACTATATTCCGGAAGGTGTGACACTTCTTCCAAATACATCCGGATCAAAAACCGCAGAAGAAGCAATCCGCATTGCCCGGCTGTCGCGGGAAATCTGCCATAGTGATTTTGTCAAACTTGAAGTGATTCCGGATTCCAAATACCTTCTTCCGGACAACTATGAGACGATCAAGGCAACCGAGATTCTTGCAAACGAAGGATTTATCGTTATGCCGTATATGTATCCGGATCTCAATGCCGCCAGAGATCTGGTCAATGCCGGCGCCGCATGTGTTATGCCTCTCGGTGCCCCGATTGGATCCAATAAAGGAATCTGCACAAAAGAATTTATCCAGATTCTCATCGATGAAATCGATCTGCCTATTATCGTCGATGCCGGTATCGGCCGACCTTCCCATGCATGTGAAGCCATGGAAATGGGTGCCGCCGCAGTCATGTCCAATACCGCTATCGCTACAGCAGGGGACATTCCCGCAATGGCAGGCGCTTTCCGCAAAGCAATCGAAGCAGGACGTACTGCATACCTTTCCGGCATGGGACGGGTAATCGAAAAAGGGTCCAGCGCCTCCTCCCCGGTTACAGGAGTGAGTCAAAAATAGAGCCTTTGAATGAGGCATGACCGCTGCCCGGTCAAATGTGGTTTCAGCTTTGTTTTACGCTGAAAAACAAGATATCAGATACAAAAGGAACAGGAAATAAAATCATGTACAACGAAATTGATTTTTCAAAAGTGATTGCCGTCTCTAACCGCCATCTGACACGGCTTCCATATCTGGATCAGGTAGAACGAATCTGCAGTTTTCAGCCTCGTGCTTTTCTTCTCAGAGAAAAAGATCTTCCGGTCAAAGACTACCTGAATCTTTCCCTGGCTGTAAAAAAAATCTGTGACCGGCATCAGGTCACGATGATCCCTCACTTCTATCCTGAAGCTGCAGACGCTGCAGACACGGATATCCTTCATTTACCGCTCTGGAAACTGAAGGAGCTGAAAGAAAAAGGCGCCGGCCGTCTTACGGGGATGCGGATCGGCGTTTCGATCCATTCTACAGAAGAGGCAGAAGAAGCTACCGCTCTTGGAGCATCCTATGCAACGGCAGGACATATTTTTGCTACCGACTGCAAAAAAGGACTTCCACCGCGAGGTCTCGATTTTCTGAAACAGATCTGTGACCGCTCGCCGATCCCGATATACGCCATCGGCGGGATCCGTCTGGATCCGGAACAAATACAAACTGTGTTGAAGCACGGAGCATCAGGAGTATGTATCATGTCTCAGATGATGGGCATGTAAAAAAATAGTTAACAAAGATAGGGGCATGTTATCTGCCCCTATGCTTTTCTTTCTTTTTCTGCTTTTTTATTGACTGTATCATAAGAGATGTTTTATTCCCACCGAAATGAAATGGCAGTTTTCCGCCTACTTCTTTGCATTTGCACCGAAGCGACTGTTTCATTACCCTAAAGATTCCCCACATCCCGGATTCCACATCCCATCCAAAACTTCCTGACCGGTACAGATAGTCGCCCGGACAGGAAGCTCCGTCTTTCAGTTCCATATCAAACCGGTTCCCGATGCTGATTCCTCCCTGAATCGGAATCTCTCTGGATAAGGCATCGTCAGGCTGTTCCCTCCACAAATGTCCGTGAATGGCAAGTGATACATTTCGCGGCTTATCCGCCGGCATCATCGTCTGGAAAATGACCCTGTCCCCGGAATATGCTTTCCATACGGGTGTTGCAGGATCGCCGTGAATTTTGCTGCTGAATACTTTCCAGCACGTATAACAGTCCATTCGGGTCATAATCGCCGTACGAATTGTATACGATTGGAATCTGAATCGCTTCCAGCGTAAAACGGCGAACCTGGTTCTGACAAGGGTACTGGCACAGCTGCATGGATTACTCTCCCTTCTGCTTCAAAAGCCGGAGATAGTGGTTTGCCTCCCGGAGCACATGGTCTGCCAACAGCGGAAGAATGATGGAGCGAATCTCGCATCCGGTTATTCCCTTTGTCCCCGCTGCCTTAAAATCACGGTACTTCTTTGTCGTTTCCAGTGTTTTCCTCGTCGGCCCGTTCATGGCTCTGCAATCCTTCTGCCTTGCCTCCTCCAGAAGTCTCTGATAATCACCGGCAAAGGAATCTGCCGTTTCGATCAGTTCGCCCTCCGTCGGATCAAGCAGGCCGCGGATAAACAACGCATGTTCCATCATGATCTGATTCCAGAACCGCTCTGTCTCAGCCATCCGTTCCACCGATTTGCAGGTTCCATCCTCCAGGGAAGCAATCATCTTCTGATATAATTCCGCCTCCCGGATGATATGCTCGATCAGCAACGGATAGTTGGCCGTGAACAATCTGCAGCAGGTCACTTCCTGCAATATCTGCTTTTTAAACTCAATCAGCCCGCCAAGCAGGTGCAGAACATGATGATTCAGCTGGCGGATCCGCCTGGCCATTCTTTCGTCCTTGCATGCTTCTCTTCCCGCCTGCAGATTTTCTTCCGCCTGTGTGATCCGGACATCGATCGGAATCTTCGTAAGTCTTCCTGTCTGCTGCTCCGCCATAACCGTGTATTCCGTAAACACTTCTCCTGAACAAAGCACATCCTTTCCTACCATGCCGTCCGAAAACCGTACGGTCTGCTACAGTACCTTTTCAAATTCGTCCCGGTACCAGCTTGCTTTGCTTCTGTATCCCGTTTCCCCGGCCGGGAAGCCCGCCTGAAGAAACAACGCATGTTCCTTCATGATTCTTCCGAAAAATAAATGCGTTTCCAGTGATGCTCTTACATAGTTTTCCATATTCATTCACATCCTGATATTTTCCTATTCTTTATAATGTATGACGGGATTGGGAATTGGATATTATAGAGAAATGGCGGTACGGCCCTTAATACCGGGCCATACCGCCTGATTACTGTTTATATTCCTGACTGCGTCGCAGACTTCTTTTAACACAACGTTCCCTGATACACTCCCTTTTCCAGACGCATATAACATTCCTGCAGGTTCGGATTCATCATGATCTCCATTACTTCTTTCATTCCTTTGGCAAGTTCTTTTTCCATAAACTCCTCCATAGAAATCCAATATACCTGGCCCTCATCTGAACTTTGCAGTTCCCCGGAAAACTCTTTCGTCTGATACAGAAAAATCATATTGTGTGTGTGCGCTTTATTCCAGTGATAGATGCCGCAAAGCTCGGGATTTTGGATCACAAGGCCTGTTTCCTCCCGGACTTCCCGGATCACTGCTTCGCGAAAAGGTTCTCCCGGCTCTACATGCCCGCCCGGAAACGTCGTCCCGGTATAGCTGTCATTCATCTTGTCAAGAGCCAGAACATTTCCCTGCTCATCCTGAATCATGCACAGATTCATAAAGCAGGCTTTCTCTTTGTACTTTTCTTCACCAACATTCAGCTCCCTCCGCACCCGGCTGTTCAGATCCGAACGCTTCTTTTTGTAATGATGCCGCACCTCTTCATATGGAATCCAGATTTCCGCCTGCTCAATTCTATCGTAAACCTTCTTCACGACATCATCCAGATGTGCTTCATCTGGAAACACATACTGCTTTTCATAATACTCCTTCGTTTCCTGATACATCCATTCCGCAATCCGGTTCTTTTGCTTCAGCTTCAGATGGGAATATTTCTTATTGGTTTGAAGGAGATGGCCGTCGACAACTTTATGATTTTTCATAAGTACCTCCACACCAAAATCTTATCACTTCTTTCTGTGCCTCGATCTATTCTTCCATAATCTGTCTGTTCAGGATCAACTTTACTTCCTGCTGTAAGTCTTCACTGAAATCTGCCAGATCATCGAAAGAAATCACTCCAAATCTAACAAGACTGATAATATCATATATGGCTTTGGATTGTTCCATATTCAGAATTACTCCCGGGTGACGTCTGTCGGTTTTAATCTTCTTCTCAAGCTCCCAAAATTTATCGGACGCATTTTTATCCTCTGCGCTTAGCAAGCTAATATATTCCTTGATCAGACGGGCCATATAATTCTCCTGCCAGCCAGGTAATTTTTCTCGAAAAAGTTTCCAGTCTCTTTTGGACATTTCCATTTCTACTCCTTCCTTTAGTACAATGATTGAAGCTCAATAATCTCACTCACTGATGTCATACTCATCTCGCACAACTCTATTAGTTTATGAATCAAAGATACTTGTAATGTCCTGATATCGGTTAATTACACGATAAATCTCTACATATTCGCTACTTACTTTATAGATAATCACATAATCTTCCCATATCGCATATTTATAATCTGTCCGAAAGCTGACTCGTTTAGAAAGATTTGTACCTATTCCCGGAAACATCTGGAGATTCTCAAATTTACCATAAATCTCGTTTATAGTCTTTGCAGCATACTCTTCATTATCTTCTGCAATATAATCCCGGATATCTTTCAAATCCTTTGCAACAATCGGATTAATCCGCAACTTTAACATCTTACTCCCCCATATGTGCTTTTAGTTCATCCAGATCAAGCCATCCTTCTCCATCTTTCACTGCTTCTTCCGCTTCCTGCAGCTTCATCCAGAGCTTCTTCTCTGCATGATCACGCTCAAAATCTTCAATATCCATGACCACATAGCGCCCCCTGCCATTCTTAGTAAGATATACAGGCTCTCCTTTACGACAATTCTTCAGAACTTCATTATAATTTCTCAAATCAGATACCGGCAAAATGTTTGGCATATCGTTCAGCTCCTTCCTTCGATTTCTATTGTTTCTGTTATCTTTATTATACGAAAAAAGCCGTAAAATTCAACGTAAAATTTTACAGCTTTTTCTTCTGTTTGTTCCCGTAATCAGTGATTCTCCAACTGAATCCGCATATCACAGGAATCACAACCGATCACTGTGTGTGAACTTTCCTGTTCCAGCAGAGTCACATTGCCGCCACAGAAAGGACAGATCCAATTTACTTTCTTTCCCGCTTTCAGGGCTTCCATTTTTGAGACAAATTCCTCTGTATTCACATTCGCTTTCTTGCATCTTTCAGTCCAGTCACCTCGAATCCGCTTCTGCAGTTTTCCATTTTCATCAAAGATCACCTGATCTCCCTCATTGATTTCACGATCATACAAAAGCTGATCCGGCATCTTGACTCTCTTTTCTGCTCCTGCCTCATCCTGCAATGTCACAACAGCCATAACAGGCTCATCATCCATTCGCTCTTCACAGCCAAAATCTATATCTTCCTCTATTTTCTGTACTTTGAATATCATTGAGGTCCCTCCAATACTGTCTGCTAATCCGGTTTCATCAAATCATCCGGATAAATATTTCTGGCACGTCCTAAATCAGGAAAAGCATTGATTTTTGATTTTGATGTTTTAAATCTGACCCGATCCCCTGCCTCCAAAGGCGGAAATTGGTCGATCCTGTAAAAAAGCCAGTCGCTTTTTGCATTCTCCCCATCCGGCGGATCCGCAATATGTCCTTTGATTCCATAGCATCGAAACTGCTTCTGGGCTACTTTTCTCACGCAAGAAATCTCTGTTTCATAATACCCTTCTTCGTCTTTCTCGATCTGGTAGTCGCCCTCCACTATCTTTTTCGCCTGTTTAACATAATCTTTCGCCTGCTTATGAAACTCTGCTGTCTGATATTCCTCCAGCACACCACATCGATGCAGTTCATCATATATCACACTTAAATCGTCTATATTGATCAATTTGCGCATCTGCATTCCCATAAGAGGAGTTTTATTTAATCGGTCATATGGCACTGTTACCAGAGGGAAGTAATGCTTGCTCATTGCCCATGCTGCACCCATTTCCACAAGACAGAATGCACTTTCTAAATATTCTTCTGTAATAATAGAAATAACTGTTTCACACTCCTGCAGATTTTTCCGAATTTTTCAATAAAACTGTATCCGGTTTCCAGCATATCCGGGTAAGCTGTGCAGAAAATATCGCTTTTATTCATCCCCATTCCAAGTTGAAGGAACTTTGTAAAAGCTTCGACAAGCCTTTGATTTTCGGAACTGTAACTAATAAATATCTTTTTCATCTCGCGTAACTTCCTCCGATTATTTATTATTTGCTGTAGGTCTTACTGTCTTTTGAGTCTACTATGACATTTCTACCGATTGCTCCAATGCCTCCTCCATTTTTACAAGAGAAACTTCGATCATAGAAATGTTTTCAATATTAAAAAAGCACTCTGCTCCATTTAAGTCCTCACCATAGAAAAATTTTTCGTCAACCACATCTCCTCCAAAGGCATAAATATGAAAGATATTAGTGCTTATATTTTCATTTTCACCTAAACAGATATCTCTTTGTTTTACCTTTCCGTTTGGGCAATAAATCTGAAGTTCATCACGATAATAAATTTCATCGTCTCCCCATTTCTTCCGAAAGTTTTCCAGGCAGATCTTCAATTTTCCGGATATGATGTCTTCAGGCGGCTCTTCACCCATTTCTTGATACATTAAATAATCATCCAGTGCTTCATAAAATACAAGAGGGGTTCCCCCACAATCCACTTGCGGATCCCAGTTTGCAAATGAAGGCTGATCACTTGCATCGTCCAGTAAAACAATTTCTGCGATTTTATCCATATTTAACAGCAGTACTTTGTTATTCATGCATGGAATGACCTGATACTTTTCTTCCATTTCCTGCCAAATGATTTTTCTTGTGTCTGCTGTGATTGGATACCAGAGGAATCTATCTGATTCCAACGGTTGGATTCCAACATGACCCCAGAATGTATTTTGTAATGGGAAATAATTCTTTTCCAGAATATTTCTGACACTGGTATCCAGAACAACCGCAATATCGCGAAGCTCCGCCAGTGTTGCCTCTTCTCCTGCCTCAATCTCTCTAATCCGCTCTATCGGCACCCCAATATATTCTGCCAGCTCCTTTTCCTTCATTCTCATCTGGTTTCTCAAAGTCCTCACCTGATTATGAACTCTTTGAGTTTGGATCCTTCCTATCAGCATGTCCGGAGTCATGTTCAAAGTTTCGAGGACTTTCGTCATATGCTTTTCATAATTCGTCCGGCTCGTGATACTACCTGATAATAGTTTATCCAGGGTCGGACGAGAGATCTTTGCTGTACTGCAGAATTTTACTTTTGTGTATCCTCTTTCCTCAAGTACGGCCTCCAGCCTGGCGCCAACCGTGCTTTGTTTGTCAAACAGATCTCCGATATCATACATGTCTTCTTCCTCCTTCTCATATTTCTTCGATGTCAATTATATTAAATTGTCTGAAAGAATACAATCTCAAATAAAAAATCGAAATGATGACCCAGCAACATCATTTCGATTTTTTTTAACTTATTTTATAAAACAATATCATATTTATTGACATCAAACCGTACAGTTCCTTCCGAACAAAATGTAATACACTCTGCTGAAACTTCTGTCATAATCAAAGAACTGCACGCCTGTTCCCCATCATTTACAAAAATTTCCGCTGAATATAAATCCAACAAAATCCTGATTCGAAGTTTACCGCCCTGATCTTTCACCTTCAGATTTCTGCTGCTGATATAATCTCTGCAATTTCCCGAATATGTACGGTCAAAAGTCAGGATAGAATGCTTTTTGTCATATCTGATAGAACTGTAACAGCGATCATTCTGTGCAAGACGGATTTCAAAACTTTCATAATCTCCTGATCTGACATCAACAGTCATATCAAGCGTTCTTCCTTTTACCCCAGGTAATTCCATACTTTCCTCATCATCCGTCAATACTACATCTTTATGGACAACTTGATTTTGTCTGTAATTTTCCAGTTCCTTCACCGGATTTTGTACGACCCAACCGTCTCTCATCTGTAATTCTCTCGGGAATGTCATCATGCCATTCCATTTTTCACCTTCTACATGTAGAGGAACGTCCCAGGATTTCATCCAGGCAATCATTACTCTGCGTCCATCCGGTGTTTCCATTGTCTGTGGTGCATAGAAATCCAGCCCATAATCAACTGCTCTTACACATTCTCTTGAAAACTTTCCAGACTCTTTGGCAAATGTTCCCGTAAGCATCACCGTGCCATTTCCATTATGAAATTCCAGCCCTTCTGCTGTCATATCCTGAGGAGAAACAATCAGAACATACTTGTCTTCTACCGGGAACAAATCCGGACACTCCCACATTTTTCCATATCTGTTTTCGCAACGATCCACAACACTTTTAAATTTCCAATGTTCAACATCATCTGAAACAAATAACAGAATCTGACCACTTCCATCTTCATGACGATTACCGACTATACAGTAAAACTTTCCATCTTCTTCCCAGATCTTCGGATCACGGAAATCCACCCTGCTACATTCAGGTGGAAGATCATTTCCTTTAATCACCGGATTATGCGCAGACTTGACATAATTCTCTCCATCTCCCACTGCGATACTCTGCGTCTGACGTACCGCTTTGGTCCCGTCCGGAAGCTCTGTCTCCTGCACAGAGGTATACATAAGAATATGCTTTCCATCCTTTTCCAACGCACTTCCGGAAAACACTCCATCTCCATCGTACTCTTCATCCGGTGCTAATGCAGCCGGAAGATACTCCCACTTTACAAAATCTTTTGTCTGAGCGTGTCCCCAGTGCATGGAGTCCCATTTAATATCATATGGATTATACTGATAAAACAAATGATATTTCCCATTATAAGCAGATAATCCATTTGGATCATTCATCCATCCGGTAAGAGGTGCCAGATGAAATATCGGCTTATGGATCATTTCATTTTTCTGTAAAGCTTCTTCTTCGTATAGTCTTGCAAGTTTCAGTTTTTCACTGTACATTAGTTTCCTCCTGTCTGCCCGTCTTCTGTCTCCTGCTGCGCCAGACTCTCCTGATAGCTGTCAAAGTATTTCTGTTTAATCTTCAGATATTCGGATAAACCATAATCTTCCAACTTTTTCAGATACCCTTCCCACTCTTCTTCAATTCCACCATTCAGTATCCAGTCAGCCTTTTTCTGCTCCACATATTTTTTAATATCTGTATCCAATTGAGATACTCTGTTTGTATCGTCTATACTCATAAATACATTTGGATAAACATATTTACTGTTCATATCTTTCAGGTATGTTTCATGCATATTATCAAGACGCCATTTTGCATCAGCCGGCTGCGTTACATATACATCATAGTAATCATTCAGTACCGCCAGAGGTCCGTTCACTGACTGTGCCTGCCTTACTTCCACCGGTGAAGCATCACCCAGATCAAGATGTTTCAACATTTTTTCGCCTTCTAAGTTCGTACTCATTTCAAAAATATTATCGGCATCCTTTTCGCCATATGTTCCCCAGTTATTCTGAGGTGACTGTAAAGGCGCATACATCTGATCAATCCAGGCAGCCGCAAGCGCCGTATCTCTGCAGCTTGTAGTCAACACACACCGTCCCCGGTCAAAACCACTTGTTTCACTGTTGTTCTGTCTTGTAATATTAACCAGTCCATCTGGTCCGGCAAGTGCCGGAAGCATCACATAATCTTCATAATTATCTACATTTGCAATATCCCATGTAAAGCAAAGTCCGTATCTGTGGTTCTTTCCTTTTGCTACATAAGTTGACCATTCCTGTGTAAATGCCTCCGGATCAACCAGATTTTCTTCTACAAGCGAATGGAGCCATTCAATTCCTTCCTTGTACCCTTCCTGGACTGTCGTATAGATGACTTCGCCTTCATCTGTCACAGCAAAATGATCTCCTGTGTCTCCATACCCTTCTCCAAAACCGTTAATCAAGATAGCCGGATCCTGATCTCCATTATTGATGATAAAGGACATGGGGATAACATCTCCTTCAATTTCAAATTCTTTCTTCAGGTCATCTGCATTATCTCTGAAAGCAATTAATGTCTTTTCCAGCTCGTCAACAGTTGTCGGTATTTCAAGCCCAAGAAAATCAAGCCATTTTTTATTAATATATGGAATATCACCGATGGCCTGAATGGCTTCCTTGCCCTCTCCCAGCTGCTCTATCCATGGAAATGCATAAATGTGTCCGTCCGGCGCCGTGCACATGGTCCGGTATTCCGGATATTTTTCAAATACCGCCTGAAGATTCGGCATATACTTGTCTATCAGATTTTCAAGCGGAATAATAATTCCCTGCTTCGCATAACGGAGCAGATCATAATCGTTCATTCCGGCTGTAAACAATCCGTCCGGCAGATTTCCGAACTGAGCCAAAGCCAGATTCTTTTTATCTGCAAACTGATCTTCCACAAAACATGTCCAGTCTATATGAACGTTCGTCTGTTTTTCCAGTCTCTTGAAGATAAGCTTATCATTTGGTTCCTGTGTTGTAGTTGCCGGTGCACTGGTAATAAATGACAACTCCTTTTCTTCTTTTAGCGGAAACGTCACATCTTCTACAGGTGTATCCGGATTTACTTCTGCCCGCTGTGCACTGCCATTGCTGCAGCCAATTAAAGAAAATGTTAACACCACGGACAAACCTGCTCCTATCAGTTTTCTTATGTTCATTTTCATCACTTTCTGGCCTCCTAACCCTTTACAGAACCAACCATGATTCCTTTATCAAAATATTTTTGAAAAAACGGATACATAATCAACAATGGAAGACTGGATACAACGATCGTTGCGTATTTCAGCAACTCTGCTACTTTTGCCATTTCTGCCGTACTCTGAATATCCGCAATCATACCAGGCTGAGGTGTATTCTGTACAAGAATAGATCTCAGTACCAGCTGTAACGGCTGCATATCCGCATCGTTCAAATAAATCATTGCATCAAAATAACTGTTCCACATTCCTACAAAGGACCACAATGCCAATACGGCAATGATTGGCTTGCATACCGGCATCATGATTTTAAAGAAATGCTGGATCTCATTTGCCCCGTCCAAAGAAGACGCTTCTCTTAATTCTGTCGGAATGGACTGGAAATATGTACGTGCAAGAATCATATTCCATACACTGAATGCACCCGGAAGCAGAATAGACCAGACTGTATTCACCATATGCAGATTATTAATCAGAATAAAAGTCGGAATCATCCCACCACCGAAAAACATGGTAATGACAAAAATCGCATTAAAAAACTTTCTTCCTACAAATTCTTTCCTTGACATAGGATAAGCTGCAAGGAGAGTAACAAACACGGAAATTATGGTAAAGGCCAATGAATAGAAAAAGGAATTTGCGAACCCTCTCCAAATCATATTATTTTCCAAGACTCTTCTGTAGGCATCCATTGTCCAATCTTTAAAATTGAAACTGATTCCCTGGTTATTCAATACGTTCGGATCCATAAAAGATGCAAGCACCACATATACTAAAGGAACAAACACCGCAAGTACAAACAGACCAAGCAAGGTATAACCGACGCCAAGAATAATACGATCGGATGTTCCCAGTTTCATTTTTCTTCTTGTCTCTTCCATTATAAAACTCTCCTTTCCTATAATCCTTCGCCGTCATTTAATTTCTTTACAACTGAATTCACAAAGATCAGCAGGATTACATTGATAATCGAATTGAAAAGACCGACTGCTGTAGAATATCCATAATCGCCATTTAACAGACCAAGTCTATATACATAAGTAGAAAGAATTTCTGAAGCCGGAAGATTCATATCCGTCTGAAGTGCATAGGCTTTTTCAAATCCGATACTCATAATATTTCCCGCCTGCAAAATAAACTGGATTACGATAATATTTTTAATTGCCGGAAGCTGTACATAACGGATCTGCTGCAGAATATTCGCGCCGTCCACAATCGCTGCTTCCTCAAGATCCTTGCTTGCATTTGCCAATGCCGCTGTATACATAATGGAAGCCCATCCTGCTGTCTGCCAGATACCACTTGCAATATAAATGGTACGAAACGCTTCTGGCATCGTCATCCAGTTTGTGCTGATTCCAAGCAGAGAGTTGATCGGTCCTACCGGCGAAAGAAACATCCGAACCATACCACAAAGTACGATAACAGAAATAAAGTTAGGAGCGTAAATTAAAAGCTGTATTTTTTTTCGAATTCCTGCTCTTCGAATCTGATTCAATAGAAGGGCAAGAATAATCGGAATCGGGAAGCCCCATAACAAACCATACACACTTAGTTTCAATGTATTCATCAGATAATTCATGAAATCAGGCGAGGATAGAAACCTTCGAAAATACTCAAAGCCCACCCACGGACTTCCAATTACTCCTTCGATGACATTGTAGTCTTCAAAAGCAATCAGAATCCCTCCCATGGGACCATACTTGAAAATTAAAGTGAGCAATAATCCTGGCAAAAGAAAAAACACATACAATTGCCAGTTCTTTTTTACGTATCTTAGCTTTTCCTGCGGTGACTGCTTCGCAACAGATACCGTCTTCGTTTTACGAAAAATAGTCATTTTACCAACTCCTCCTTGTTTACATTTGCACTCTTTGCAATTTTCGATTGACTTTTTTATGCATTGCCTCTCTAAACCTTACACTAAAAGTAGCACTATTTGTACATATTGTCAACATTATTTTTACATTTGCATGTTTTTATCGTTTTACATTTGCACACTTTTATGAAGCAGTTTCATCATTTAAGCTAAATGTATTATTTTCATGCAACAATTTTACATTTGACAAATTATGCACAGTCCTTTACAGTAAATGTAACAACATAATTGATTCAAACGGAGTATTTATTATGGGAAAGAAAATCACAATTCAAAACATCGCGGATAGTTTAGGCCTTTCCAGGAACACAGTTTCGAAAGCTTTGAATAACACGGGCGTTCTTGCCGAAGAAACACGCCAGCGAATTCTTGAAAAAGCAGCCGAAATGGGTTATAAACGCTTTGTTTATATTCCTCAGGATAGTACGTCCAGAAATACAGTACCGGGGGAACTTGCCTTAATCACCCAAAACATGCCTTATGGTTCTCACTTTGGAACCTATGCTATGAATACATTTCAGGAAAAAATCAGTCAAAATAATTATCGTCTTACTATGTTCCCTGTCAGAGAAGAAGAGGTAACTACCTTGCAGCTTCCTCTTGGTTTTGACAAAACAAAAGTAGCCGGAATTGTTTGTATGGAAATGTTTGATCCTGAATATACAAAAATGTTGAGTGCCCTTCACCTTCCTCTGCTCTTTATTGATACTACCTATGACATGGATTTTACCCGGATTGATGCAGATTTTTTATTAATGGAAAATCGTCTGAGTGTATTTAATCTGACAGACGCACTGATTAAAAAAGGCTTTCAAAGATTTGCATTTGCTGGCAACCATCGCCATTGTCGTTCCTTTTTCGAACGATATCAGGGATTTATGGATGCACTTTCGCAGAATCAGATCGTTCCATGTACCACACAATTTTGTGGAAACAATGTCTTTTCAGATGCCTTTATTCTTGATGAAACAATACGCAGAACCCTCCAGCTACCGGAAGTATTCGTATGTGCAAATGATTTTACAGCCATTGATCTTATTCGTGCATTGCGTAGACACAGCATAAAAGTCCCGGATGATGTATGCATTACAGGTTTTGACAACTCTACGGAATCCAAAATCATAGAACCACATTTGACCACGATTGATATTCCAAGCGCCAAAATGGGGTATATCGCTGCTGATCTTCTTCTCTCCCGCATCCGTGAGCCGGAAATCCCTTACCGAATCACGCATGTCCGTACGGACATAAAATTCCGTTCTTCTACAGAAAAAGCATATCTTCGTTAATGTTCAGAGAGTTAAAATGAGCTGTTATCACACATGAATAGCAGTTCATTTTCTTATTTCAAAAACATTTCTAAAATACTTTCACATCTTTATTTATGTTTGCCCATCTTACAGAAACATGGCATAATATTTCTATGTTTATCAAGCAGAATCAGTTCATAGTGGAAGGAAGAGACTACATGACAGAAAAGAAAATCGTATCCAGTGAAATAGAAGTAACTTTAAAAGTGATTGGGGAAAATGGAAACCTTTAATCCTTCATTATCTCCAATACGAAGGACCTAAACGCTATAATGAAATTTTCCGATATCTTGGCTCCGCACCGAAAAAAACACTTACTAAGACTTCCCATACTTAAAATGGGCTTTGCACCTTGAAAATTCAATATTTCAGCTAACAAAATAGCGATTTATGCTCCTATAGACTCTGGATGGAGTGCGTTACGCAGATATTTCGGTAGTCTTGCTTCAAAATCAGCAGTAAAAGCTGTCAATTGCTCATCGCTGAGCTTTAAGATTTCCTGAAGACTTGCCATTAAGGCATCCATCAGGATGCCTAGTGATCTGCTAAAAGTAATGTCTGCCATTTCATCAACAAGGAAAAAGAACAATTCGCCAAGCGTCCTCTGATCTTCATTTTGGCGCTGTTCCATTGCGAGTAACATGTATCTGGTAAACACGATAGCTACGTGAGCTGTCAGTGCATCATAGGATAAGCTGCGGC
>NZ_NFLO01000016.1:0-79758 GCF_002160935.1 Drancourtella sp. An12 | reverse complement strand
GGACAGACTTGGATATCCATCCATGACTGCCCACTATCTGAAAGTACGTGTAAACTATTGAACCGCGTAGTACCGAACGGTACGCTACGTGGTGTGGAAGGGGAGGGTCAAATCTCCCCTATCCGATGAAGATCCGACATTTACATCAGGGGAAATTTCAGATAAAATATACTGTAGCAAAAGAAGAACTATGGAAAAGGAAAGAAGGGAAAAAGCTTGAAGGTAGCGGTTATCGGACACAGCGGCTGCGGAAAATCTACCATCGCGGCATGGATTGCCAAAAAGAGAAGGCTTCCGCTTCTTCATCTGGATAAGGTTCACTGGCTGCGCGGATGGATAGAACGTCCGAAAGAAGAGGAACAGAAAATAGTCAGGGAATTTCTTGACAGTCATGATTCCTGGGTGATTGACGGGAACTATCACAGTATGGAATACGAGCGCAGGATGCAGGAAGCGGACCGCATTCTTTTCCTTGATTTTCCAAGACTTGTCTGTCTTTACCGGGCATGGAAACGGGCAAGAAGGTATCGTGGAAAAACGAGATCCTCCATCACAGAAGGATGTACAGAGAAACTGGATCTGGAATTTGTTTTCTGGATTCTTTATCAGGGAAGAAGCGGGAAGGCAAAAATGGAGTATCAACGTGTGATGCGAAAGTATGGATCCAAAGTGGTGCGGATCACAAATCAGAGAGAACTGGACAGGGAGAAGCGAAGATGGATAAAGCATTAGATCAGCTGTTTGATTTTATCAGAGAGATTGACAAAGAAAAGTTTATCGGACGCCAGACGTATCTGACGGACGGTGAGAGAAAAGAAAATGATGCAGAACATGCATGGCACATGGCGATTATGGTACTGCTCTTAAGCGGATATTCCAATGAAAAAATCGATGTTCTCCGAACGATTTCGATGCTTCTGATTCATGATATTGTAGAAATTGATGCAGGAGACACCTACGCCTACGATGAAGAAGCCAAGAAGACGCAGAAAGAAAGAGAAGAAAAAGCGGCTGAGCGGATCTTCGGGCTGCTTCCGGAGGAACAGGGTAATTACCTGATGGAATTGTGGAAGGAATTTGAGGCAAGAGAAACACCGGAAGCAAAATTTGCGCGGACCATGGACAATCTTCAGCCGATGATGCTCAATGCGGCTACAGATGGGAAGGCATGGGTAGAGCACGAAGTGTCAATAGACCAGATTATGAAAAGAAATGCGCGGACGGGTGAGGGCGCTTCTGTGCTCTGGGAATATGCACAGAAGAACTGGCTGGAACCAAATCTGAAAAAAGGCCGGATAAAGCCGCAGAAAGATTTGTAGTTCCGGTAGAAGTACGTTATAATAAGTTAGCAGGAATTTTGCTTAGGAATGGAGAGATGAGGGAATGATTAGAACAAAGTTAAAGAGAATGCTTGCAGCATCTTTATGCGCAGCACTGTGTTTGTCATCTGTCCCGGTTTATGCCGGGGAAACTCCGAATGGGCAGACTGAAGTTCAGACAGATACCATGCAGGAAGACATGCAGCAGGACGGTACAGAAGAAGGAAGCAGTCTGAATAGTGAAACTTCGGAAGAGCCGGAAGAATCACAGGATATGACTTCCGGAGAGGAAGCACTGCCGGCAGAGTCGCAAGACGATGTTCAGGAAGAAACGATTTCGGAGACTCAGCCTTCAGACGAGACCAGGCCGGCTGCAGAGGAAACTCAGGAGCAGGAGAACAGTAATCCGGAAACAGCAGAAGAGGCTGCAAAAGCAGAAGCTCCGGAAGAACAGCAGACTAAAACGGCGGAGACTGAAAGAGCAGCGGGAGCACATGTAGTATACAGAACGCATGTACAGGATAAAGGCTGGCTGAAAGAAGCAGCAGACGGAGCTCTGGGCGGAACGGTCGGAGAGTACAAGCGTATGGAAGCGATCGAAATTAAGCTGGAAGGTGTATCGGGCGGCATTCAGTATCGTTCTCATATTCAGAAGTATGGATGGGAGAATGGATGGAAGGCAGACGGCGCTTTGAGCGGAACAGAAGGTGAGGCAAAGCGTCTGGAGGCAATTCAGATCCGGCTGACCGGGGAGGCTGCCGAACAGTATGATGTTTACTACCGTGTTCATGCGCAGGACTATGGCTGGCTTGGATGGACAAAGAACGGTGAAAATGCAGGAACATCCGGAAAGTCAAAACGTCTGGAAGCAATTCAGATCCAGCTTGTCGATAAAGGAGGAAAGGCACCAGGCACTACAGAAAATGCCTATGTGCATCCGCTTGTCAACTACAGTACCCATGTTCAGACGGCAGGATGGCAGAGTTCAGCAGCAGATGGGGCAGTCAGTGGAACAGTTGGAAAATACAGACGCCTGGAAGGAATCAAGATTCGCCTGGACAGTGAAGCTCCTTCTGGAAATATAGAGTACCGGACTCATATTCAGAATATCGGATGGGAAAAAGAATGGAAGTCTAATGGAACACTGAGCGGGACAACAGGGAAAGCACTTCGCCTGGAAGCTATACAGATCCGCTTAAGTGGAGAAATAGCCGAACAGTATGATGTGTATTACAGAGTCCATGCACAGAATTACGGCTGGCTTGACTGGGCGAAAAACGGAGAAAGCGCAGGAACTTCCGGTTTGAATCTCAGGCTGGAAGCAATTCAGATTCAGCTTGTGAAAAAGGGAGAAAAGGCTCCTGGAAAAACGGATACACCGTATGTGAAAATGATGATCCGCTATATGTCTCATGTACAGGATCTCGGCTGGGAGAATTATGTCAACGACGGGGCGATGAGCGGAACAAAGGGAAAAGCAAAACGCCTGGAAGCAATTAAAGTTCAGATCAATAATGCGGATGTTGCCGGAGAAGTAGAATACCGTACACATGTGCAGAATCTTGGCTGGGAAAATAAATGGACGAAAAATGGAGCTGTCAGTGGAAGTGTTGGGAAATCACTCCGTCTGGAAGCGCTTCAGATCCGGCTGACGGGAACCGTGTCAGATCAATATGATCTGTATTACAGAGTTCACGTGCAGGATTATGGCTGGCTTGACTGGGCAAAAAATGGAGAGATTGCCGGAACAACAGGATTATCCAAACGGATGGAAGCCATTGAAATTCAGATGGTAGAAAAAGGCGCGAAAGCACCCGGCTCGACAGACCATCCATACATTACAACCGGATGGGGAACGAAGATTGGACAGATTGGAGATTCCACATCAATTAATATAAGACCGAATAAGCTTGACCAGCTCAAAAAGTCCGGAAAGGCTACAAGTATAGAAGTAACCGCAGCAATGAAATATCGGGGGAATACTGTCCGTCAGGTAAAGAAAGAAGTGGATCTGAACAGTATATCATCCGCCGGATTCAACATGAATGTGGGCTACTACGGAAAGTATTATGTTTCAATTTCTTATAAAAAGAATGGGAAAATTATAGAAGCCGAAGAGCAGATCGCAGGCGTAAAGGCAGACGAATATAACCTGGCACCGGTTTCCGCATCCTTCCCGGTTGTATACTTTTCACTGTCCCTGTGGGATATTACCACTTCTCCGGAGACAGGAAAAACAATTCCAACGATTGTAATGCTGGACAGACCTTCAGCGTATAACTGGGATCAGCTTCCGGAAGGTGTTTATGGAATGCCTTATCTTACAGATGAACAGATGCAGAAGACATATAATTACAGCATGTATGCACAGTATGTCAAGGATTTGTATGAGGTAAGTCCGGATTCCAGGTTTAACCTGTATATTAATGATATTACCTGTACCCTGATTCATTCACTGATTTATGCAAACCGGATTCCGGATAAGCAATATACAATTACAATGATGTCGGATGGTTCCGGAACATTCAACATTATGAATAAGACTTATAATGTGTCAGATCCTTCCGCAAAACATCAGCAGCTGATTAATGAATGGAAGAGTGCAAAACAGGATGCCTACGAGACTGGAAAGGTTGCAACGGAATGGGGATGGCATAAGCGTTGGGACTGTATGTACGCAGTGCTTGCGTGCGAACCTGGAACCGAATGGTGGGTAGCACGAAACAATCTGTTCACCAGCGGGGATAATAATGCTTTTGCCGAGAAGATCAAAGCAGATGTGACAGTGAAAAATGTTAACACAATGCTCCAGGATCTTCAGGCAAAAGGCGAGGGAACCGTAAATGCCTTTAAAGCCTTGTATGATTTTAATGATGGATATTTTGCGGAATCCGAAATTCAGAATAAGAAATCCATGATGCTTTTAGGTACTTATGCATACAACGAAGAGACATTTGAAAACTATGCAAGACTGACAATGCTTTATTACGGGGATGAGTATGTTTATTATTACAAAGGTCATCCAAATACCCCGACCGGAATGTATCCGGCAAAACAGGAGCAGTTAGAGCGACTGGGAATGATTGACGTAGATTCCTCAGTGGCGGCAGAGCTGATTTTATTCTTCAATCCGGAAATCAGTATGTCCGGTTACAGTTCCAGTACATTTAACTCTGCATCCAGAGAAATGGCATGCGGGCTGTTCAGTTCGACGAAGTCAGAGGCGCTGGGTCAGGCAGGCAGCATCGACTATTCCGGAATTGACTGGTTTGCTTCCGTAATTGATCCGGATAATGTGGACAGCAGGATTGCAGCATTATGTCCGGATGGAGCAGACTGCTATCTGCTTGAGTTCTCGGATGAAATTTTAAGCAGGAGCAAATACGACATTGGAATTTTCAATGCAGATACTGGAGAGCTTACATACTACGGGCAGGATGCACAGGGAAACTACATAAAAGTTGCATCCGTAACAGAATAGGGAGGAAATGAACTATGAATGTAAAAAAGGTCATGAAAAGAATGACCGGAGTTATTTTAAGCCTGACAATGATAATGGGATCTTTTTCAGTACAGGCAGCTGATTCGTCCGTAAATACAACAGATACAGCTGTTTTATCAGAGCAGGCAGCTGAAAATCCGGCAGAAAGCGGGCAGGAGATTCTGATTGAATCCGAAGACAGTCAGGCAGAAGAGACGGTGGAACCTGCCGGGGAGACAGGTGACCAGTCCGTAGCGGATAAACAGGAAGAAACCGGAGAGACTGATTCGGACATCGATGTGCAGGAACCGGTGAAAAATACAGAAAACCAGACAGATACTGCTTCGGAATCAGAAGCAGTATCTGAAGAATCAGAAGCAGCGGAAGTGCCGCAGGTGCAGGCGGAGGAAACAGAAGAAGTCAGCACGCCGCATATCTTTTATCAGTCCCAGATTCAGACAGACGGCTGGCAGGATGAAGTACAGGACGGTGCTACAAGCGGAACGGTCGGAGAATACAAGCGAATGGAAACGCTCAAAATCCGTCTGGAGGATCAGTCTTACAAAGGCAGCGTAGAATACCGTTCCCATGTGCAGAATCTTGGATGGGAATCCGCATGGGCAAAAGACGGTGCTGCAAGCGGTACAGTTGGAAAAGGACTGCGGCTGGAGGCGGTTCAGATCCGTCTGACCGGAGAGATGGCACAGCATTATGATATTTACTACCGTGTTCATGCACAGGAGTTTGGCTGGCTTGGCTGGGCAAAGAATGGAGAAAGTGCCGGAACGGCAGCATTCAGTTACCGGCTGGAAGGTATTCAGATTGTTCTTGTGGAAAAGGGAGGCCAGGCACCGGGAAGTACGGCCGATGCATTCTGGCAGCGCCCGTCGGTTTATTACCAGTCTCATGTTCAGTCAATCGGCTGGCAGAAAGAAGTAAAGAACGGTGGCATCAGCGGAACCGTTGGACAGTACAAACGAATGGAGTCTGTAAAGCTTCGTCTGACAGATCAGGCATACAGCGGGAATATTGAATACCGTTCCCACATTCAGAATCTTGGATGGGAATCATCCTGGAAAGCAAACGGAGTTATGAGCGGAACGACTGCAAAGGCTCTCCGTCTGGAGGCAATTCAGATCCGTCTGACCGGAGAAATGGCACAGCGTTTTGATGTGTATTACCGGGTTCATGCGGAGCAGTTTGGATGGCTTGGCTGGGCGAAAAATGGCGAGAGTGCAGGGACAGCCGGATTTGGCTATCGGCTGGAGGGACTCCAGGTGGTACTGGTCGTAAAAGGAAAAGCGGCGCCGGGAAGTACAGCATCTGCATTCCATCAGCTTCCATCTGTATATTATCAGACACATGTACAGAATGACGGCTGGAAAAGCGAAGTGAAAGATGGGGGCACAGGTGGAACCGTCGGACAGTATAAACGCATGGAATCCATCAAAATCCGTCTGGCAAATCAGGATATTAGCGGAAATATTGAGTATCGTTCCCATATTCAGAATCTTGGGTGGGAGTCATCCTGGAAAAAGAATGGCGCTTTAAGCGGAACAACGGGAAAAAGTCTTCGCCTGGAAGCGATTCAGATTCGCTTGACAGGAAATATGGCAAAGTACTTTGACATTTATTACCGCGTTCATGCGCAGCAGTATGGCTGGCTCGGATGGGCAAAGAACGGTGCAAGCGCCGGTACCGAAGGATGCAGCTACCGCCTGGAGGCAGTACAGATCCGTCTGGTAAAGAAAGGAGCGGCAGCACCGGGTTCCACGTCACGTCCATTTGTGAAGAGTAAGAATGGATGGTACTACGAAAACGGATATAAGTATTATTATAAGTCCGGTGTCAGACAGACAGATATCCGTAATATCATCGGAAAGCAGTCCTCTTATCTGATCAAGATTAACAAACAGATGAGCTGCGTGACAGTTTATGCAAAAGATGGAAGCAGAGGATATATCATCCCGGTTGTGGCATTTGCTTGTTCACCGGGAGCAGGAACGCCGACCGGTACGTTCCATACCTCTGACAAATATCGCTGGCATGCGCTGTATGGGGCTCAGGGCCAATGGTGTACGAGAATTACAGGACACATCCTGTTCCATTCTCTTCCATACACACATTTCAACAACCGGACAATGATGCCGAATCAGTACAACAGACTTGGAACATGGGCATCTTCCGGATGTATCCGGCTGAGAGCCATTGACGCGAAATGGATTTATGACAACTGTGCTTCCGGCACAACAGTCACCATTTACAACAGTTCTGCAGCAGGACCGCTTGGAAAACCGGTATATGCGAAGATTCCGGCTTATCAGAACTGGGATCCGACCGACCCGACGATCTGATGATCCGTTGGTTGGGCAGAATGGAAAAGTAATACGAATAAGAAAGAGGGATACGGTTCAAAGACCATATCCCTCTTCTGCTAAAGCTGATTTTCTACAAGCTGTGAGAGCGGAGCAAAGTGATAGCCCATTTCTTCCCATTTGGTCAGCAGTTCATCCAGAATCTGCGCGTTGGTGGAAGACGTGTTGTGGAGAAGAACGACTGCGCCGGGATGAATACGTCCGAGCAGCTTTTCAAATGCTTCTTCTCTGGTGGGCTGGTCGTCTTCGTACCAGTCTACGTAGGCGAGACTCCAGAAAAAGGTAGAGTATCCCAGCTCTTTTGCCATCTGTAGATTTGCGGTACTGAATTTCCCCTGCGGAGGTCGATAATACGGACTCATTTTCTGTCCGGTTGTCTCTTCAAAAAGAGATTCTACGCTTTCCAGTTCTTCGCGGAAAGCGCCTTCTGTAGAGATGGCGGACATATCCGGATGATGCCACGTATGATTTCCGACTGTATGCCCTTCTTTGACCATCCGTTTTACGATGTCCGGATTGTCACGAAGAAAGGTGCCTACAATAAAAAAAGCCGCGGGAGCGTCATGCTTTTTCAGGGCATCAAGGATTGCTTCCGTATTTCCGTTTTCATATCCGCAGTCAAAAGTCAGGTAGATGACTTTTTCATCCGTATCTTCACAGTACGCGGCATTCAGAGCGGAGAGCTCGGAAATATCGGCATTGCCGACGGGACGTTCTCCTTCGTTTGGAAAGCTTAATCCCCAGTTCCCGGAGGCTTCGGCAGACGTCTCCCGGGCCGGGGCTTCCCGGAAGGAGGAAATAAGAAATCCGACGCCGGTTCCGGCGCAGTAGGCTGCTACAAAAAGCAGGAGAAGAAGCAATGCTTTTTTTAATTCAGGAGCATGTTTCATAGGTTTGATTCCCGAAAATATTGTTGGTTTCAGTGTATGATGAATTAAAAGAAAATAGAAGCAGGCTCAGAAAAGGAAAAGAGAAAGGAATACACGAACATGAAATATTATCTTGCTCCCCTGGAAGGGATCACAGATCATATCTATAGAAGAACATATCATAAGCTGTTTGAACCGATGGATAAATATTTTATCCCTTTTCTTACGCCAAATGAGAATGGAAAACTGTCCAAACGGCAGCGACAGGACGTACTTCCGGAAAATAATGAAGGAATGTATGCGGTTCCACAGATCCTGACAAATAAAACAGAAGAATTCCTGAGCGCAGAGGCGTATCTTGGCAGCCTTGGATATGAGGAGATCAATCTGAATCTGGGTTGCCCTTCCCGCTGTGTGGTGTCGAAAGGAAGGGGAGCAGGATTTCTGGCAGATCCGGACGGTCTGCACAGATTTCTGGATGAAATTTTTGAAAAATCCAATATCCGGATTTCCATTAAAAGCAGAATCGGAGTGAGGGATGTGGAGGAGTTCGGAGCACTGCTGGATTTGTATAATCGGTATCCGCTCGAGGAGCTGATTCTCCATCCACGTACCGGGAAAGAATTTTATAAAGGCAGCCCGCACCGAGAAGTTTACCGGTATGCAATGAAGGAAAGCAGACATCCATTATGTTATAATGGCGATCTTTTTACGAAAGAACAGTACGAAGACTGGGAGAAGAAATTTCCACAAAGCGATGCGGTGATGCTTGGGAGAGGAATACTTGGCGATCCGCTTTTGTTATCTAAAATTAAACAAAACCACAGGCCGGCCCATACCTGGATGGAGCTTCAGTATGAGCTTTATCTCGCATATCAGAAAGAAATCCAGGAGGAGCGGCATGTGCTGTCGAGACTGAAAGAATTCTGGACATACCGTGCATTGGTACACCGGGAAGAACGGGAAATGATTCAGAAGATTTACAGAACAAATACGTTGAAAGAATATGCGGAGCTTCTGCATTTTGAATAGAAGATGATCAGAAAAAAAGGAGGAAGACAGGATGCGGACTATGAGATTAAAGAAAAGAGAGATTCGGGACAAAGAGGTTTTAAGAGACCTGATTGACGGATGCAGTGTTGTACGAATCGGCGCGGCGGATGAAGAAGGAATGTTTATTGTGCCGGTGAATTATGGATATGAATTACTGGAGAAAGAAGACGGGACACTTGACTGGAAACTGTATTTTCATTCCGCGGCTCAGGGGAGGAAAGCAGAGGCTTTTGCAAAAGAGCCGGTAGCAGCGCTGGAACTTGACCGGGAAGGCGGGGTGATCCGGGGAGATTACACCTGTTCCTATTCATATGCCTACCAGAGTATTATGGGGACGGGAAAGATCAGAAAGATGGAGTCGGAGAGCGAAAAGCGTTACGGCTTCGAAAAGATTATGGAGCATCTGGCACCGGAGGCAGAATTAAAATTTGATGAAAATCTGCTGAAAGCGGCGGATGTGTACTGCATTGAGGTCCTTTCTTTTACCGGGAAGGAGAGAAAGGCACAGTAGCTTTTGGAAACAGATGGTGTATAGGATTGGAGACTGCCGCATATATTGCTAGAAAAGCAAGGTGTGCGGCAGCATGATGGGAAGCAGACGAAGAGACCAGACCAGGCAGGAAGAGACACGAGGGGACGTGATCCGCAAAAAGATCGCGGAGACTGCAGATGCACCAAAAGACGTGATCATGGGGCTTCCGCTGATCCATCTGACCGGACAGTGTGAAATCTGTATAGAAAATTATAGAGGGATTCTGGAATATACGGAGGAACTGATCCGTGTGAAAACAAAATCCGGAACGATCCGGATTATCGGAAAAAGAATGTGCATAGAATACTATATGAACGATGAGATGAAAATTACCGGGAAGATTTGGAAGGTAGAGTTTGAAAAGAAGGAGGATGCACATTGCTGACACGGATCCTGCGGTATGTGAAAGGGTATGTCCGGATACGGATCACCGGATATTCTCCTGAACGATTTCTGAATCTGTGCAAATACAAAAAGATTCCGGTCTGGGGACTGTTGCCGGGCCGCAATTTTTATGACATGAATATTACAATAGCCGGCATGAAGAAACTAAAACCGATTCTCAGAAAAACCGGCACGAATTTACGAATCATAGAGAAAATCGGACTTCCTTTTTTCCTTTTCCGGCACCGCAAAAGGAAGATTTTTTTTGCCGGAGCAGCGGGCTGCGTTCTGCTCGTATATATCCTTTCCCTTTTTATATGGAATATTGAGATCAACGGAAATCATGTCCGGACGGATGAGACCATTCTGGCTTTTTTAAGAAAACAGGATGTGCATTGCGGAATGCCGGCTTCTTCTGTGGACTGTGCCGGGATTGCACGGATGATCCGGAAAGAGTACGATGATGTCATCTGGGTGTCGGCATCTCTGAAGGGCAGTAAAATCCAGATTGACATTAAGGAAAACAGTGATTCCAGAGAGATTGAGGAAGAGGAAATGACAGAGGAAGGAACCGATCTCATCGCTGAAAAGGACGGCGTGATCAAAGAGATTGTCACCAGGTCCGGTGTTCCGATGGTTCATGCCGGAGATGAAGTAAAAACCGGAGATATTCTTGTTTCGGGACGTGTGGAGATCAAAAATGACAGTCAGGAAGTCGTAGGATATCAGTACCAGAATGCGGATGCGGATATCCGGATGGAGACAAAAGAAGCATATGAAGATACGCTGGATTTATCCTATACGGTAAAGAGATATGAAAAACGAAAGAAACATCAGGTGTTCTTACGTTTCTCGGATAAAGAATACGTTCTGGGACAGAAAGTTGAAGCAGGGGAGAAAAAAGAAATCTTTTCGTTTGAGATCCTTCCTCAGTTTTCAAAAAGCTTTCCTCTCCCGTTTTCATTTGGCGTCCGGGAGGAGAAACAGTACCGGGAAGTGAAGAAAACCTATACAAAAAAGGAATGTCAGGAGATTCTAAGCAGAGAATTTGAACGCTTCTGCAAGGATTTAAGAAAAAAAGGGGTTCAAATTCTGGAGAATGATGTTAAAATATACAAGGACACGCAAAGTGCAAAAGCAAAAGGAACACTGATTCTTCTGGAATCATGCGGAAAGGAAAGAAAGACAGAACATGGGAATCTTGGAGAGAACAATGCAGATACCAGCTGAGCATGAGGCAAATGTGTTCGGTCAGCTGGATGCCTACGCAAAGAAAATTGAACGCACGTTCCATGTGACTTTGATCGAGAGAAACGGCGAGATCAAAATCATGGGTGAAGAGGGAAGGACCAGAAAAGCAGAAGAGATTCTGGAAAAGCTGCTGGAGCTGTCCCGGCGGGGAAATGTGATCACAGAACAAAATGTAGACTATCTCATTTCATTGGCTATGGAAGATGATGAAAAGGGCGATGTTCTGGAAATAGATAAAGAGGTTGTCGCATATACAGTTCAGGGGAAGCCTGTCAAGGCGAAGACTCTGGGGCAGAAAAACTACGTGGATGCAATAAAAAAGGATATGATTGTCTTTGGACTTGGACCGGCCGGTACGGGGAAGACCTACCTCGCAATGGCAATGGCAATCTCAGCATTCAAAAATAATGAAGTGGGAAGGATCATTCTGACCCGTCCGGCAATCGAGGCGGGGGAGAAACTTGGATTTCTTCCGGGAGATCTGCAGAGCAAAATCGATCCGTACCTGCGGCCGCTCTATGATGCGCTTTATCAGATCATGGGGGCAGAGAGCTTTGTAAAGAATTCAGAGAAAGGACTCATTGAAGTGGCTCCGCTTGCCTATATGAGAGGACGTACACTTGACAATGCGTTTATCATTCTGGATGAGGCGCAGAATACAACGCCGGCCCAGATGAAAATGTTCCTGACACGGATCGGGTTCGGATCAAAGGTTGTTATTACCGGTGACGAGACACAAAAGGATCTGCCGTCCGGACAGACTTCCGGCCTTGATGTGGCAGTCAAAGTTGTAAACGGACTGGAAGGGATCAGCGTCTGCCGCCTGACCAGCAGGGACGTTGTAAGACATCCGCTTGTTCAGAAAATCGTAAAGGCATATGAGAATTACGAGAAAAAAGAAGAGAGCGGAAAGCGTGGAAACAGAAGAAAAAGTATAAGACACAGAGGTTGATATGACGATATATTTAGAAGAAGAATCAGAAATCAGACTTCCGGTAGACTGCCGGAAAACAGCAGAGCAGGTGGTGGAGGAAACTCTTGATTATGAGGGGTTCCCATATGAAGCGGAAGTAGAAATCCTGCTCACCGATAATGAATCAATCCGGGAAATGAACCGGGAACAGAGAGGAATTGACCGGCCGACAGACGTACTGTCTTTCCCGATGATTGATTATGAAAAAGCGGGAGAATTCGATTTTCTGGAAGAGCGCCCGGACTGCTTTCATCCGGAAACCGGGGAAGCACTTCTTGGAGATATTGTGATTTCAAAGGAAAAAGTACTCTCACAGGCAGAGGAATACGGACATTCTCCTTTGCGGGAGTACGCCTTTTTGATTGCGCACAGCATGCTTCATCTGCTCGGGTATGACCATATGGAAGAGCAGGAGAGGCTTGTTATGGAAAAGAAGCAAAATGAAATCCTGGAACGCCTGGGAATTACCAGGTCAGGAACTGCAAAAGACGAAACGAAATAGCGGGGTGTTTTATGGATAAAAAGAAAAATGGAAATGAATTTCTGGTACAGGGAGGAATCCTTGCTGCAGCTGGAATGATTTCCAGAATCATAGGAATGATCTACCGGATCCCACTTCTTAACATCATGGGGACGACCGGTCAGGGATTTTACGAGGTGGCATATCAGATTTACAGTATTACGCTGATTCTCACCTCTTACAGTATGCCGCTTGCGGTTTCCAAGCTGGTTTCCGCAAGACTTTCCAAAAATCAGGAAAAGAATGCGTTCCGGATTTTTAAATCGGCATTATTGTTGACATTAGTGGTAAGTGGAGTTGTCAGTCTGATTATTTTCTTTGGAGCAGATGTTCTTGCAGGCGGGGTTATGAAGATGAGCATGAGTGCCTACGCGCTCCGGGTTCTGGCACCTGGACTTGTCATTGTCTCCGTGATGGGAGTTTTAAGAGGATTTTTCCAAGGGCGCGGATCCATGGTGCCGACAGCGGTATCACAGATTCTGGAGCAGGTTGTTCATGCGATTGTCAGTATCATCGGGGCATATATTCTGCTTCAGTACGGAAAAACCGTAGGCTCTGAGCAAAGAGATGATCTTTACGGGCCGGCTTTTTCAGCTGCAGGTGCTACACTTGGCGTTATTGCCGGAGGATTGATCGCACTGATTTTCCTTGTGCTGATTTTCTATGCGTATCGCGGAAAACTGCGGAATAAAATCAGACGGGACAAAACCGTGGAGGTGGAGAGCTTCGGATTTATTTTCAAAGTGCTGATTCTTACGATCGCACCGGTTATTTTAAGCTCTACCGTATACAATATTCAGAATGTGATTGACAGCGCCATGTTCAGCAGCATTATGTCCGCACAGGGATTTTCAGAGGAGCATTGCGCGGATCTGCTTGGAAGTCTGGGACAGTACTATACGCTGTTTAACGTGCCGCTTTTCATGGCTAATGCGCTCGGTTCATCGATTGTACCGCCGCTTGTACGTGCATACGAGAACGGAAACCGGGAGCAGGTGCATCAGAAGATTGAGATGGCAATGCGCGTAACCATGCTGATTGCAGTGCCAAGTGCAGTTGCGTTTATCGTAATACCAAAGCCGATGCTGGATCTGATCTGGGGATCTATTGATAATACAGTGGCAGCAAATCTGTTCCGGATCGGTGCAATTTCGATCATTTTCTATGCGGCATCTACTCTGACCAATGCAGTGCTGCAGGGAGTCAACAAGATGATGTCACCGGTGAAAAATGCGGCGACTTCCCTTGTGATTCATGTTGTTTCCCTGTTTATCATGCTTGTATTTTTCCACTGGAGCATTTATGCAGTTGTTGCAAGTAAGGTGATCTTTGGTCTTGCCATGTGCATCTTAAATTCACATGATCTTCGGGAAGCGGTCGGATACGTACAGGAAAAGAAACGGACCTTTGTATACCCGGCAGTAGCTGCTGTCATTATGGGGGTCGTTGTTTTCGTACTTCAGTTTGTACTGGCTCTTGTGATCAGTGATGCTGTTGCAACGGTCATTTCGATTGTGGCTGGAGTCTGCATCTATGCGGTCAGCCTCCTTGCAATCGGCGGACTGACAGAAGCGGAGATTCTTGCACTTCCGAAGGGCGCGAAAATTGCGGCAGTTCTGCAGAAAGCACATTTGTTAAAATAGAGGTGCACGAGATGAAACGAGTGTTATTGATCCATGATCTGTGCTCGGTCGGGAAAGCGGCCATGATGAATATGATTCCGGTTTTAAGTGTTATGGGAATGGAGGTATGTCCGCTTCCGACCATGCTGCTGTCAACCCATACCGGAGGATTCGGCAGGCCGGAAATGCTTCCGGTACCGGGGACGTATCTGGAAGAAAGCCTTAAACATTTTCAGAGAGAACAGATCCAGTTTGACTGTATTTTTGTCGGGTATCTGGGAAATACGGAAATGGCACAGACCGTTTCCGGACTTCTGGAGATGGATTGCAGGCCGTTGGTGATTCTGGATCCGATTATGGGGGATCACGGAAAATATTATTCTAATTTTGATGAAACATATAAGGAAGCCCTGCTTCCCCTTCTTGGGAAAGCGGATCTTCTGCTTCCGAATCTGACGGAAGCGGCCTTTTTGAGCGGAATTCCCTATTCCGAATGTCAGTCGGAAGAAGGACTGGGAAAAGTTGTGGAGAAACTTCGGAAAATGGGAATGAAAGACGGTGTCATTACCGGAACAAAAGCAAGAGAAGATGAGATCGGCATGGCGGTTCTGGAAGGAAATAACATCAAAATCTGCAAAGAACCGGAGATTCCGTATCATTCTCATGGTACCGGGGATCTGTTTGACGCGGTACTATGCGGAGCTCTCCTTGGCGGCGTTTCGCTTGAGGCTTCTGCGCGGAAGGCCCATGCATTTGTTGCGGACTGCTTAAGGGCGAAAGCAGTGGAAGCGGGCGAAGAACGCGCAGGACTTCCGTTTGAACGTCTTCTGGGAAAACTTGTATAAATTTCAGCGAGAAGGCAGATACTGTATAAAAAAGGAGTGTGCTTCTATGAAAAAATACAGTATCGGACTTTTCGTCCTTTTTCTCGGCTGCGTTGCGCTGATCGGCGCGGCTTATCAGTTTAGCTTTCAGTATTCAAAAAGACAGGCAGAAGAGGAAGCAAGACTGAAACAGGAAATCATGAAATCTGTAAAAGAAGAAGAGGAGGACGTCGTGGCGGCGGAAGGTGATGTCAGTAAAGGGGAAGTTTTTTACCTTATGGATCTGAACGGATTTGTCGCCGTATATAGATCAGATAAAGAAACGATTTATGAATATACCAATATTGTTGTAGAAGATCTGCCTGAAGATATTAGGCAGGAAATTCAGGAGGGAAAGGAAATCCGGACAGTGGAAAAACTGTACGGATTTCTGGAAAATTATTCCAGTTGACGGGAAAGGTACAAAAAGATGAAAGAAGAAAAAATCAGAAGAATTAATGAGCTATACCATAAGTCAAAAGCAGAGGGGCTGACTGAGGAGGAGAAGAAAGAGCAGAAAATTCTGCGTCAGGAATACATCGAATCATTTCGTGAAAATCTCAGAGGACAGCTGAACAATATTTCAATCAAAGAAAAAGACGGTACGATTGTTAATCTTGGTGAAAAATATGGAAAAAAAAGAAATCAGAAAAAAGGTTCTTGATAGGAGAGACAGGATACCGGAAGAACAGCGAAGAGAAAAAAGTATCCGGATTGCAAAAAGGCTTTGCGGGATGCCCTGTTTTGCAGGGGCGTCCTCTATTTTAATTTACCGCCATTTCCGGTCTGAAGCAGAGACTACTCTTTTGATGGAACAGGCCTGGAAGACGGGAAAGAGAGTCTATTGTCCCCGTGTGGAAGGAAAGACAATGGAGTTTTTTCTGGTCCGGACATGGGAAGATTTTGAACAGGGATGTTTTGGAATCGAGGAACCGGGAGCGGAGTGCCCTGCCTTTGAAGAAGACCCACAGGAGCAGGCGCTTGTGATTCTTCCAGGAGCGGCTTTTGACAGGAACCGAAACCGGATCGGTTATGGAGGCGGGTTTTACGACCGGTATCTGGCAAACCATCCGGGCCTTGAGACTGCGGCAGTCTGCTTTGAAGAGCAGATTGTGGAACAGATACCCGCCGGACCGTATGATATCCGGCCACGGATCATAGTTACCGATCAGCATTGTTACGAATAAGAAAAGGATGTGAGAGATGATGGCAGACCTGCCAAAAGATCCAGTGATGCTTCTTGGAACCATAAATATGAAACTGCGGGATTTTTATCCGACTCTGGATGCGCTGTGCGAAGATCTTCAAGTTGGAAAAGACTGGATTTGCAGCACGCTTTCCGGAATCGACTATGAGTACGATCCGAAGCGGAATCAATTTGTATAAGAAAGCAAAAGGAAGACTGCAAAATAGGCAGTCTTTTTTCTTGCTTTTTTGCGGAGGGCATGCTATACTTTAGACATTTCTAACAGGGGCAGATCATTGCCCTGATCTATTTTTCTATATTTATCTATTTGAGACCGAGACGAATTCTGTTTCGGAATCCCGAAGAAAAGAAAACTTCATGTTCAGAGGGGGTGAGGCCGTTGATTGTCTGATCATATTTTGTGCAGCCAGTAGATATGACATGGAGGAAATACTATGAGAAAAAAAAGAATATGGAAACACATCACGGTCATTGCATTGGCAGTGGCTGCAGCAACTGCTGCGATTGGCGGGATTTCCGCGTATTTTACGGATACCCAGGAGAAAACCAATACATTGACTGTAGGAAGTGTAAAAACAGATCTGGAGGAGCCGGAGTGGGAAGATGTTCCATCGGACGAAAAAACAGATATTACACCGAACCAGACGATCAAAAAGGATCCGAGAATCACCAATACCGGAGCGAATGATGCGTACGCATTTCTGGAAATTCAGGTTCCGGTGAAAAAGATTATTACGGTAGGTCCAGACGGGAAAAAGCTGCCGGCAGCAGATACAGAGCTCTTTACTTATAAAGTAAATGACGGATGGGTACAAGTCCGGAGCTCCGATATTACCACATCGGGGAAGGTGACGGCAAGAAGCTATGTTTACGCCTATGGAACAAAAACCCAGTGTACGGTTCTGAAGAAAGGAGAGACGACGACTCCACTTTTTGACAGTGTTACTCTGGTCAATGCCATTGAGGGGCAGATTGACGAAGAAACGCTGAATATTCCGGTGAAAAGCTACGCAATTCAGGCGGAACACATTGGAGAGTCCAAAGTACCTTCAGACGTATTCCAGATTTACATGAAACAGAACCAGTAAACAGAAGGGGAGATTACAATGAGAAAAAGAAAACGAACTCCCTGTGGCCGGGCTCTGGCGGTTTTGGTGCTGACCGGAATAGTGGTACAGTTGATTCATATGCCGGAAGTGTCAGCTTATTTCGCGGACCGCAATGAAAAGAACAATGTACTTCAGGTCGGTGATAATACATCTACGATTGAAGAGAAATTCGATCCGCCGGATACGGTCACCCCGGATACAACTTACAACAAAACCGTTTCTGTCAGAAATCAGACCGACACGCCATGTTACGTCCGGGTTTTTGTAGAGAAAGATCAGTCGGAGATCCCGCTGTCCATTGCGTTTGACACGAAACACTGGACGGAAAAACAGGCGGACGGCTATTATTACTACCGGACAGTTCTGGAAGGAAAGAAAAAGACAGAACCGCTCTTTACCAGCGTAACAACCGGAAAGACTGAAGAGACATTTCGGATTCTGATTTATGAGGAGACAGTACAGGCGCAGGGATTTCAGACGCCCCAGGAAGCATTTGCTTCCATCCGGGGAGAACAGGAGAGTGGTGTATGAAAAAGAGCAGATGGAAAAAGGGACTGGTTCTGGCATTGTTGCTGGCCTGTACAGGAACAGTCAATGTAAGGAGTGCAGGTCATGTCAGTGCGCTGGAGGCGGCAGAACAGGCCGGTTCACCGATTACAGTGAAACAGTACGGGGAGGAGGAAGATTCCAGCTTTTCCTTCCGACTGAAAAGGACTGAACATACAACCTGTACCTGGAAAGATACGAGTGGAATCGCCGATCCGCAGCTGATTCATCAGACAGGAAACGGAATTGAACGGTGGGGACAGATGGTGACCAGCGATGCTCAGAAGGGAAAGATTTCCTGCTATCTGACGAATATGGGAAGTTACAAAGGGAAAAATACGAATCTCAGGATCACCTTTACGGACTGGCCGTCTTACCGGACAGAGTCGGGGGAACGGTATTATCCGGTTCTCGGGGTCTCACTTTCTCTTACGACAGATTTTTACGGCCTGATCTTCAGCGATATCTGGTATGAGGCAAAGATGGAGATTCTGGATGATCAGGGACGTCCCCTTGCCGTCAATATGACTTACCGGGCGGATGATCTGGATTTCGGACAGATCTTCGGCGTGAAAAAAAGTGATGCCATATCCGGACTTGCGGTTCCGGAAGACAGCCGGGTATATTATATCGACCGGGATGGATTTTACTATTTTTATGCGGACAATATTGCTTCCAATGAATACGAAAAAGACAGTGTACAGGTACAGTACAAAAATGCTTCTGCATTTACCCTTCGTGTTGGCGGCGGTGTCGCATTTCCGGACAGCTTTACCTATACCAGGTATGTGTCGGAAAAAGTAAAGAAAGATTACGAACGTTTTCGGGATCATCTGGTCGGAGAATCAAGTGTAGAAGAATCAACGAATGCGGGAGCAATACTTGGATGGATTGCAGGTTCCGCAAGAGGATATGGTCCGTTTACTCCGCCGGTTCCGGTAAAGAGCGTAGACCGGACAGAAGTCCATGGAGAGGACTCGTTTACATACCGGATTAATTTTAAAGTGCCGGAATGTCAGCCGGCTGACTACTATCAGAGTCTGGTTCTGACAGATCCGATGCCGGAGGCTTTGACGGTGGAGAAAGTCGTTGTATATGATGCGGACAATCAGCAGGATGTCAGCACAAAATTTCATATCCAGATAACAAAAGGGACATCGGATCAGGTGAAAGTATCTGCAAGAGATACGTCCTCCGCATGGATCTATGGTCGAAGTTTTGAAATACGCATTCAGGTTCATAAGCGGCCGGAGTACATCTTCGGGAAATCCAATGTGGTATCCAACAAAGCCGGGCTGAGCGTAGATCAGAAAACACCGAAAGAAACAGAGCAGGTCAAGACATCCTTCTATTATCAAATCACAACGGAAGCGAAGAATGGTTCGATTACCGCTTCCAATCTGAAAGTTCCCGCGGGAGGAACGATGCAGGTCACCTATTCTCCTCTTCCGGGATACTATCTGAAGTCGGTTACCGTCGATCAGAAAGAAACCGATAAAAATCAGCACATTTCGGGTTATTCTTTTACAAAAGTCAATGCAGATCATCATATCCGGGTCGTATACGAAAAAAATCCCGTGCTTACAATCACAAAAGAAGTAAAAGGAAAATGGGACGAATTTGGAACTCCTGTCTTTTTATTCCAGATCACGGGAACAGATTATAACGGAATCAGCCGGACGTATTATGAGGCGCTGGAAATTCCGGAACAGTTTAAAGAAGACGGTGTTTACAGGAAGTCCTTTATCATGCAGATCCCTGCCGGGATCTGGACGGTCCGGGAAATTCCGGTTTCCAGATACCGGATGACAGGAATTAAAGAGGTGGAAAATGGAAGCATCGAGGGCAGTACAGTCAGGCTGGACACAAAGGATCACGATACGGCAAAGGCAACATTCTGCAACGAACTGGTGAATTATGGAGATTTCAGCCACAATGATCTTGAGATCAATGTATTTGGAAAGCAGGTGGGAAGGTGAAAAAAAGAAGGCAACTTGCAGTGATGGCTGCCATCTGGATGCTTGGCGGTATTCATGCGGCGGCAGCGGAACAAGAGGCTTCTGTGACAACGGATATCCAGTCCGGCGGGGTCAGCATCCGGATGAACCGGTACGGTGACGCTGAAAAAAAGCAGGAATGGGAAGATGTCGAAGACATTCTGCCGGGGCAGGAGATTCCCATGATTACAGAGATTGAGAACCTGGGGGAAGACTGTTTTATCCGTTACCGTATAAGGGCGGAAGCAGAAAGTAAGCGGGAAATACCTTCCGCTTCTTTTCGGGGCCTGCCGGATGACTGTGTGCAAAAGGGAGAGTATTTTTATGATACGAAAATTTTAGAACACGGTGAAAAGGAGGAGCTGTTTACTGCGTTTATGCTTCCGGAAACATGGGAGCAGGAAGAGGAGGATGAAATCCGTATTTATGTGACAGCCGATGCGATTCAAAGCCGAAATTTCACACCGGATTTTGAATCGGAAAATCCATGGGGAGATACGAGAGTCCAGAAAGTTTCGGAAGAGGAAAAAGAAAACCAGCTTCGTGTAGCGGTACCTCAAAAAGGGCTCTGTCGTGTTGTAGTGGAAGGGGACCGGATTATCACCGTACCGGACAGCTTCTTTTCGGAACTGGGAACGGTCGTTCCCGGAGATACGGTTCAGGGAGAAATTCAGATTGAAAACGGGTGTGAGCAGACAGAAGCGGTATACTGGAAACTGGATTCGGAGGAGCAAACCCTGTTAAATCCGGTGGAACTCAAAATAGAAAAGAGCAGCGGTGCAATTTTGTATCAGGGAACCATTCAGGAATACCAGACAGATCAGTTTGCCCTGCTTGGGCGTTATTCACCGGAGGAGAAAGACAGTCTGATGTTCACGCTTCATTTCCCGGAAGAGATGGATAATCTCTATCGGCTTCTGAATGGTCAGATGACATGGACATTCCGGGCAGTTTCCGAGACACAGGAGGCAGACTTCCTGCAGGAGGAGCGGCGGGAAACCGTGAAAACCGGAGAAGAAAGCCATTTGTTTCTGCTGTTGCTGCTGATGGGATCAGCCTGTCTGGTTCTCCTCCTGATCAGAAAGAGGAGAGCTGATGAATAAGTGGTTCCGAAGGCTGGATACCATTCTGATTCTGTGTGCGGCATGCTATGTTCTTCTGTTCGCCTGCCCGACCACATTTGGAATCCTGCCTGTCCGGGTATTATCCGGCTCCATGGCACCTGAGATTCTGGAAGGGGATATGGCCTATATCCGACAATGTAAGGAGAATGCTGTCGTGCCTGGTGATGTGATTGCCTTTCGGACGGAGAATGATCAGCTGGTGCTGCACCGCCTGATTGAAAAGACATCCGAAGGGCTCGTTACAAAGGGAGATGCCAATGAACACGAGGATTTCAGCATGGCAGATCCCGCAAACGTAGTTGGAACACTTTTATTCTGTCTCCCTAAAGGAGCGGTCTGGTATGAAAAGATCACTTCGTGGAAAACACTTGGAATCCTGCTTTTTTACAGCGGAATCCGCATGATAACAATAGTTCACCAGAAATTTTGACGGCAGATTTTCGGTTCCTGCTGTTGTTCTCCTTCAAACTGCGGTATAATAACCGAAAAGTGTAAAATGAAATGATTGAAACAAAAATAGAATGATGTGCCTGATGGTCAGGAGAAAGAGGGAAGAATATGCAGGACTACATACTGGAAATCTGTGCAGACTCGGCAGAGTCTGCGATAGCGGCCGAAAAAGGCGGGGCCACAAGGCTGGAACTTTGCCAGAATCTGATTATCGGAGGGACAACGCCGGGCCCGAAACTCTTTAAGATAGTACGACACGCAGTGGAGATCCCGGTTCATGTGCTGATCCGACCAAGATTCGGTGACTTTTGTTACTCGGACTATGAGATGGAGCAAATAAAAGAGGAAATCAAAATGTTCCGGGAACTGGGAGCGGATGGAGTTGTCATCGGTGTGCTGAGCTCGGACGGAAGCATTGACCGGGAAAGGATGGAAAGACTTCTGGAAGAGCGGGGAGACATGTCGGTGACACTTCATCGGGCTTTTGATGTCTGCCGGGATCCGTTGAAATCACTTCAGACGGCAAAAGATCTTGGAATCCAGACGATTCTGACGTCCGGACAAAAGGACAGCTGCATGGAAGGAGCAGATCTTTTACGGGAACTTCAAAAAGAGAGTCGGGGTGAGATCCAGATTCAGGCAGGCGGAGGAGTGACACCGGAGAACCTGGAAGCACTTTTCTATCAGACCGGAATCCGGACATGGCATATGTCGGCGAAAACCGGAATTGAGAGCCGGATGGAATACCGGAATCCGGACGTTCATATGGGGATTGCGGATATCAGTGAATATAAGCTGTTCCAGACATCCGAAGAAAAGGTACGTCAGGCTATAGATATTCTAAAGCGGCTGTAGGAAAGAGTGTCTAAAACAGGAGAAAGAGAAAAGCAGATAAAAATCGAGCAGGAGACAAAGGAGAGAAAGCAGATGTTTTCAGAACAGAGCCGAAAGAAAATCGAGGAAGCATACCGTAAGGTCAAAGAGGATCTGGGGGATTTTATGGAACCGGTGGATCAGTATATACGGTCTCTTCCTGAAGCAGAAGCGGCTGCGATGCACTATCTTTACGCATCCATGCCGTACAGTGATATAGGGAATTATCCGGTGGAAACGTTTCTGGACTTTGCACGCCATGGAGTGTGGCTGTATAAATATAATACGTATGTACGGGAATTTCCGGAAGAATTGTTTTTGCAGTATGTTCTTTACCACCGGGTTAATGAGGAAGAAATCCGTCCGTGCAGGAGTCTGTTCTATCAGGAACTGAAAGATCAGATAGAAGGTAAAGATGCAGAAAAGACAGCGTTGGAAGTGAATTACTGGTGTGCGGGGGAAGTCTCCTATGAAGCGGGAGATGACCGGACTCTTTCGGCTCTTTCTGTCTGGCAAAGAGGATATGGACGATGCGGGGAAGAATCTGTCTTTACCGTCAATGCCCTTAGAAGTGCGGGGATTCCTGCCAGACAGGTGTATGCGCCGTACTGGTCCCATTGCGATGACAATCATGCCTGGGTAGAAGTGTGGATTGATGGAACGTGGCATTTTCTGGGAGCCTGTGAGCCGGAACCGCTTCTGGATCTGGGCTGGTTTGAATATGCGGCTTCCCGGGCGATGCTGGTTCATTCCAGACGTTTCGATGGCAGAATCGAATCTGCAGGACAGGAGGATGCGGACCGGAAAAGCGAAATGGAAGAAGTGATTGGAAAAGACGGAATGGTCGTGATGGAAAACGTGCTTTCCAGATACGCCGATGATGTGAAGAAGATAGAAGTGACAGTAGTAGATGAGAAAGGACGTCAGGCCGCAGGAATTTCTGTGTGGTTTGAAGTGTTTAATTATGCCGCATTTCGCCCAATCGCACAGTGCCGGACGGATGAGCATGGCAAAGTTTCTCTCAGCACAGGGGCGGGAAGCCTTCATTTGTTCGCAGCAGGACAGGGACGGTATGCGGACGAAATTCTGGATACACGAGAGAGCAGAAGCTGTACATTGACACTTGCAAAACGGCTGGATTGCTGTCCGGAGACAGAAGGATGGAGAGATCTGGACCTGATTCCGCCACACGACCGTGCGCCGTTAGGCAAAAGGCCGAGTCCGGAGCAGAAGGAAAAAGGAAAAGAGCGCCTTGCTTTACTGAGAAACAAACAGGAGAACAAGCGAAAAGAATGGGTCAATCCGGAGAGGGAAGCATTTCTGAGCTGTCTGGAAACAAAAACTTCGCAGGAGCGGAAGCTGGGAGAGCAGTTACTCGAGACATTGACTGCAAAAGATCAGACAGATATCCGGTGCACCGTCCTTCTGGATCATCTGGAAGGAGTTCTTCCATACTGGAATACAGTACCGGAGGATATTTTTGTGACAGCACTTTTGAATCCGAGAGTGGAGGATGAAGTACTGACGGAATACCGTGGATGGTTTCAGAGGGAAATCAGCACCGAAGAACAGGAGAGGTATCGAAAGGATCCTGGCAGACTTTGGGAAAAGATTCAGAAGGAAGTCCGGGAATGTCCGGAACAGGAGCGAAGTACCGTACTCACGACACCAACAGCCTGTTACCGGATGCGGTGCGGCAGTGGTCGCTCGAAACGGATTCTTTTTGTTGCCATGGCAAGGAGTTTTGGAATCCCGGCAAGGCTTTGTCCGGAGGACGGAACAGTTCAGTACTGGAAAGACGGAACATTTTTGTCAGCTGATCCGGACCGGACAAAATCAGCAGTTCTCATACTACACGCGGAAAATCCAAAAATGTGGCGGTATGGTTTGAACTGGAGCATTACAAAATTAACGGAAGAGCAGGGAGATCCTCTCCGGCTTACAGACACGGGATGGGATAATGGAAAGAGAGAAATCCATCTGGAGAATGGAATCTACCGGATTCTGACATCTGTCCGTCTGCCAAACGGAACGGTTCACGCCCGGGAGTGTCAGATACTGCTTTCTTCCGGCTGCAGAAAAGAGATTGCACTGCAGCTCCGGGAAGAAAAACTTTCCGAAATGCTGGAGTCCCTCTCGCTTCCGGAATTTCCGGTGAGGGATCTGAATGGACAGGAAATTTCCTCCGGAATTCTGACAGAAGAGGGAAGTCATGTGCTGATCTGGGCAGGGGAAGGAGAGGAGCCGACGGAACATATTTTCAATGAAATGCTGGAAGAGAAGGAACGGTTTACTCCATGGGCTTCCCGGATTCTTCTGTTTGTCCGGTCAAAGCAGGCATGGGAACATCCTCTATTTGCCAAAGTAATGGAGACGTTCCCACAGATCCAGGTGTATGAAGATGACTTTGAGGATCATGTTCCGGCAGTGGGAAGAAGACTGTATGTGGATCATGAAAAACTTCCAATTATCGCCGTGACAAAAGGCAGACTCAATGTGATTTATGGAACAAGCGGCTATCAGGTTGGCCTGGGAGATCTGCTGTTGCGGATTTTGGAAGAGGAGACATGCTATAACAGGTAGAGGAGAGATAATGAATCAGGAAGCACAGGAATATTACAATATTGCCGGATGGGGAAAAGATAAATTAAACTACCATAGAATTTCAAAGTTTCATACAAACAGACGAAGGCAGAGTGATACCGGATTTTATGCATGTCTATGATTTTTTGGAGAAAGATAGTATGGTACAGTATATAATAAAAATGAAGAAGAAACTATGATTAAGTCCCACATCTGTTTTCAGAATACAGTGGGTATTTTATAAATGTTTCAACGAAGCCGTATGACCGAAAGGTATAGCTTCTGAAGGCTCCCCAGTCTGTCTGGGGAGTTTTTCTTTTCATAGAGTTGGTATTTTATCTAAAGGGGTATATATTTACTTTTTTGTGTTGGATTACATGGAGAGGGGAATTATCAGGGAGTCTGCATAATGCCTTTCTTCAATCTGCTGTAGGGCCTCATCACATTTACATTCCAGATCCTGATAGCTGTCGGCTGTCTTGATTTCAAAGATAACAGCCTTTCCCCGGACACTTGGATATTTCAGAATCAGATCCGGTCTGCCACTGCCGGATTCCCGGTTCGATACGACGATATAATCGCCAAAATGCTTTAAAAGACCGGCAAGAAAACCGTGATAATAATTTTCCTGATAATCATAAAAACTAATTGTCTCCATGAGCATTTCAGTAAGGAACTCGGAGAGCTTTTTACGGTCACCGTCCAAAATACTGCGGTACAGTTCAGATAAATCTTTCATTTTTATTTTTTCTTCAAACCAGAGCAGGACAGTATGCTTATAGATATGCCGGACTTCCATGTTTGGAATTGCCAGCTCCATATAGATTTCGCCGTTTTCCTGATACTGTTTTCTTTTCTTGAGATAACCTGTAAAAAAAAGAAAATTCCACAAATAATCCTGGGAGGTGTCGATGTCGGCATAGGTGATGTCTTCATGGACTGGTTTGATAATTGTACCTCCTGCAATCAAGGATTCGATTGTGTTCCCGAAGCAGTAGCCATCGTACCACTTCCTGATATCTTCCCGGCGGTCTTCCAGCTGATAATCCCGAAGCATCTGGTCCACCTCTTCTTGAGTAAATCCAAAGTGTTCCGCATAGGACTGATCCATGATGGAAATCATTGACAAATTGTTTAAGCCGGTAAAGATAGATTCTTTACTGATCCTTAAGCAGCCGGTGACGACAGCGAATTCTAGAGTGTCGTTCGTTTTGAGTGCAGATTCAAAGACAGACCGGATCAACGAGAGCATTTCCGGATAAAATCCGTGAAAAAATGCATTCTCCAGAGGAACATCGCATTCATCAATCAGGATAATGCAGCGGGTCTGAGAGGAGGCATAGAGACAGTCAGACAGAAATCTTAACGATGTCAGGTATTCCTCTGACGCCGCTTTTTGCTTCACAAATCGATTGTATTTTTCCTGCTTGTCTCTGGACTCCAGAGAAGAGACAAGCGAAGCGTGACGGTCAAATTCCCTTGCAATTTCCTCACGCAGGCAGTAAAAAGCCGATTTAAAATCAGTCTGTTTTAATGATTTCAAAGAAAGTGTGATAACCGGATACTGTCCCATCTGGTCTGTATAAGGATGTCCGGCATCCCAAATTTTAGTACCTTCAAAAAGAGGGGCTGGATTCACATCAGACTTTTCAAAAAAATACCGCAGCATACTGAGATTTAAAGTTTTACCAAAACGGCGCGGACGTGTGAACAGATTGACTTTCCCTTTCAGATCGATCAGATCTTTGATCAGTAATGTCTTATCTATATAGTAATATCCTTTTTCAATGAGTTCGGCATAATTTTCAATGCCGACAGGCAGCGGGATCCAGCTCATGAAATATTCCTCCTATTTTTTGATATGATTTTATTCTACTACTTAGTTGAAAACGGTGCAAACAAAGGAAATGTGAAAAATTCATCAAAACCTGTTGCATTTTGTCGTCGAGGATGTATAATTAGATTCGGTTCGCATATTTTGAACAAAAAGTATAGTATTAGAAAACCGGAGGTGCGGTAAGTGGACATTGGAAAGAAACTGAAAGAACTGAGGCTCCAGAATGATCTGACGCTTGGAGATCTTGCGTCCCGCAGCGAGCTGACAAAGGGATTTCTCTCACAGGTGGAGCGTGGGCTGACGACGCCGAGTATTGCAACGCTTGAGGATATCCTGGAGGCGCTGGGAAGTAATCTGTCCGATTTCTTTCATGAAGAGGAAGAGAAGCAGATCGTGTTTCCTGTACAGGATTTTTTTGTGGATGAGCAGGAAGATTATACGATCGAGTGGATTGTCCCAAACGCGCAGAAAAATGAGATGGAGCCGATCATTTTGACACTGCATCCGAAAAAAAAGAGCCATGTGCTCTCTGCTTATCAGGGCCAGGAGTTTGGTTATGTGCTGAAAGGAAGCGTAACCATCGTACAAGAGGGGAAAAAGTATAAGGTAAAGGCTCATGAGACGTTCTATATGGACGGGTCCAAGAGTCATTATCTGTACAATCACGGTACCGGCGATGCGAAGATCCTCTGGATCACAACGCCGCCGATGTTCTAGGAAGGAGAAATGAGATGGAAGAGAAAAAACTGATCGAGTTTCGCAATATTGTGAAAAATTTTGACGGCCAGATTGTCTTAAAAGGAATCAATCTGGATATTTATGAAAATGAATTTGTCACTCTTTTAGGCCCGAGCGGCTGTGGTAAGACAACACTTTTGCGTATTCTTGGGGGCTTTCTGGATGCGGACGAAGGTTCTGTGATCTTTGACGGGGAGGAAATCAGTAAAAAGCCTCCTTATGAGAGAGAGTTAAATACGGTTTTTCAGAAATATGCTCTGTTTCCGCATCTGAGTGTATATGAAAATATTGCTTTTGGACTGAAAATCAAGAAGATGAGTAAGGACGTCATCGACCAGAAGGTCATGAAGATGCTGAAGCTCATCGGGCTTGAGGGATACGAAGATAAAAATACGACACTTCTTTCCGGCGGGCAGCAGCAGCGTGTTGCCATCGCAAGAGCGCTGGTGAATGAGCCGAAGGTGCTTCTGCTGGACGAGCCTCTGGCGGCGTTGGATTTGAAACTCCGCAAGGAGATGCAGTACGAGCTGAAACGGATTCAGCAGGAGGTCGGAATTACCTTCATCTTTGTAACCCATGACCAGGAAGAAGCGCTGACCATGTCTGATAAAATCGTGGTCATGAAAAACGGGGAAATCCAGCAGGTAGGATCTCCGGAGGACATCTACAATGAACCGGCAAACCGTTTTGTAGCGAATTTTATCGGGGAGAGTAATATTATTCCGGGAACCATGGTAGAAGATTACAAGGTGCGTTTCGATGACATTACCTTTGACTGCGTGGACTTTGGATTTAAGGAGAATGAACCGGTCGATGTGGTCATCCGCCCGGAGGATATTGACATCGTGGATGTCAAAGACGGTAAGATGACAGGAGAAGTATTAAGTGTCCTGTTTAAAGGTGTCCATTATGAGATCATGGTGGAGACGGTTCCGGGAACAAGTGTCACCGTCAATATGCGTGTGATCCGGAATCAGGATGTAAAGAGTGAGGACGGCAAAGAGATGATCAGCGCCAATGATTTCTACGTGGATATCGACGACGTGGAAGAACTGGACGACAAGGAGATCATCGCCCTTTCCAATGCCCAGGCGTGGGACCCGGCGGCAGATGAACTGATTTCCATTGCCAAGGTAGAGTATAGCCTGGAAAAAGAAGAAGGAAAATATCCGGTTACCTTCTCCACATCCAACGGGACAAGTATTGTGCGGAATATCTATGTAGTAGACCAGCCGTTTGTTAAGAATGAAAAGGCAAATGAGGGTGTCATGGCATTCAACTTCTTTAAAACAGTGGACGAGATCACAGAGTCACAGGCTCTTGATACGGATCTGAAGACCTGGGCCGGGGCACAGGGCTGGAAGCTCAGTAATGAAGATGAATCCGTGGATCTCAGCGTTGACTACGATTTTGAGCCTGAGGATGTCAAAGAGGGTGTATATCAGATCACCTTCTCCACGACAGGCCGGGAATTCAAAATCCATACAACGGATTATACCGAAGAGGGACAGGAGGTAGGGCTTACCTTTTTCCCAGAGGATATCCATGTCATGTCCAAGGAGGTATTCTAAATGAAACGATTTTCAAAGCTGGCAGTCCCTTATATTATCTGGGCTGCGTTGATGCTGGTACTTCCTATGGCGCTGATTGCCATGTATTCGGTCATGGAGCCTGGAAATAGTATTATTTCCTTCTCCCTGACACTGGATCATTACATCAAGTTCTTTACAGACCCGGATTTCCTTCTTATTCTGTGGAGATCTTTGTTGATTGCAATTAAGACAACAATTATCTGTCTGATCCTTGGTTACCCGGCAGCGTACTTTATTGCCAGGAGCAGTGAAAAAGTACAGAATATTCTGATTCTCTGTATCACGATTCCGATGTGGATCAACATGCTGGTAAGAACCTACGCATGGATCGGCCTTCTCAGCGAGGGCGGAATCATTCAGCGGATCCTTGGAATTTTCGGGCTGGGAGATGTCGAGCTTTTGTATACAGAAGGATCAGTACTCCTTGGTATGGTGTACAACTTCCTTCCATTTATGATTCTGCAGATTCAGACGTCTTTAAGCAAGATGGATCATTCCCTTTTGGAGGCAAGCGCGGATCTTGGAGCAAGTCCGGCGCAGACTTTCCGGAGGGTAACGCTTCCGCTTTCCCTTCCGGGAGTCATCAACGGAATTACGCTGGTATTCCTTCCGGCAGTCAGTTCCTTCTTTATCCCGAAACTTTTGGGAGGCGGACAGTATTTCCTCATCGGAAATATGATTGAAAACCAGTTTATTACAGTTGGAGAGTGGAACTTCGGAAGTGCCATCTCCATGATTATGGCAGTGATCATGATGCTCCTGATGATGCTCGTGCGTAAAATTGAAACAAGAAATCAGGGCGGAAAGGGGGCAAAAGCATGAAAAAGAAGAAACGTACTTTAGGGAAGGCTTTGATGATTCTGATGATCGCATTTTTCTATTTGCCGATCCTCTATATGATCATCTTTTCCTTCAATGACGGAAAATCGCTGACCAGCTTTACCGGATTTTCCCTTCGCTGGTATCAGCACATGCTGGAGTCCCAGGACATGATGACCGCGCTCTATACCACCTTTAGTATCGCTATTCTTGCGACGATTGTGGCAACTGTCGTAGGTACGGTGGCGGCAATCGGATTGTCCAGTTCCAGAAAGGTAATCCGCAATATCATGGAACAGGTAAACAACCTTCCGATGATGAATCCGGAGATTGTGACAGCCATCGGTTTCATGCTTCTGTTCATCACCTTCAAGGTGGAAAAAGGGTATGTTACCATGCTTCTGGCACATATTGCCTTCTGTATTCCTTATGTTATGCTTTCCGTTATGCCGAAGATCCGCTCTCTGGATCCGAACCTGGCGGATGCGGCGATGGATCTGGGGGCAACACCGTTCAAGGCACTGACCAAAGTCATTGTGCCGCAGATTACACCGGGAATTGTCTCCGGTGCGCTGATTGCATTTACCATGTCGGTGGATGACTTTATTATTTCCTACTTTGTCACAGGAAGCGGCGTGAAGAATTTAAGTATCGTGGTATACACGATGAGTAAGCGTGTCAACCCGAGTATCAATGCAGTATCTACCCTTGTGGTAGTCATCATCACCATCGTGCTCCTTGTGATCAATCTGGCTCCGGTTATAACGGCGAAGAGAGTGAAAAAGGGCGGTGCCGTGAAACGGAAAAGATGGGTACCGGCTGTTGCGGTATGCTGTGTTCTTGCGGTTGCCATTGCCGCTCTGCAAAGAGGAGGCATCACAGGCAAGGATCGTCCTTTCGAAGGACAGACACTCCATATTTACAACTGGGGTGAGTACACCGGGGAAAATATTATCGGTGATTTCGAAGAAGAGACAGGTGCTACAGTCGTGATGGAAAACTTCGATTCCAATGAGCAGATGTACATTAAGGTGGCAAACGGAGAAGCCTACGACATTCTCGTCCCGAGTGATTATATGATTCAGCGTCTGATTGAGGAAGATTATCTGCAGAAACTGGATAAATCAAAACTGGACTGCTTTGACAAGCTGTCTGATGCGGTACTTGGTCTCCCGTACGATCCGAACAATGACTATTCCGTTCCGTACTTCTGGGGTACCGTGGGAATTGTGTATGACAAGACGAAGGTAGACATCGAAGATCTGGAGAGAGAAGGATACAATATTTTCCTCGATCAGAAGTATAAAGGAGACGTCTATCTGTACGATTCCGAGCGAGATTCCTTTATGATGGCATTAAAAGCACTTGGATATTCCATGAATACCGAGAACGAGGCAGAGTTAAATGAAGCATACGAATGGCTCGTACAATGTGTGGAAACGATGGATACGGAAATCGTAACAGATGAGATCATTGACAACATGGCTCAGGGAAGAAAAGCGCTCGGACTGATCTATTCCGGTGACGCAAGTTATGTCATGGCCGAAAATGAAGACATGGGCTATTTCATGCCGGAGACCGGAACCAACCTCTGGTCTGATGCCATGGTGATTCCGAAAAACGCCAAGAATCCGGATCTTGCTCATGCATTTATCAATTATGCAAGCGATTATGACGGCGCATATGATAACTCCAGCTATGTAGGATATACCTCGGCCAACCAGGAGGTTATGGACGACCTTTCCGGGAAAGGCGGAGACTATGAAGGAATCAATGCCTACATCCCGCGGACGGGCAATGAAAACGATGAAGTGTTTGAGTACAATGCGGATACGAAAAAGATTATCAGTGATCTCTGGAGCCGCGTCAAGATTGCGGCAAGTAACGCAGGCTAAAAGAGAATAAAAATGGGGAAGACTTTCTTCTGCAGAAAAGCGGGAGCAGGTCTTCTTTTTTGTGTGCAGGAAATAAGAATTGACATTTCTTAGGAAACGAACTAAAATACTTAGGAACCGAAACAATTACAGAGGAGTGTGAACCTGCATGGAAACAGGAAAAATGATAAACCGGATTTCCAACCGGCTCCGGAGACGTTCCAGAAAGGTGCAGGAGACCCTGGGTATTACCGGAGCAAAAGGGAATGTGCTGGATTATATTCTGGTGGAAAGTGAAAAACACAACGTGTATCAGAAAGAGATTGAAAAGGAATTTGACCTTCGTCCTTCTACAGCGACAGAAGTATTAAAGCATCTGGAGGAGGAAGAACTGATTGTCCGTGTACCGGACGAAGAGGACGGACGGCTGAAAAAAATTGTCTTTACGGAAAAAGCAAAGGCGATCCGAAGTGCCCTCCGGTCGGAAATCAAGCAGTCGGAAGAAGTTCTGCTGCGTGGCATTTCCAGAGAAGAGCAGGCTGTATTTATGAAGATTACGGCTAAAATGCTGGAAAATCTGGAAGAGGAGGAGAAGAGAAATGAATGAGAATGAACTGATGGGACAGATGAAAATCTCAAAGGCCGTGGCAAAGATGGCTGTTCCCAGTGTCATCAGCAGTCTTGTGACAGTCGTCTACAACATGGCGGATACCTTTTTCGTGGGACAGACCGGGGATCCGCTTCAGGTGGCGGCTGTTAGCCTGACCAATCCGATTTTTATTCTGATGATGGCGTTTGCCAACATGTTCGGGATGGGAGGAAGCGCAGTCCTTTCCATGGCCCTCGGTGCGAAAAATGAGAAACGAGCAAGGCAGACTTCATCCTTTGTCACCTATGCCTCTCTGATTGTCGGAATACTGTTTGCAGTAATCCTGATCGTCTTTATGGATCCGATTCTGGCAGTGTTTGGCGCCAATGCAGAGACATATGAGTTCGCAAAAGGGTATACCTTCCACATTTCCTATGGCGCGCCGTTCATCATCTGGTCAGCGGCTGCCAGCTTTATTGTCCGGGCGGAAGGATCCAGTAAGGAGGCGATGATCGGAAGCATGATCGGAACGGTCGCTAATATTATTCTGGATCCGATCTTTATTTCCGTACTCAATCAGGGAACAGCCGGCGCGGCAATCGCGACGACCATTGGAAATATCCTGGCAAGTGGTTATTATCTCTGGTATTTCCTGAAGAAAAGCAAAGTGCTTTCGCTGAAATGGAGTGACTTTACCGTCCGGGAGTCAATCCTGACGAAGGTCTGCGGTTCCGGTCTCCCGACGGCAATTTTCTCTGCTCTCATGAGTGTTTCCACCATTGTGCTCAACCAGCTTCTGGTGGTCTATGGCAATGACCCGGTGGCGGCCATCGGAATTGTATTCAAGGCCAATATGTTTATCACCTTTTTGCAGATGGGAATTGCAAATGGAGTGCAGCCGCTGCTTGGTTACAATTACGGCGCCGGAAATATGAAGCGGTTCCGCGGTGTGGAATCCTACACAAAGAAATGCTGTCTTGTGGCAGGAATTGCGGCAACGGCATTGTATTTCCTGTTCCGGGAACAGATCATCCGTCTCTTTATCAGCGACAATGAGGTCGTTTCCTACGGTGTGGATATGCTTGTTGCCTATATGCTCTCCGGACCCGTGATCGGATTTCTTTTCGTGAATATGAACTGTATGCAGTCCGTAGGAAGGGCGCTCCCGGCCACGATTCTTTCAGTGCTTCGACAGGGAATTCTCCTGATCCCGTTATTATATCTGCTTCGTGCGCTGTTTGGGCTAAACGGCGTGATTCTCGGACAGTCCGTGACAGACTATATCGCGGTCATTTTGTCCTTCTTCCTGTGGAGGAAAATCCGGAAATTACTGGAAAAACAGGCGGCACATTAAGGCCGTCTGTTTCCCGGTTCTCATCCACCATCAGGAAGTCAGCTCTTTTTTCTCATCTTATATTCTAGGGGCAAATGTCTGGATCGCTTCCAATGTGACGATTCTGCCGGGTGTGACAATTGGAGATCATTCCACTATCGGAGCCGGTTCTGTCGTGACAAAAGACATTCCGCCCAATGTCATTGCCTTTGGCCATCCGGCGGAAGTGCACCGGGAAATCACAGAGGAAGATGAGATTTTTTACGATCACGGGAAACGGATCTCGGAGCATATTGTACTTGACATTCATGGATAATTTCGTTAGTCTTTTCCTTATAATACTATTGAGGAAAGAGAGCGCTATATGATGCAGACAAATGAAAATGCAATTGAACATATACCGGTAACAGAACCGGAACGGCAGTATTACTTTATTGAAAAGTGCAAAGACTATGTCAGGAAGATTTCAGAGGAGCTGAGACGTCCGCTGACAGCGGCGGTCATTACATTTGGCTGTCAGATGAATGCCAGAGACTCCGAAAAGCTGACCGGAATTCTTGAGAAGATCGGTTACACGATGATCGATCAGGAGGAAAAGGCGGATTTCGTTATCTACAATACCTGTACGGTCAGAGAAAATGCGAATCAGAGAGTCTATGGAAGACTTGGCCAGCTGAACCGTGTCAAAAGGAAAAATCCACACATGCTGATCGGACTCTGCGGCTGTATGATGCAGGAGCCGCATGTGGTGGAAAAGCTGAAAAAGAGCTACCGGTTTGTAGATCTGATTTTCGGAACCCACAATATTTATAAATTTGCGGAAGTGCTTGCCACCCGGTTTGAATCCGAACGGATGGTCATTGATATCTGGAAGGATACGGACCGGATCGTGGAGGATCTTCCGAGCGAGCGGAAATATTCGTTTAAATCAGGAGTCAATATCATGTTTGGCTGCAATAACTTCTGCAGCTACTGTATTGTACCGTATGTCAGAGGACGGGAACGGAGCCGGAATCCGCGTGATATCATACGGGAAATCGAAAATCTGGTAGCGGACGGCGTGAAAGAAGTCATGCTTCTGGGACAGAATGTCAATTCTTATGGAAAGACGCTGGAGGAACCGATGACGTTTGCGGAGCTTTTACGGGAAGTGGAAAAGATCGACGGCCTGGAACGAATCCGCTTTATGACGTCCCATCCGAAGGATCTGTCCGATGAGCTCATTGAAGTCATGCGGACTTCCAAAAAGATCTGCCATCATCTGCATCTTCCGGTACAGTCCGGAAGCACGGAGATTTTAAAAAAGATGAACCGCAGATATACAAAGGAACAGTATCTGGAGCTTGTACACAAAATCCGGGAAGCAGTGCCGGACATCTCCCTTACAACCGACATTATTGTAGGATTTCCGCAGGAGACAGAAGAAGATTTTGAGGAGACGCTGGATGTGGTGAGAAAGGTACGCTACGACAGTGCGTTTACCTTTATCTATTCCAAACGGACCGGAACACCGGCAGCAGTTATGGAAAGGCAGGTGCCGGAGGATGTGGTGAAAGACCGCTTTGACCGCCTGTTAAAAGAAGTTCAGACGATCGCTTCCGAAGAGTGTGCAAAGCATGAAGGAACCATTCAGACCGCACTGGTAGAGCAGGTCAACGAACACGATCCATCTCTTGTGACAGGAAGACTTGGCAACAACCTGCTTGTTCATTTTCCGGGAACAAAAGAGCAGATCGGAAAACTCATCAATGTGAAGCTTCTGGAGTGTAAAGGATTTTATTACATTGGAGAAGCAGTGGAAAAATAATCCGCCAGCCTGACAGATGTATAATGCCGGAAATAACGCCCACACTATGTATGGAAATGTACAAAAGTGAGGGCGTTTTTTATGAAAAAATTAAGTGAATACTTGTTTCTGTGGGCAGTCGGAGGCTGCCTTTATTATACATTTGAAATTGTTTTCCGGGGATTTTCCCACTGGACCATGTTCGTACTTGGCGGCCTGTGTCTTGTATTCTGCACGGCCCAAGGGCGGGCGGGAAGATGGAGGGATCCGCTGGGAATCCAGATTTTACGGTGCATGATCTTTGTGACTTCCTGCGAATTTATTACAGGAATCATTGTCAACAAATGGCTGAATCTCGGCATCTGGGACTACAGCAACGTACCGTTTCAGCTATTTGGCCAGATCTGCCTGCCCTTTATGGCGCTGTTTGGTCTTCTATGTACAATCGGAATCTATCTGGGCGGCTATCTGCTGCATGTGCTTTACGGGGAAGAAAAGCCGAAAATCCCCATTTGGTAACAAAAACGAAATTTTACTTTTGCTGCCCGGAAAATGGTGATATAATGTAATATCAGGGCAAAGTTCCCTGAACACGAAAACAGGAAGTAAAAAAGATAAAATAGAACAAGCAGCAAAAGAAAAGGAGAACAAAAGTGGCAGAATTAACACCAATGATGCAGCAATATATGGAAACGAAAAAAGAATATAAGGACTGCATTTTATTTTATCGTCTTGGGGATTTTTATGAAATGTTTTTTGACGACGCACTGACGGCGTCCAAAGAGCTGGAAATTACTCTGACCGGGAAGAACTGCGGCCTGGAAGAGCGCGCGCCGATGTGCGGGGTGCCGTATCATGCAGTAGACAGTTACCTGTCCCGGCTGGTGGAGAAGGGATATAAGGTTGCCATCTGTGAGCAGGTGGAGGATCCGAAGCAGGCGAAAGGGATCGTGAAAAGAGAGGTCATCCGGATCGTCACTCCGGGAACCAACATCGATTCCATGACAAGGGATGAGACGAAGAATAATTATATCATGTCCATTGTCTATGACGCGGGAAGATACGGAATCTCTATTGCGGACGTTTCCACCGGAGATTATTTTGTGACAGAAACAGACAGCGAGAGCAAGCTGTTTGATGAGATTTATAAATTTTCACCATCCGAGATTATCTGCAACGAGGCGCTTTATGTAAGCGGGATTCAGCTGGAAGATCTGAAAAACCGGATGCATGTTGCCATTTCCTCTCTGGATGCATGGTATTTTGACGAGGAACTTTGTAAAAAAGCATTGAAAGAACATTTTCAGGTGGCATCTCTGGAGAGTCTTGGAATCGCCGATTATGACTGCGGCGTGACCGCTTCCGGAGCGCTTCTTCAGTATTTGATCGAGACACAGAAGACGTCCCTTGCCCACCTGACGAAGCTGACCACGTATTCCACAGGAAAATATATGGTGCTGGACAGTTCCACAAGGAGAAATCTGGAACTCTGCGAGACTCTGCGGGAGAAGCAGAAACGGGGCTCCCTTCTCTGGGTGCTGGATAAGACAAAAACAGCCATGGGAGCCAGACTTCTGAGGAAATATGTGGAGCAGCCGCTGATTGATAAAGAGGAGATTACGAAACGTCTGGATGCGGTGGAGGAGCTTTTAAAGGAGGCAATTTCCAGAGAAGAGATCCGGGAATATCTGTCCTCGGTCTACGATCTGGAACGTCTGGTAGGAAGGATTTCCTATCAGTCGGCCAACCCGAGAGATCTGACAGCCTTCAAGGCATCTCTTTCCATGCTGCCACATATTCGGACAATTCTGGGAGACATGAAGAGCCCGCTGCTTCAGAAACTGTATGACGATATTGATCCGCTGGAGGATCTGTGCAGCCTGGTGGAAAATGCAATCATTGACGATCCGCCGATGGCAATGAAGGAAGGCGGAATCATACGGGACGGTTACCATGAAGAGGTAGACCGCCTTAGAAAAGCAAAGACGGACGGAAAGACCTGGCTTGCCGAGCTGGAGCAGAAAGAACGGGAAAAGACCGGTATCAAAAATTTAAGAATCAAGTATAACAAGGTGTTCGGATACTATCTGGAAGTAACAAATTCTTTCAAAAATATGGTGCCGGATTACTATACAAGAAAGCAGACACTGACCAATGCGGAGCGTTACATTATTCCGGAGCTCAAGGAGCTGGAGGATCTGATCCTTGGAGCTGAGGATAAGCTGTATGCGCTGGAATATGAGCTTTACTGTGACGTACGAAACCGGATTGCGGATGAGATTGTCCGGATTCAGACGACGGCGAGGGCGGTCGCAGCGGTGGATGCTTTTGCCTCCCTGGCACTTGTAGCAGAGCGGAATCATTACGTGCGTCCGAAAATCAATGAAAAGGGAACCATTGATATCAAGGATGGAAGACATCCGGTCGTGGAGAAGATGATCCCGAATCATATGTTTATCGCAAATGATACATACCTGGATGACAAGAAGAACCGGGTGGCCATCATTACAGGGCCGAATATGGCCGGGAAGTCCACGTATATGAGACAGACCGCACTGATTGTACTGATGGCGCAGATCGGCTCCTTTGTTCCGGCTTCCCAGGCCAATATCGGGCTGGTGGACCGGATCTTTACGAGGGTCGGGGCATCCGATGACCTGGCATCCGGCCAGAGTACCTTTATGGTGGAGATGACTGAGGTTGCGAATATTCTTCGTAATGCCACGAGCAAAAGTCTTCTGATTCTTGACGAGATCGGAAGGGGAACGAGTACCTTTGACGGTCTCTCGATTGCCTGGGCGGTGGTGGAGCATATCAGCAATGCCAGACTGCTGGGGGCAAAGACGCTCTTTGCGACTCATTATCATGAGCTTACCGAGCTGGAAGGAAAGATCGACAGCGTCAACAATTACTGTATTGCAGTCAAGGAAAAAGGCGATGACATCGTATTTCTGCGTAAAATTGTAAAAGGCGGGGCGGACAGAAGCTATGGAATTCAGGTGGCAAAGCTTGCAGGCGTGCCGGAGACTGTCATTACCCGTGCAAAGGAGATTTCCGAGGAGCTTTCCGATGCGGATATTACGACGCGGGTACGCGAAATGAGCGTGCAGGGACAGGAGACGAAGGCAAAAGAAAAGCCGAAGAAAATGGATGTCGTGGACATGGCTCAGATGTCTCTGTTTGACACGGTATCGGACAATGATGTGATTGAAGAGATCAAGGGAATGGATATCAGCCGTATGACACCGATGGATGCGATGAATACTCTGTATCAGCTTCAGAACAAGCTGAACAACCGGTGGTAAGGAGGAACGATGGGAAAGATTCAGGTTTTAGATCAGGTTACAATCGATAAGATCGCCGCCGGAGAGGTGGTAGAACGCCCGGCCTCCGTAGTCAAGGAGCTGGTGGAAAACGCGATCGATGCCAGAGCAACCGCCGTGGAGGTGGAAATCGAGGACGGCGGAATTTCGCTGATCCGGATTGCGGACAACGGGACCGGGATGGAGCCGGACGATGTGCGGAATGCCTTTTTGCGCCATTCTACAAGTAAGATCCGCCAGGTAGATGATCTGATGCATATTTCCTCTCTGGGATTCCGCGGCGAGGCACTATCCAGCATTGCGGCAGTTTCCCGGATCGAGATGATTACAAAGGGGCGGGATCATGTTCTTGGAACCTCGTATCAGATTTCCGGTGGAAAAGAGATTTCCATGGAGGAGACCGGAGCGAAGGACGGAACAACCTTTCTTGTGCGCCAGCTGTTTTACAACGTGCCTGCCAGAAGAAAGTTCCTGAAAACCCCGATGACGGAAGCCAGTCATGTCAGCGATCTGATGACCCGGCTTGCCCTGTCCCGGCCGGATATTTCCTTTCAGTTTGTCAACAACGGGCAGGAGCGGATGCATACGTCGGGGAATGGCCGCTTAAAGGATGTGATATACCATATTTATGGACGGGAAATCACGGCCAGTCTGATCGAGATTTCTGTGGAAAATGAAGAGATCCGGCTTTCCGGATTTATCGGAAATCCGACCGTGACACGGGGGAACCGGAATTTTGAGACATTTTTTGTGAACGGACGATATATCAAGAGCGGGATTCTTTCAAAAGCAGTGGAAGATGCGTATAAAGATTTTACGATGCAGCATAAATATCCGTTTGTGGTACTGCATCTTGAAATTCTGGGAGAGGAGATAGACGTCAATGTTCACCCGACCAAGATGGAGCTGCGGTTCGGGCATCAGCAGGAAGTGTACCGCTTCCTGTATGAGGCAGTATCAAAGGCGCTGCACGGAAGAGATCTGATTCCAAGAGTCGAGGCGCCGGAAGCGCCGAAGGCTCCTGTGCCGGAACAAAAGAAAGAAATACCGGCAGCCGCAGAACCGCCTGTCAGACCGGAGGAAAAACCGGAAGCAAAGAAACCGGTTCCGGAGCCGGAAAAGAGGGATTTAAACTACTTTATGGAACGGATGAAGGAGCGGGTGACCTCCTATCATAATCAGTATGCATCGGCAGAGGTAAAAGACCGGAGCGATATTCACAAACCGGCCGTAGACAGCGGACGCATCCGGGAGGCGGTATCTTACCGAGCCAGAACAGAAGGGAAAAAAGACGAAATCAAGAACCAGAAGCCGGAACAGACGGCGGAGCAGCTTACGCTTTTTGATGAAAAGCTGCTGGATGAGGCATCTGTACCGGACTATCAGATCATCGGACAGGTCTTTGATACTTACTGGATTGTCCAGCTTCATGACAGCATGTACATTATCGACCAGCATGCGGCTCATGAGCGGGTGCTGTACGAGCGGACATTAAAGGGAATGAAGACGAGGGAATATACGTCTCAGTACATCAGTCCTCCGATTATTCTGGATCTGTCCATGCAGGAGGCGGAGCTCTTTCGCAGGTACATGGACCGGTTTACCAGAATTGGGTTTGAGATCGAGCCTTTTGGGGGAGATTCCTTTGCAGTGCGCGCAGTGCCGGACAATCTGTTCAGTGTGGCAAAAAAGGAACTGCTTATGGAGATGATCGACAGTCTTTCCGATGAGGTCAGTACGAACATGACGCCGGAGATTCTGGATGAAAAGATTGCATCCATGTCCTGTAAGGCGGCAGTAAAAGGAAATTCCAGACTGTCAAGAGCGGAAGTGGAGGAACTTCTAAAGGAGCTTTTGAAGCTTGACAATCCATATCACTGCCCGCACGGGCGTCCGACGATTATTGCCATGACAAAGAGGGAACTGGAAAAGAAATTTAAACGAATCATATAGATAGGGTGAATAAAAATGAAACGACCACTGGTTATACTGACAGGTCCGACGGCGGTAGGGAAGACAGCCCTTTCCATCGGGCTTGCAAAGAAAATCGGCGGAGCGGTCATCTCGGCGGATTCCATGCAGGTATACCGGTATATGGACATCGGTTCGGCCAAGATCCGCGCGGAAGAAATGGACGGTGTGCCGCATTATCTCATTGATGTGCTGGAACCGACAGAAGAATTTCATGTTGTGAAATTTCAGGAGCTTGCCAGACAGGCGATGGAGGAAATCTATGAGAAGGGCATGATTCCGATTGTGACAGGGGGAACCGGATTTTATATCCAGGCACTTCTGTATGATATTGATTTTACGGAAAGCAGCGAGGACACCGGTTACCGGAAAGAGCTGGCAGATTTTGCAGACCGGTACGGCGAGGAAGCGCTCCATGCAAAGCTGCGGGAAGTGGACGAACGGGCGGCTGAAGAGATCCATCCGAATAACCGGAAACGGGTAATTCGTGCGCTGGAGTTCTATCATCTGACCGGACAGAAAATCTCCGAACACAATGAGACGGAGCGGCAGAAGGAGTCACCGTATCAGTTTGCGTATTTCGTCCTGAACGATGAGCGGGAGAGGCTTTACGGGCGGATTGACCGGAGAGTGGACCAGATGCTGGAGGAGGGCCTGGTCGACGAAGTCCGGAAACTGAAGGATATGGGCTGTACAAGGGACATGGTGTCCATGAAAGGGCTTGGATATAAAGAGATTCTTGCTTATCTGGAAGGAGAGATCCCTTTTGAGGAGGCTGTCCGGATTTTGAAGCGGGATACGAGACACTTTGCGAAGCGTCAGATTACCTGGTTTAAGCGGGAAAGAGATGTGATCTGGGTCCCGAAGCAGGAATTTGATTACGATGAAACGAAAATACTGGAATTTTTACTGGAAAATCTAAGGAAAAGAGGAATAATACAAAATGGATCAGATGACAGGTCATAAGATGGATGAGTTCATAAAGGCAAAGTACGAGGAGGCAGGCATCTCGCGGAAGGTCTATGAGTTTGGGGCAAAGATTGAGGACTCCTTAAAGGAGCGTTTTGCAGCCATTGACCGGATCGCAGAATACAATCAGTTGAAAGTTGTCCATGCGATGCAGAAAGCCAGAGTGAATTCCGAGTGCTTTCAGTATGTATCCGGCTATGGCTACAATGACTTTGGAAGAGATACGCTGGAGCAGGTGTATGCGAACATTTTTCACACGGAAGATGCTCTCGTACGCCCGCAGATTACCTGCGGCACCCATGCCCTTGCCCTTGCGCTGGCTGCCAATCTTAGACCGGGAGATGAGATGATTTCCGTGGCAGGTAAGCCGTATGATACGCTGGAAGAAGTCATCGGAATCCGGGAGTCCAAAGGATCTTTGAAAGAATACGGCATCAGCTACCGCCAGGTAGATCTTCTTCCGGATGGAAGCTTTGATTTTGAAAAGATTGCAAAAACGGTGCGCCCGGATACCAAGCTTGTCACGATCCAGCGTTCCAAGGGATATCAGACGAGACCGAGCTTCTCGGTTGACCAGATCGGAGAGGCGATCCGTTTCATCAAAGAGCGGTTCCCGGATGTGATCTGTATGGTGGACAACTGTTACGGCGAGTTTGTGGAGCTGCAGGAGCCAAGCGATGTGGGGGCAGACATGGTAGTCGGCTCTCTGATCAAAAATCCGGGAGGCGGACTTGCGCCGATCGGAGGCTATATCGCAGGAAGAAAAGATCTGATCGAGAACTGTGCATACCGTCTGACTTCGCCGGGACTTGGAAAAGAAGTAGGTGCGTCCCTTGGAGTTATGAAGGACTTTTATCAAGGGCTGTTTCTGGCGCCGACTGTGGTCAAAGGAGCAGTGAAAGGAGCAATCTTTGCGGCTGGAATCTATGAGGAACTTGGTTTCCACGTCATCCCGTCCAAAGATGAAGAACGGCACGACATCATTCAGGCGGTAGAATTCGGAACTGCGGAAGGTGTGATCCGTTTCTGCCAGGGAATTCAGGCGGCTGCTCCGGTGGACAGCTATGTGACGCCGGAACCATGGGCAATGCCGGGCTATGACAGCGATGTCATTATGGCAGCAGGAGCATTTGTTCAGGGATCTTCCATCGAACTCTCAGCAGATGCGCCGATCAAACCGCCGTATGCGGTGTATTTCCAGGGGGGACTGACCTGGGAACACGCCAAATTCGGAATTCTGATGAGCCTTCAGAAATTAGTGGAAGCTGGTGTGGTAACGATTCAGTAAAGGAGCAGGCATGGAGAAAGTATTGGTGATCGGAGGGGGCGCCTCCGGCATGATGGCCGCCATTGCGGCGGCGGGGCAGGGTGCAGAAGTGACCATTCTGGAACAGAATGAGCAGCTCGGAAAAAAGATTCTGTCCACTGGAAACGGAAAATGCAATTTTACAAATATTAACCAGATACCGGGAGCCTATCGTGGAGAACATCCGGAATTTGCCCAGGATGTGATTTCCCGTTTTCCGGTGCCGGATACGATCCGTTTGTTTATGGAACTGGGACTTTACTCCAAAAACAAAGACGGGTATCTTTATCCGCACTCGGAACAGGCATCCGCTGTGCGGGATGTCCTTCTCATGGAGCTTCGACGTCTGCATGTCCGGATTGAGACATCGGTCTGCGTGGAGGAGATTCAAAAAGAAGGAAACAGTTTCCGGGTAAAGGCAGTAAAAAGCATTTTGAAGCAGGAGAAAAAAAGTAAAAAGCGTATGGTTCTTGTAAAAACCGGAGAAGAGGAAAAGGTCTATCTGACAGAAAAGCTGATTTTGACAGCAGGCGGACTTGCGGGAAGAGTACAAAAGGCGGACGGTACCGGAATGAGGCTGGCAGAGAGCTTCGGACACCGGGTCATTCCGTGTGTGCCGGCACTGGTTCAGCTGAAATGCCGGGAAAATTTTTATCCGTCTCTTGCAGGAGTCCGTGCGGGAGCAAAGATCGAACTTCTCTGTGATGGAGTTGTGGAGGCATTGGATATCGGAGAAATCCAGTTTACAGAATACGGGATTTCCGGAATCCCGGTCTTTCAGGTAAGCCGTTTCGCGGCGCGGGCTCTGGAACATAAGAAGACCAGTGTTGCAGCGGAGCTTGATTTCATGCCGGAATTTACAGAGACTCAGCTGGAAAGCTTTTTCATGAGCAGAATTCAGATGCGGCCGGAAAAGACGATGAATCAGTTTTTTACCGGAATCTTTCATGAGAAACTTGCGGCGGTGTTCCTGAAGAGGGCAGAAATCCCTCCAGAACTGAAAGTGGACAGGCTGGGAGATCAGAACCGTTACCGTCTTGCAAAGATCATCAAAGGATTTCAGACGGAAATTACCGGTACGAACGGCTTTGAACAGGCACAGGTAAGTGCGGGCGGAATTTCCACCGAAGAAATCTGCCCGGATACGATGGAATCACGTCTGATCCCGGGACTGTATTTTGCCGGGGAGATCGTAGATGTGGACGGCATGTGCGGCGGCTATAATCTGCAGTGGGCCTGGTCCAGCGGTCATGTGGCCGGCATCAGTGCTGCCGGAAAGGAGAGGCAATGTTAAGGATTGGACAACTGAAAATTAAAACCGGACATACCAAAGAGGAGCTGGAAAGAAAGGTCGAACGTGCTCTTGGCGTGTCCAGAGAAGAGATCCAGTCCATTGAAATCCGGAAGCGTTCGATTGATGCCAGAAAAAAACCGGAAATTTATTATGTATACACGGTTGATGTGAAGCTGACAAAAGTGAAGAAGGAAAAAGCGATTCTGTCCCGCAGAAAACTTAAGGATGTATCCGAAGCAAAAGAAACATCGTATGAGTTTCCGGCGTGCAGGGAAGCGTCTGAGATGAAACACCGGCCGGTAGTAGTAGGAAGTGGTCCTGCCGGACTGTTCTGTGCGTATCTGCTTGCAAAACACGGATACCGTCCGATTCTGATTGAGCGCGGGGCGCCGGTGGAAGAACGAAAAAAAGCAGTGGAGGCGTTCTGGGAGACCGGAGTGCTGGATACAAGGACAAATGTTCAGTTTGGCGAGGGCGGTGCAGGGACTTTTTCCGACGGGAAACTGAACACTCTGGTGAAAGATCCGGCAGGAAGAAACCGGGAAGTGCTGAAAATCTTTGTGGCGCATGGTGCACCGGAGGAGATCCTGTATGAGAATAAACCACATATCGGAACGGACATCCTGATTGATGTGGTACGCCGGATGCGGGAATCCATAGAGGATTCCGGCGGAGAATGCCGGTTTTACACAAAGCTGACCGGAATCAGCACCGGGGACGGCAGAGTGAAGGAAATCCGGATCGAAGAGCAGGGGAAAGAATCCCTGATTCCTGCGGAAGTGGTTGTACTGGCTTTGGGACACAGCGCAAGAGATACCTTTGCGATGCTGAAAGAGACAGGAGTATTTCTGGAAGCAAAATCCTTTGCGGTGGGCGTCCGTGTCGAACACCTTCAGAAACGGATCAATCTGTCCCAGTATGGTACGGAACAACATCCGGATCTTCCGGCGGCTGCATACAAGTTGACGGCAAAAGCGGAAAACGGGCGGGGAGTCTACACGTTCTGCATGTGTCCGGGAGGCTATGTAGTCAATGCGTCCTCTGAAGAGGGCCGTCTCTGTGTCAATGGAATGAGTTATCATGGAAGAGCCGGAAAAAATGCCAACAGCGCCGTGATCGTGACCGTGACACCGGAAGACTATGCAGCAGCTGGAAATCAGGGACCGCTTGCAGGAGTGGAATTTCAACGACATCTGGAAGAGCGGGCATATGAAGCAGGAAACGGAAAGATCCCGGTACAATGCTTCGGAGATTTTAAAAACGGACGAATTTCCGATTCCTTTGGAGAGGTACTTCCGCAGATGAAGGGGGCGTACTGCTTTGGCAATGTACGTGGAATTTTCCCGGAAGAGATCGCTTCTTCCATTCAGGAAGGGATCGAAGCATTTGAACAGAAAATTCATGGATTTTCCAGAGACGACACGGTTCTTTCCGGCGTCGAGGCAAGGACGTCCTCGCCGGTTAGAATTACAAGAGATGAAACGATGCAGAGCGTGAATGTTCAAGGGCTGTATCCATGTGGAGAAGGCGCCGGATACGCAGGAGGAATTACTTCGGCTGCCATGGACGGCATGAAGACAGCAGAAGCAGTTGCGAAGAAGTATCAAGCATTTTGCGAGTGATTTTCCTTATATAAAAATAGTCAGGGCAGTCAATTGTGCTTCTGTACACGATTGACTGCCCTGGTTTTTGTTACCGATAGCGTTTGAGCAGATGATTGTAAATAATTCTACCTCTGACTGCTCCTCGGGGCAAGCCCCGTGGGTTCTATTGACAGGATTAACATGATAGCGTACACCGCAAGGTATCGAACTCGAAAGTACCGAATACCAAGGGCTTTGGCTTCATACTTTGCCCTGGAGCAACAAAACTGGCGTTCAAGCAGACTCGATTGTCCACATTAGCGGACGCCTTCTATCTTTCGATAAGGATGCACAGTCAAACACCCTATATTTGGTCTTAACAGGCGATGCCGGAGTTCAGTACGTGGATTCCGGCATGTTTTATATAATCAATCATTTTAATGTGCATTTCGTTTAGGGTACCAAAAGTTTTCAGGCAGGTTTCACGGTCTGGTGCAGAAAAATCCGGGTTTGCGTTGTACAGCAGAAAAGAAGAATACCAATCCCTCTGCACTACTTCTCCATCCTCAAGTGCAAACATTCGTTGAGAGAGCTTTTTCTTGATATAATCATCTGCAGTGTGGTCGTATTGACTCGCGCGGAACATCTTTTGGACTTCATGGTAAACCCCTCCGGTCATCTCAAATCTGGTTTTCAATACGGCCTGAAAGGTTCCGGGACAACGATTTTTTAAAGATTTCCCAAATCGTTTTCGCCGTTGATTTTTCTTTTGGGTAGTCTCCCTGGCAGATTGCGTGTCTTTCTGTTTTGCCCGTTTCTGCAAAGCCTTAAAATTTGGCGGTTCTGTGATTACGGTGTCCCCAATACACCGGAGATGGTTGACATCCTCATGGATTGCATATTTACGGCTTTCTGCATTTTTACGGCAGAGATTTGCATGCTCTTTCTGTATTTCGATATACCGTTTACTTTTCACCCATTTTTTATAGCCTTTTTTGATAGTCCCGTCAGCATTATAATTATCTGGGTTCGTTGCACGACGGCTCCGGTCCATTTTCCTGAGAAGCTGACGTTCCCGTTTTTCCGCGTGGAAAATGGACAGGCCACGTTCAGAAAGATTTTTCAGGCCGACTTCCTTGTCGGAGGTATACGCGACCGTTTGCGTGCCGATATCAATTCCGATACGTCCATTCCCGAACGTGTGTCTTGGGGTAACCCCGTCAGTTTTGTATTTCGGAGCTGCGTGTCCTTCTATCGTCAGATGCATATATACCCGCAGCTTCCCGCGAATTTTCTTGCAGACCAAAGCCCCATAGCATGGACGGAATGTATCGGTTATTTCCCCTGTTTCCATCATTGCGCTGACGGCCATCTCATCCTTTTGTTCCGGCGATGCAAGGTAATCCAGCAGACGGTTTACTTCGTCCTGTTGGAACTTATCAAGAATCTTCGTAGTAAACTTTTCGTTTCCGATGTTAGAACATTTAAAATACAATTTGCCATCGGCCACATACAGAACGATGCCTCGGTTAATTTGTTTTGCCCTGATTTCTGGCAGCTCTCCGCGTTTCTTGAAATGAATCGTTTCTGCGCCGCCAAAAAGGACTTTCTCCACCCCTGCCCCAATATCTTCTACACGGGAAAGAGCAAAAATGCTGTTAAGATCATCCCGGTCTTTCAGGAATTGCATATATGTACAGGCGTCATCCCATGACACATGATATGCTTTTTGCATCTCTGACATCTTAGAAGCGATTTCTTTCCGTGCTTTTTTAATAGCCTCATTGTCAGGACTACGCTTCAGGCGTTCTGTGAGTTCCCCATAATCTTTTAGTAATGCCCTATATTTTTTGGTTCGGATAAGCTGCGCCAGCCCTTTTTCTAATTTGGCTGTAAGTTTATTCCCGCAGACACGGAGCCGGTCAGATAAAGAAAAGGCGCGGCGTTTCATATCTTCTGACATATCAACTTCTAAAACAAGGACATGCCTTGCCGACTGTGAGCGGAACACTCTACGGCATTTCTCATATTCAGTTTTCTCATGTTTCGTCCTTGCCATGTTTTTGTTCCTCAATATATTTTTTGACCGTAGTTTCACTGATATGTCCGACAGAGGAGATAAAATATCCAGCCGACCAGAGTACACCAGCACGCGCGTAAAATCTTTTGAGTTGCGGATATTCTTTAAACATTTCAATTGCACTGATGCTTTTGAGGGTTCGCGCAATATCACATGGGGCAACAGTCTGTGGGCAGTCCACAAAAATATGTACATGGTCCGGCATGATTTCTAATGCTTTAATTGTGTATCCGTATCGATCACATATGCCTGCCAGAATATTTTTCAAGGCTTCATCTGCCCCATCCTTTAGAACAGAAAAACGAAATTTCGGACACCAGATAATGTGATACTGTGTTAAATATTTACAATGTGATGTCCTATGGTATTGTTCAGTCCCTGAGGTCATTTGACATTTCCCCTAGTTGATATTTTTCCTGGATACCTCGTCGCATCAATTCTAAAAAAGTGATTGTCCGGCCCTCTTCGACGGAGTAGATACGGGCAAGATTTTCAAGTTCGTTTTTCCATTCTATAGGAATTGAGATATTGATCTGTACATTATTACTTCTTGGCCTTGCCATGATGATATTCTCCTTCATTTCTTTATTATACATATATTATATATTAGTTCTATGTCTTTGCAAAGAAAAAAGATGGCTTCATCCCCGGGGCAAGCCCAGGGGTTTTCGCCCATGTTGTATTTATAACAAGTTGAAATATGAGATATGCACCTAAATATAACAATATTATGCCTGAATGAGTAATGATTTCCAACTGACCTAATATGGAAAATACAACGATTGAAAAACAGATAACGATAATGCCATATACATACGCATAATGCCCTGATTTATCTCTCAGCTTTATATTTAATTCGTCATGCAGTTCAATCGCTTCTTTCTCTGATTTTTCTTGATATCTCTTTTTGTTTTCCGGTTTATTCCAGTAGAAATATTTAAAAATTATCATAAGACCGGGACCGATTCCTACACCGGCAATGAGATATATAAAGCCGGTTATCAAATTACTCTTTTTCATTCTCTCCACTCCTTTCATGGATGAATATGTTCTCAATACTTTCGCCAAAAAAATCAGATATGACAAAGGCTAATTCCAAAGATGGATTATATTTGCCTGTTTCTATCGAACTAACCGTTTGTCGAGAAACTTTTATCGCTTTTGCAAAATCTCCTTGATTCATACCTAATTTTTTCCTTAACTCTTCGACTCGATTTTTCAAGCAGTGAATCCCTCCTTTTGACAAGGTGCCTTTACAATTTGATCATACCTGCCTTGCGAGAAAATGTCAAGGTTCCTTTACAAAAAACGGACCCCGAAGAGTCCGTTTTTACAGTATAATCAAATATGCCTGTTACGTAAGACGTGACACGCCTTCTTTTGCTTTTTCAAGATCCTCTTTTGCACAGCTTTCCGTATCGTATCTGGCTTTTTCGTAAGCCTCATGCAGCTGGTCGGCGCCAGGATTCTGCGAAAGACTGGCAAGTGCTTCGATCTGAGACGGGGTCATGGATCTTGACGGCGTTTTTCCGGAACGAAGCCGGCGGCGTATGGACCGATAATACAGTTTCCGTATCCGCCCTTCCGTACTGCGGTCAAAAAAACGGAGTTTTTCTCCGGAGGAAGTCCGTTTCACTTTATTTCGCTCCATTTTCGGAGAGACAAATTCCCTTTTGTCCAGTTCTGTCCCTTCGCGCCTGGATGTCAGCTTCCGGTAAATCGCAACAAGCAGCAGAACCAGAATTGCCGCGATGGAAACGACAGCAATAATCAAAAACAGATACTCGAGTATCCGGGCGAACCAGGAAACATTTTGAGAACGGGGCAGATTCTGGAAAAACGGCTCTGTTTCCTGAGTTATGATCTCTTCTTCCGGTGCAGACCCTTTACGAAGCAGCAGCTGAAGAATCCATCGGATGACAGCCACAAAAACTGTTTTAACCGCATCAATGACATTACGGTAAGGAAGATGAACAAAAAGGAACATGCATCCGCCTGTCAATATCAGAAATCCGGTTAACAGCAGAGTGTTAATCAGATAGATCTGCCGCTTCGGTACATGAGAAACATCTTTGTTCATTCTCATATAATCATATATTCCCTGCTGGTTTGTGTGAATCAGCACGGAGAAGATATCCACGACAAATACGGCATATGCACAGTCGGCAAAAAAGGGATCTTTTGTATAGTAGTTGACCAGACATAAAACCCCTGCTGCGGCCAGGAGAATCACATGAAAGACCGCAAGAGAGTGACGGCAGTAAAACTGATATAACTTATTCAATGCGTGACACCTCCCATTTCATGGAGACCGCATGAGGGCAGCGGTCCTGGAGAAATTCCATATCATTGTGAAGCGGAGCAATCCACTGGGAACCTTCGGACTGAAGGCAAAGCTGGTCAAAAGTCCGGAGAAGGCGGCTGTTCTGAGAATAGGAAATCAGAAGATAAAAATCCGCCCCGTGTGTAACAGACAGTTTTTCGGCAATCAAAGGCTCCAGCTCCGGCAGATCCTGCGAACGGTCGCTGAGTCTTGCAAGCCCTTCCTTGAGTGTGCGGATATGGTGTGTTCCGGCTCCGGCGGGAAGAACCAGCGTCTGCTTCGTCATTGCATCGATCCCGTTGGTGATCAGCTGTACCGGAATCCCTTCTGCCAGAAGAAGTTCCGCATAAGAGGCGGCTAGACGAATGGCGTTTTCGAACAGGCGCTCCGAGTGCCAGCTGGAATCGTCGGCAAGATTCAGAAAAATGGTAACCTGACGGCTGGCCGTGTAATCGTGTACATTCACCATCAGTTCTCCGGTCTTGGCAGATGCCTTCCAGTTTACCGCTTTCATGGGATCATACTGCTGGTACGGCCGGATGCCGCGGAATTCAAAAGGATCTTCAAACGCGGAATTCCGGGTGAGAATTGTTCCCATCATTTTGCGGAAAGGCGCCTTTAATTCCGCGAATGGAACCGGTTTCGGGTATACATACAGGGAAGTATCCACCGCTCTTGAAATCACGGATTTGTTCATGAGGAACAAATCAAAGGAAATCAGATCCAGATTCCAGACCTGATAGCATCCCCGTTTTGTCGCAGTAAACGGCAGACTCCGTGAAATTTTCTCATAGGACATGACGGAGAAAATGTCGTTCCGATAATTATTGTCCGTCGTTGCAGTATTTTCCGCTTCCGAAAATTTCAGTTTCCGACTGACCGAAAATTTTACCTGAAGTGTGGTGAGAGGGAGCAGTTTGCGGTTTGTGATTGTCTCCAGAAGACAGGAAGCGTCTCCTTCATTGACCGCATGATCCTGAAACCGGATCTGGCATTCCAGACCTCTCATCCAGTATTTTTTGTAATAGACTGCCTGCAGAATATAAAGTAAAAGGACTGCAAACAGAGTTGGCAGGATGATCATATTATTTCCCCCACTCTTCCGTTGGTAATTCGGTCTGATCCAGAATGCCCTCCAGGAACCGTTCTGCTGTCCGGTCCAGAATATGACCTGACGGGAAGACAAGGCGGTGTGCGAGAACCGGGATGGCCAGCGTCTTGATGTCTTCCGGGACAACATAGGACCGGCCCTGCACCATGGCATAGGCACGCACGGCGCGGAGAAGAGCCAGAGTACCACGCGGGCTTACCCCTGCCAGACAGTCACCGGAAGTACGGGTGGCATGCACAATACGGGCGATATAATCAATCAGCATCGGATGAATACGGATATCCAGATAGTCTTTTTGAAGCTCGATGAGTTCTTCGGCCGTACAGACGGAGCCAAGTTCTGTCAGAGGACTGGACGTCAGGAAACGCTCCATAATGGCACATTCCTCCTGAACACTTGGAAGTCCCATGGAGAGCTGCATCAGGAAACGGTCCAGCTGTGCTTCCGGAAGAGGAAAGGTTCCGGAAGTCTCGACCGGGTTCTGAGTCGCAATAACAAAAAACGGGCGGTCAAGAGGATAGGTGACACCGTCCACGGTCACCTGACGCTCTTCCATACATTCCAGAAGCGCGGACTGGGTTCTTGGTGTCGCACGGTTGATTTCGTCTGCCAGAAGAATGTTGCAGAATACAGGACCTTCCCGGAATGTAAATTCGCCCTCTTTCTGGTTATAGTAATTCAGTCCGGTTACATCAGATGGAAGAAGATCCGGTGTGAACTGAATTCTGCTGAATTCCGCGTCGATAGAACGGGCCAGAGACTTCGCCATGACTGTTTTTCCGGAACCAGGGACGTCTTCCAGAAGGATGTGACCTTCTGCGATAATGGCAGTAAGAATCAGATCTGTCAGCTTTTCCTTTCCAACCAGGACTTTTCCGATGTTTTCCCGGATTGCATTGATTTTTTCGTTTCGGGTTTCTGTGTTCATGTCAATAACTCCTTTGTTCAGATTATAGCTAAGGATTATTATAACATGTAATGGAGGGAAAGGTACTGTTATGAATTGATTTTTTCTGTTTGCATTATATAAGATTTCGTTTTATGACTGTTATTTGCGGGAGAAGTTTTTAAACATGGAAAGGAGAATGTAAGGATTAAATTCAGTACTTTAGACCGAGTAGTTCACGCTAAAATAAAGCGGAGGCCTGTGGTATACTAACACTAAGGAAAGTGGAAATTAAAAACAAACACAAATACCTGTTTCAAGACTATATTATATATAGCAGGAGGTTCATTTAGTCCGGTAACCTGCCTTCATACATGATACTCAGCTCGCCATATACCTGACCCCAGTTCCGGATGGTAGTAGTCCATCTTCTGGTGGCTTCGAAGGTAGCCAGATACAGAGCTTTCAGCAGCGCCGTATCGCTCGGGAAACGCTTCTCTGCTGGTTCAGTCTCCGATAGGTGGAGTTTAATGATTCTATCGCATTTGTCGTATATATAACTTTTCGGACAGTCGCTGAAAACTTGAAAAGCGGAATTTTGTCCTGCTAACGATAAATGATACTCCAGCTGCATAGCGAAACATCTGTTTCATCAGCAAGACTACGTTATCCAAAGAAGAATATTTTAGAGGAATTGAATCAACAACATCCTGCATTTGTTCATATGTAATTTTATCGATTGGTATATTGTGTAACGCTTTACAGTTTTTATAAGCTGCACGTGTAGAGTATTTTGATTGCTCCGAATATACTTTTTTGCCATTATATTTCCACTTGTAGTAGAGTTGATAAAGTTCTGAAAATGTTAATACTTTATCCTCAGTTGAGCGTGTCATATGTGTATAATCCGTAAGTAACTTTTGAATAAACTTACTCATGTCTGAACTGGATAAATTACTATCATTGACAAGTTCTTTTTCCAGTCCTGGTGTATATGTTCCTGCTTTGTAAGCAGTGAGTACGGTAAATCCAATATACCAGTCAGATACATAGCAAAGAGCTTTTGGCAAGACGGCCTTTCCATCTTCCGTATACCCTGTCACAGGGGAATAAACAGCATACTGATTTCATCTCCTTTATTGTTTTCATAGAAAGTATACTACAAAAGGCAGACGTCACTGATTTTGCATTCACAACCAGTGGAACTGCATGGAATATCGGTTCGTTTCAAGGTTTTCTTTCATATTTGCAAACAATATAAAAGTATATTAACGCTCCAGCAAACTCTGTATTACTGCTGCAGCTTATGCTGTAGCAGCAAGACAGGCTGCCGGAGCATTTTTATTCTTGGTTACTGTTCTGGTGGAGAGGTCTCTGGTCAGCTTTACAGTAGCAGCAGGGCATGTTATAATTTATTACAAAAATATTAAATGTTTCAAGGAGATATTACATGATAAGCGTGAGAGAGCTGACAAAGACATTCGATGGGAAACCGGCTGTAGATCATATCTTTCTTGATATTCCGGAAGGAATGATGTTCGGCCTTCTCGGGACGAATGGTGCAGGAAAGACGACGATGCTCCGTCTGCTCTCAGGAATACTGGAGCCGGATTTTGGTGAAATCCTTGTAGATGATGAATCATTAAGTGTTTCGGCGGAGAAGATATTTTATCTGCCGGACACGCCATATTATTTTCCGAATGCCACAATGGAACAGATGGCGAAATTCTATCAGAGACAATATCCAGGGATGGATGCAGAGGGTGTGACATACATGGCGGAATCACTGAACCTGGATGTGAGACAGCCGATCCGTACATTCTCCAAAGGGATGAAGCGGCAGGCATTCCTAATCCTCGCACTCTGTGCAGGAACAAAATATCTGCTGTGCGACGAAGTGTTTGACGGCCTTGATCCGATCGCGGCGGAAGTGATGAAGAATCTCTTCCGGCAGGAGATGAAAGAGCGGAAATTTACGGTAGTCGTAGCTTCGCACAGACTGCAGGAACTGGAAGATATCTGCGGGAATATCGCGATCTTGCACAAAGGCGGACTTGTGACTGCCGGAGATATGCGCGTACAGGCTGAGAATATGTGGAAATTTCAGTGTGCATTTCATACAAATGCTGATAAAGGCGAGATTACAGAAGAAGAGGGGTGGTCATCCTGCGGGAAGTTGCAGGACATTATGGACAGGCTTGAGAATACCCTTGATATCGTGCGTATCCATTCAGAGGGAAGCTTTATCACTTTGACTGTCCGTGGGGATAAAGAGGAGATTAGGGCAAAGTTGAAGGAGGAGCATCCTGCTGTATTAAATGAGATCCCTATGAGTCTAGAGGAAATATTTATCGCAGAGATGGAGGTGAAAGGATATGACATCCGCAAAGTGCTTCATTAACTGGGTAAAAGAAGCAGGCAGAGGCCATCTTGTGGCAGCTCTGGGGTGGGGAACTCTCATCCTTTACGGCGTCCTTGCCGTGACCCGTCTGAGTTTTGACACAGAAAATACATTTTTCGGGATCGGTGGCACTGCCCTTGATCTCAGGTGGATCTGCATGGGACTCGGACTTCTTACCGCCTTCATTGAGTTCTTCTATCTGTTCCATCAGAAGCAGCAGGACTTTTACTACAGTTTGCCGGTCAGCAGGGGAACCATATTCTGGAGCCGGTATGTGCACGGGCTCTTCAATGTGATCGTACCTCTGATGTTTATAATGGCAGTATGCGGGATTTATCAGGCTGCTATTGATCTGCAGTTCGGGGTGTATGCGGGAAGCTACACGCTGAAGAGTATTTTTGTATATGCGGTGTCCTTTCTGATCTTTTATCACATAGGGATTCTGTGCGCCGTGATCTGCGGAAATATTATATCCGCAGTAGTCGTCTGTGCGGTTATGATCCTATATTTTCCGATACTGACAGGGAATATATGCCCTGCGCTATCACGGAATTATTTTGTTACATATTATAAAAACCCGTTTCTTGAATGGCTATATACTGTCCTGTCACCGGAGCGGCTCACGGCTGATCTGACCGGAATGAGTGTGTTTGAAAAACCGTTTGTGCTGACATTTACACCGGAGATTTCTTCCGTGGCAGCGGCTGTCCTGTGGATTGTGGTTCTTTTCGGGTTCATCGTACTCGCGCAGAGGAAAAGAAAGACAGAGAGGACCGGGCGGATATTTACTCTGGCGCCGGCAGAACAGACAGTACAGATACTGGTATCATTCCTTGCAGGCTTATGGATGTGCAGTTTTCTGTCGGATTTTTTAGATCCGGCGTCTGTCGGCATCGGTTCTATCATCGGCTGTACTGTGGGCGGAGTGGTTATAGCTCTTGCGGTACATTTGCTGTTGGAGTATGCGGTACAGGGAACAGAGGTGAAGTTTTTCCGTAGAAAGTGGCAGCTTGTATTGTCTGCAGCGGCTGTAATTGTAGCAGGTCTGGCATTTCCTGCCGGAGCTTCCGCTTATGACACCCTCTTTCCGGAAAATGCAGAAAGCATCGGGATCAGTATCGATGGGATCGGTATGGATTGCTCGACTTATGCCGAGGTGTCGGGAAATCAGGAAAAATATGAGACGGCTGCGCAGTTGAGGCGGTATCAGCTAAAGGGAGAAGGTCGCACGGCAGTGCTTACGTGGCTTCAGGAGATCATCAGGGAAGACATCGGTGAGAGCAGTATGGCGGACAGTTCCTGCACTCGTGCAAAAGTCTGCTACTATATGCCGGACGGCGGCACCCATTACCGTTCTTATCCGCTGACCAGAGAACAGGTGGAGATGTTCGCATCAGTATATGAGACGGATGAATATAAGCGGATTGCCTATCCAGCAGTAAAGCTTGAGGATGTATCAGAAGACCGCTTTACATGGGAAGACAGTGTAAGAGGAACTGCCCTTCAGATCACGGGGGATCAGAAAGAAGCTCTCCTTGACGCGTACCGGCAGGATGTCTCAGAACTTAAGATGGAACAGCTTGGAGAAGAGCTGCCGTGCGGATATACAAGGATCAGATCTTCCTCAGACGGAAGTATTACGAACATGTTTGTCTACCCGTTCTTTGAGCTGACATGTGATCTCCTCAAAGAATATGGCATTGATACAGAGAAAAGGCTTGCAGATTACAAGGTGGATTCCATAGAGGTGCTGGATAGTTATCCTGTATCCAGTGCCAATGGTCCGGTTTCCGGCGGCATGTATACGCTGCATTACGAAAAGGAAGATGAGGTGGAAGCTTTCAGTCAGAATCTGATACCGGAGGAACTGGATATCCAGCCTCTCTTGTATCCGCTGGATCATTCTGCTGAGATTGAAGCTTTGGTAGTTGATGAGGAGACAAACTCGATCCTCCATGTAAGCTGCGCACAGAAGAGGAGCGAGTGACCTGGAATGTACCTTTTGGAACTTCCGAGTGGAAAGATGAATTTCAGAATGGAAGAAGAACGGAAATTCCAGGAAGAGTCGTTTTTGATGATGAACAGCCATAACACCTTATAATTATAAGAATGGGGAATCCTGCATAATAGAACAAAGGAGAAGAAGCCATCGCACAAAGCGTTGGCTTCTAGTCATCGAGGGGGTATATATTCAAAAAAGGATCGTATGTAATCATAAAGATTCCTCTCTATACTTTCTTATTTATTTTGCACAAAAAAGCCTGTATTTTAGCCATTTGTGCAATGGTTTATAAAGTTACAAACAATGATAAGCATTCATTAATGGGCGAAAACTGTGTCATTTCAGATTCAATGCACGTATGTTTCCAGTCAGAAAGGTGCACAAAATAAAACGTCATCTTTTTATGAAGGCGATTATGTGTCCCATTCTTCCCTATGGCTGCTAACCTCTCATGTCTAACAGGATCATCCTCTACTACAAGGGTCCTAAATTCCTTCGTCCAGCCTACCCATAGTGGGATGCCGCTTCTGCTCCTTATCAGGGTCATGCCCTATTAAATATGTCTTAACGGCTTCGCTCTGCTTTGTCATTGATAGAGAGCACTCCTGTAATCCAGCACCAATTGAATCCTTGGCGGACGTTATCTGCTACAGTATGTGCTTTTTGGTATTAGGCTGCTTCCGGCCTGACGATATCCTTTCGGAACTTCTCCTCGTCAAAGTCACAGCCTGTTTGTAATACTACATAGAATACCCTGATTGCTTTACATGCAACTGCTATCTTGGCCTGCATTCCACCAAGCGGATTTTTCTGTCTATTCCTGTAATAAAGGAAAACATCCTGAAATGCCGGATTCCAATTCATCAGCGCTCGTGCTGATTCATACATGGTTCTTCGTAGTTTTCTCCTGCCCCTCTTACTGATTCTTGGCTGCCCCTTCTTTTTCCCAGAGCTTTTCTTGACTATCTCTAATCCTGCAAGCTTCTGTATCTGTTTGGGATCAGTGAAACGTCCGATATCACCAACCTCTGCGATAAAGCCAATCACAGTACTCATCCCTACTCCTTTAATGGCGAGCAGTTTCTCCACATTTGGTACTTCTTTTACTTTTTCTTCCAGGTATTCATCCAGTCTTCTAAGCTGTTCCGCTTTCAGAATGTAATCATTTATAAGTATCCATATCTCAAGCCTTGCAGCCTCACCGCCTTCCAATCCTACGCTATTTTGTGCTGCTTCTACCAAGGTCTGTGCCCTCTTTATACCTGCCCCACGCACCTTTGCATCACGCCATATCTGATTGATTCCCCCTGCACCGATTCTAAGAATATCCTGTGGCAGTGGTGCCTCTTTCAAAAGCATAAGTCCACTGGTGGAATCCCAAGCAGCATAACACTCAAAATACTCCGGAAAGAACTTCTGAAGCCACCCCTGTATCTGATTTGACAGACGCACATGCTGTTTCATGAGCTGGTCTCTGCAGACAGAAGCCTCTCTAATCTCAGCATACACTCCACTTGGAAGATAAGAAGTGGAATACCTTCCATCCTTCACAAGTAACGCAATGGTCTTTGGATCCTTTAAATCACTTTTCTCAGGACTGTTATCATCCAGTTCCTTGCTTCTGTTAACTGCAAACGGATTAACCGTTACGAGCTGGATATCATGGTCTTGTAAGAACTTCTGAAAAGTAAGCCAGTAACAGCCGGTAGGCTCGCAGCCAACAATAACAGTTTTCATTTCAGTTTTATTCATGAGTTCCTCTGTCCATCGAAGGAAAGTAAGGAATCCCATTCCGGTGTTACTAAACTTGAACACTCTTCGGGAGAGTTCTAATCCCCTCCAGTCAAACGCTCTGCAGAAGTGAGTTTGTGATCCAACATCAACTCCAACAATTAAAGTTTCACTTGTTACTTGCTTTAGTCTGTCATTCTGTGTTAAATTCATTTTGAACCTCCGGTTTATGATTGTTTTGTTTACATCCGCCAAGATGCAACTCAATCTTACCCTGAGGTTCTTTTTTATTCAATTGGCAATATTTCTGAATTACAGGAATGCTCCTTAGATTCATAGTACAATCATTTGTCTCAATACAACATTGTCCGAAAACGAGCGGTACTGTGTAGAAAAGGTTAAATGCATAATACTTAGAGATGAATAGAAATGGATATGAGGAAATAGAGTATTTTCTATTGCAATTATTACCTATAAGTAATATTATAAATAGATAAAGGAGAGAAATTGAATGTGGAGCTAGAAAAAATATGCGTAAAAGGAATTGAAAATACCTTTGCTATTTCAAGCGTAAAGAAGGAATTTAAAAAAGCAGTTGATGAACCTTGGAAAGATATTCCGCCATGGGAAAGATATCAAAAAAAGCTTATTCAAGATTTGGCAGTGCTGGAACAAGAAAAGGAACGGGCGATTGATCTGCCACAATTTGAAAAACTAACTGGTGTTGATAGATTATACAGTATCAGGCATCCCGAATCAAAGAAAAATGTAAGAATAATTTACATAATTGAAGAGGGAGCTGTAATACTATTAACAGCATTTTTGGAAAAAAACACGGGAGACTATCAAAGAGCGATTAAGACCGCTTTGCAAAGGATAAAATGGCTTGATAGCTAGAGAGAGAATAGAATCGGAGGATAGAATAATGGGAATTGCGGAAAAACTTGCAAATGCAAAAAAAACAAATTGGATTTCGGAAGGATTGTCAGAATCTGAAGTGAAAACGATTGTTGAGTTAGCAAAGATTTCTGCACAGATCGAGAGATGTAGACTTGAAATGGACATGACCCAAAAGGAATTTGCAGAATACATGGGCGTGACTCAAGGAATGGTTTCTAAATGGGAAGGCAGAGAGTATAATTTTACAGTGAAAGCATTAAATGATATTTGTCAAAAGCTTCATTTAGAATTATCTATTGCACTAGAAAAACCACTTGAGAAATCAGATTATTCGATTGTCAAATGGGATTCTGAGAGAGCGGAGAAGAAAAAAGTGAAAAGAGAATGGATATCATCATATTCTTTTGACAAGGAGGCGATTGCGTAATGAAATTTAACATAGTTGCGCCAGGTATAGAACTGGTTGGAGCAACAATCAAAAATCTTACTGTTAAGAATGATATAGTTGATATCGAAAAGGATGCAAAAAGAAGTTTTGGACTTACAATAAATGAACCATATTTTGAAACGGATGATAACGGTATCTTTTCTATAATGAATATTGATTTTGAAATTGAAGTTGAACAATCAGAAAAGCATAAATTCATAATGGAACTGTCACTGGAGGGAGCATTTCTTTCACAGGGAAGCATTAGTGAAAAGAAATTTAAGCAACTTGTAGCAGTGAATGGAGCGGCGGCCATTATTGGGATTGCAAGAGGGAAAATAGAAACACTTACGGCTAATATTTTTAATAACGGAAAAATTGTAATCCCTTTTGTAAATATAATTGATTATTATAAAAGTATGGAATAATGAGCACAGCTAGTTCAGAAAAAATGCTGATGAAGGTGTCACAAAATCATCAGATTAGATGATCGAGCGGCATCTTCGCTTTGTTTAGGGAGTATCCCAAAGTTTGTGTAAACCTTCAAACTGATGGTGCTAGTATATAAATAGTGCAAGTCAAAATGAGAAAATTCCAAATAGACAATACATGATATAATAGAAATATCGTACTGAAGGAGGATCTCATTATGGCAAAGCAACATGACAAACAGTTTAAACTGGATGCAGTCCAGTATTATTTCGATCACAAAGAGCTTGGTGTCCGTGGCTGTGCTCAAAACCTCGGTGTGGGTTACAGCACTCTGACAAAATGGCTGAAGGATTTCCGGGAGTCTGGCGATATCCCTGTTCGTGGCTCCGGTAATTACGCCTCTGATGAGCAGAAAGAGATTGCCCGTCTGAAACGCGAACTCCGTGATGCCCAGGATGCACTTGATGTGCTAAAAAAAGCTATCAGCATTCTGGGAAAATAACAGAAGCCATTTATCTCGAGGTTTCTGAAAAGACGGAAGCTGCCAGAAAACAGAATCGCCGGGTCTCCGTCTCCGGAATGCTGAAATATTTAGGCGTTTCACGGTCTGGATATCGTTCATGGCTAAACCGTACTCCTTCTGATACAGAAAAACGCAGGGAATACATAAAAGCCAAAATACAGGATATTTATGATCAATCGAAGCAAAACTACGGAGCCCCAAAAATCACCAGAAAGCTACGTCAGAAGGGGGAGACCATCTCAGAGCGTACTGTCGGAAAATATATGAAGGAAATGGGAATTAAAGCCCAATGGGTGAAACCATGGACGATCACTACCATAGATTCCGATTTCAGTAACGAACTTCAAAATATCCTGGATGAACAGTTTACTCCTGATCGTCCAAATGCGGTATGGTGCAGTGATATCACGTATATCTGGACGACAGATGGCTTTGTCTATCTGACAAGCATTATGGATCTGTTTTCCCGTAAGATCATTGCCTGGACACTCAGCCAGACTTTAGAGGTATCCTGTGTGATTAATACCATCAATAAAGCGAAAGCCAGACGGAACACGAAGTTGCCGTTAATTATCCACAGTGATAGAGGAAGGCAGTATGTATCCCAGGCATATCGGGAAGCCACTGCAAAAATGCAGCGCAGCTACTCGAAAAAGGCTTTCCCATGGGATAATGCATGTATCGAATCGTTTCATGCACTTATCAAACGGGAATGGCTGAACCGGTTTAAAATACGTGATTATCAGCAGGCATATCGTCTGATATTCGAGTATATTGAAGCCTTTTATAATACCAAACGTATTCATAGTCATTGCGATTACATGTCACCAAATGACTTTGAAAAACTATATGAGCAGACACAGACAAACGAACTGCTCTTAGTAAGTTAAGATGAGGATAAATTTCTCATTTTAACTTGCGCTAAATCTTGACATAGGACCACAGTCAGCTGCTTCCTCTCCGGCGTGGCTGAACTCTACGGCCAGAGTCTCTTTTGATCTGACCACTCACTTCAGCCACGTCAGCTTTTCTTACGATGACTTATCTTCTTATGCTGCCTGGGCACTCATTCCCGGCCTCCTGATATCACGCAGCATCTTTTCCCCATCATACTCTACTCCCTTTGTCAGTATGGCATAGAAGACTCGAAGAACTTTACATGCTACCACTACGACCGACTGCATCTTTTTCAGGGGATTCTTATCCCTTGTTTGATAATACCGGTGAATCTCCCTGAATTCGCCATTTTTCCCTATCACGGATATCGCCGCTTCATACAACACATATCTCAGCCTCTTCCGTCCCCGGTAACTGATATGGCTTTCGCCTGCATGCTTCCCTGAGCTGTTCTTCACAATCGCATATCCCGCCAGCTTCTGTAACTGCTTCGGATCATCAAACCTGCTCAGATCGCCAACTTCTGAGATAAATCCACATACCGTTTTCAGCCCGATCCCTTTGATCTCTAGAAGTTTATCTACATATGGAACTTCCTTGATCTTTTCTTCTATCTTAGCCATCAGCTCCTCCATACGCCTGCCATACTTCTCATAGTCTTCCAACAGATTTCGGATCTCCAAGGATGCTGTTTCCGGTGCTTCCTGGCTCCCAACGCTGTGCTCCGCTGCCGATAACAGGGTCTTTGCCCTCTTCATCCCGGCGCCTCTCAGCCTTGCGTTCCGCCAGATCTGGTTGATCCCTTCCGCTCCCAGTTCTTTGATCCTCATCGGAAGCGGAGCCTCCTTAAGCACCATCAGCCCGCTTACTGCCTCCAGTTTCCCATAAACGTCTTTATATTCAGGAAAATAGATACTGATCCATCGCGCGATCCGATTTCGAATCCTTGTGATTTCTTCCTGTGTCTGGAAGCGCAGGTTTGAAAGGCTCCGGATCTCTGCATAAACCCCTGTAGGAATATAAGGACAGGAAAAACGTCCTTCATTCACCAGTGCAGCAATGGTTTTTGGATCTTTACGGTCATTCTTCTCCGGATTATTGTCATCCATTTCCTTCGATTTTTTTACATGGTGCGGATTCACATGAACTGGTCTCATCCCGCTGTCCTGCAGGAACTTCCCAAGATTGAACCAGTAATGTCCTGTTGGTTCCATTCCGGGGATCACAGCAGTTTTGCCTGATTTCCCTTTGATATCCTCGACCCACGCTATGAATGTCAGGAACCCGGCTTCATCATTGCTGAATGCCAGTGGCTTATCAGAAAATTCATAATTACGCCAGTCGAATGCCCTTACATAATGAGTTTCACTTCCGACATCAATCCCAAGGATTAAAGTTTCTTCCGTAATAGATGCAATTTTTGCGTTTTGTGTGTTATACTTCATTTTAGATACCTCTCTGTTTTATAAGATTTTACTAACCGCTCAAAGTCAGCAAATCTTATTTTACTCTGAGGTATCCTTTTTTCTCAACCACCTTTCATGGGATTCCCTATATTTGAATTATACAGGAAGCTCCTACAATTATTAAAAAGCATTTTTCTCTGATACTTCTTTAATCACCGGTATGCCAAATTCTTTCTGAACCTGACAGATTTTTCTTCTTTCTTCTTCATTATAATGTGCATATCCGCCTGCGCCCAAAACCCAAAACATGGCATAACTGTTCTTGTCCATCTGGTCAATCCACTTTACCGTTTTGCACAATGCCCGGACGGCTTCTTCCGCTTTCTCCATTTCTTTTTTGATATTGTTTTTTAGATGAATGGACCATGCTTCAAAGTCCGATTCTACATCTTTCCTTTTTTCAAGCTGCTCTTCTGTCATACCATATTTCGTCGCATCTTTGCTTTTATTATGTACATACTGATTTCTCAATTTAAATAATTTGTCAACAGAATGGTATAAATGTTGTCCTTTATCCAGTTTTACATGAAAAATAAACTTTGCAATAAATTGCATTTTTGCAGTCGGACGAATCATGTCAAAATTTTCATAATAAAACTTGTCTCCCATTTTATCTGCGAGATAATCATTAAAATAGGATTCCAGCGCCATCGCTGAAAATACGACCACTATGATACAATGTTCTTCTAATTTATCTTCCAAAATTGACATTTCATCATAATCAGCCGTATGATATATTGTCTCTGCCTGCATCTTTGCATCCGCATAATGAAGCATGGCAATCCGTGCATATCTATTCGCCATACATCCGATTCTCGATGCACTTTCCATCTGTCCCTCCTACTTTTCAACTTCCACCATTACATCCGTTACCTTTTCGCACATTATAACAAATCTTACCACAAAAGTATATAGGACAAGCCCTGAATTCGAACAAATGTTTGATAATCCACACTCCCATATCTATACTTTCTTCCCTGTTCCCCCTATTCTTCTCTATCAAAAAACCCCACCGAAATCGATGGGGTTTAACTTTTTGTTTCCTGTATATATATTTTTTCACCTGTAACTGTGCTTTTCATTTTCGGGAAATATCGTTGCAGTGTCTGGTCAGGGAAGCATTGATCCAGCACATATTCCACAACATTTTCCTCTACATTTCGGCTCTGTCGTTCATGCATTCTGAGCAGCGCCGCCCCGGTGAGAACTTGGGAGCAAATCATGAGCACCAGAAATACTCTCATTGCGGTGTTCGGCCCTGTCAGAACCGGAGTTTCCAGTTTTCTCCTGATCAGAGGATAAATCTTCCACACCCAGGCAACGCCGATTCCTCCCCACACCAGGCAGAACGGGAGGTTGATGTACTTCCCGATATGAAGCGGCATTGCGGAATAATCCCAGAAGGTCACTTCCAGAAGGTGCTCTCCCAGATAGCCGCACAGAAATTCAAACAGTGCGCCTAGAACAGTACATTTCACAAACAGATATAGCTTACTGTTTTCCTGATCTTTTGCAGTAAATAAATGCAGAAGTACTCCTCCGAATCCCATATGCAGCTGATTGGGAAAAACCGGTTGCTGGTTCTGCTCGTAAATTCATGAAAATCAATCCAGCACCATATGGATTCAATCAGAAATCCTCCTACACCGCAGATAACATAAATCCAGAACAGCCTGTAAAAGGTTCCCGCCCATTCTTCTTTTTGTATCTTTTCGTTTTTCAGACTTATGATATGTTTCATAGCTTATTTTTTCTTTTGAATGTTCTGTTCTCCTTTCTCAGAAATCTGCTTTTATCCTACCTTTTGTTTGTTTACAGAACGTTCCTGTTTTGTTTCAGAAATATGAAAAAGAATCCCACAGAGCCGTAACTGCCCCGCAGGATTCTTCTGATTTTTGCTTCGGTATCGCAAATGCCTGTCTGTCAATCGATCTATTCACCTGCCGTCATATCGTTTTCTCTTTTAGGAAACGTAAGAATAATCTTCAGGCCGCCATCGTTTTCGGCTTTTGCAGATCCGCCATACTGTTTCATAATATAGTCTGTCACATAAAGTCCCACTCCGCTGCCTTTTTTCTGTCTGGACTCATCGCACCGGTAAAACCGCTCGAAAATCCGTCCGAGTTTTTCCTCCGGCACGCCGTTTCCGTTGTCTTTCCACTCCAGCTTGATCTCTGATTCTGTCTCAGATACCGTAATGTCAATTTCCACCGGTTCCACCATAGCATACTTCATGCTGTTTTCCAGCAGATTATCCAGTATTCTCCTTATCTGTTCGATATCAAACCGGACTTCCGCTATCAGCTCTTCTTTTTTATGAAAATGAAATTTCAATTTCCGAGGATCGGCAGTCACTTCTTTTTGCGCACATAAGATGCCGCATATTCTGCCAGATCTGCTTTTATCATATGGAACGGCATCTGTCCGCTTTCCATACGTGAAAAGTCAAAGAGCTTCTGGAGCAGATGATTCATTTCTTCCGTAGATTCATACGCCGTTTCCAGATAACGTTTCTTCCTTTCTCCGGTATCTGCCACACCGTCGAGTACTCCCTTGATATATCCACGAATGGAAGTCAGCGGGGTCCTCAGATCATGCGAAATTCCTGTAATCATGTCTGTTCTGGCTTTTTCTGTCTTTTCCCGCTGTCTTTGATCTTCCAGAATCGTGTGCTGCATTTCATTGAACGTCTCGCAGACATGTTCAAACTCCGCTTCGCCCTGATACTTGATGTTCTCTTTTAAATTTCCGCTTTTGATCCGTTCCGCTCCTTCTACCAGCTGTTCCAGCGGCTCCATGACAACCCGGTTCATTCTTCGCGTAAAGAAAGAGGCCAGAAACAATAGAACTGCGATGGCTGCAATACCGGCCAGGAAGACAGCCCCGACAAAAATATAAAAGGATGCATTCAAAGACACGATGCTTCCGTCTTCCTCCGGGAAATGAACTGCTGCAAGATAAATATTCTCATCCGTAAAATACTTTCCTATAATCGTTGCTTTCTGGAAAGTAAATACTTCTGTCTGTCCGCTTTGGTATTCGTTTGACTGAAAGACTTCCGCCAGATCTTTCATGTGCTCACCGTCATATCCGCCCACAACTCGTCCGTTCTGAAAAAGTGCTGTCTGGTATCCCAGATTTTCTGCATGTTTTACAAATTCTTCTGCCGCCTCCGGATCAGTTTCTTCAATAAGCTGCGACACCTGCCAGGCATTGGGATCCACCTGGCTCTGGGTTATGGAATGAAGTTGTCTTTCTAGGGAATCCTCAAACAAAATCAGCACTCCCAAGATGATCAGCATTAAAGAACATAAAGCTGCAAACAGTATCATCATATTGGACCGAAACATTCTCTTTTTTAATGACATGGGTTTTCCTCTTTTCTTTTCTCTGACCTTAATCATAACTCAGTCCTTTTTCGTTTTCCAGATTCTCCTTTGAAATATGAGGAGAAAGAGCCAGTTTTTCTGATTGATAGATCACATTCAGCTGCATTCCTGTATTATAAATACTATGTTCTTCGGCAAGCTTCCTCCCTCGCTCTGTCAGTTTTCTGCAGTCCCGTGAGACAAGTTCCCTGATACAGCATTGGAATTCCTCTGTTTCGGATGCTTTCTGTACATGGACTTCTTCCTGAAGCCATCCGTCGTATACCGGAATTCTTCGGACAATCACCGGAACCTTGCACGCAAGTGCCTCCAGTACAACAATTCCTTCCGTCTCCTCATAACTGAAATGTATAAAAGCATCCGCTCCGCAATATGCTTCTTTCAATTCCTGCGCCCCTACAAACCCTGCGAAAATCACATTTTGCGTTTTCGCCTTTACTGCGCGCCCGACATCCGGCGGTATCAGCAGACGGTTCCCTCCTCCAAACCAGATGAAAATAATATCCGGCATTTTTGACGCCAGCTCCAGGAAATCAAAGATTCCTTTTCTCCGAATGAGATGTCCTGCCGAAATGACAACCTTTTTTTCCTCCGGAATCCGGTACCGTTTACGAAACCGTTTTCCTGCACTTTCATCTGCACAGAAGAATTTCGTATCTACACCGTTCGTAAGCGAATAAATCGGAGCTGTCAGCCCATACCCTTTTAAAAGTTTCCTCGAATACTCCGTCGGGGTCAGGATGACGTCGCCCATCCTGTAGCACCGGCAGATCCAGCGTCGAAAAAGCGGAGCCGCCAGATTGGAACCGATAAAGGAATTCCGGAAATCCTCCATTGTAGAATGTCCGTAATATACTACCTTTTTCCCCTGTTTTCTGGCTGCCCATGCTGCCAGCACTGAATCCGGAAAAACAGTGTTGATGTGTACCACATCCGCTTCTTTCCAGCTTGTGGCAATCGGGGCTCCTGTCTCTTTTAGCATCTGCTCCTGATGCTGTACCGCACTTCCTACACCGCTCTTTTTCACATTTCTTCTCAAAAGCTGTCCTCCCCAGATTCCTCGCTATGGCAAAGGCTGCCATGGATCCGATACAGATCCCGACATAATTACAAAAAAAACCAATCCACGGACCATACAGCATGACCCCTGCAAGACAGCTGATTCCTCCCGGGAGAATCGGAAATACGACCTGTACGATCTGAACTGCAATAAAAAGGGCCATACCAAATCCGCCAAACTGCATGATAAATTTCTGGAGCGAATCTTCTGAATGGAAGTATCCGCTTTGATATCCCCATACCGCCAGGCCTGCACACAAAAGCAGACCTGTGAAGGCAATGATTTTCCAGAGTTTTTCACTTTGATTCTTTGATTCAGCCTGCATACATCCACCGTTCTCTTTCCTGTTCATAGATTTGTTCCATTCGATATCCGAAGTCCTCTGCCGAGAACAAAGCTGCCGACTCCTGCGCCACACTTCGCATTTTCTGTTTTTCCTGCTCGGTCTTCTCATTCCACCTTTCCAGTACCTGTAAAAATCCGGATTCATTCTCATACTGCCAGCCGTTTTTCTCATCCGTCACAACTCCTTTCAGGCAGTCGTCCTTCCTGCACAGAAGCGGCAGTCCTGCGGCCAGAGCTTCCCCATAAGTCATCCCCTGTGTTTCACTTGTTGATGCACTTACAAAGATGTCGCCCGCCTGATAATATCTGTTCACTTCTTTTTGCGGGATCATGCCTGTAAAAATCACTTCTTTCTCCATTTTCCGGCTCTTCACCTGATTTTCCAGATCTGCTCTGTATGGCCCGTCCCCTACCAGCATGAGAATGGTTTTTTTGCCTTTGCTTTTTCCTCGTATCGGATCAATTCTCCGATATTTTTTTCTTTTGCAAGTCTCCCTACATAGATGAGGACTGTGATATCATCAGAGATTCCGTATTTCTCTCTGGTCTGTTTTCTCCAGCTGTCATCCTCGCCTGTATGATATCTGGAAAGAGGGATCCCGGACGGGACAACCCAGAGCGGGCAGTCCACCTGATACCCATTCAGCAGAGTCCGGATCTTCTCGCTTGGAGCAATTATTCCAGCCACCTGTCCGGAGAGATGTCTTGTCAGATTCTGCACCAGCGCCCGGCCCCACTTTTTCCGGGGCGAGAAGTAATGGGTGTAGTCCTCATAAACTGTATGATACGTATGGACAATCGGGATCTGCAGCTCTTTTGCTATCTTTTTTGCCATTAAAAAAGTTGAAAATTCGCACTGTGAATGGATAATATCCGGTTTCCACAAGATCAGTTCTTTAATGCATTTCCCGGATACAGGCAGTTTCAGCCTTGCTTGCGGATAAATTCTTCCCGCTCCCACCGAGCCTGCGTAGTAGACTCCGCCTTCCCTGTAGGACTGATGATTTCTCGACAAAGTGAGTATCCGCACCTCGTTTCCTCTCTTTTTTAATTCTGCCGCAAGTGTCTGTACCGATGTGACCACACCGTTAATAACCGGGTAATACCAGTCCGTCGTAATCAAAACTTTCATACTGTTTCCCCCTTTTCTTCTGTCTGGTTTTCTTTCCTAAAGCGTACCACGGACGGCTAAAAATTCTTCTATCATTTCTTAAACAATTTCTAAACAGTAAAAGCCGGATGGCATTCAACTGTTGAAAACCATCCGGCTCAAAAACTTCCGTCTTTCTCTTATCCTCTTTTTCCCGGTATTCTGCTCTCACACGGCACTTTTGTCTGGCATTTTCCGCATCCGTACCGGGGTGCATACTTTTTCTTTGTCTCTTCCAGAAACTGGTCGCACGGCAGATGTTCTTTTCCGTTTTCCAGCGAAATCGCTCCCGCCGGGCATCGTCTGATACATGCGCCGCAACGGGTACAGTACTCATAAATGTCTGTATATTCCCGTTTTCTCGGTTCAAATCTTTCACTGACAATCAGACTTCCGAGTCTCCCCGCAATTCCTTTTTCTGTAATCAGCCCTTTGGACAGGCCAAAGGTTCCGAGTCCGCACACAAAGGCAACATGACGTTCCGACCAGTTGCTTGTATAAGAGGCACCCTGCCATTTTTCTCCCCGTTCTGGATCTGGTTTTGTCACACTTTCAAACCTTGGGTCTGATGCCGGAATCACACTTATAATCCCCTCTTCCTTGAGAATTCTCTGGATCTCATCACAGACTGCAATGACAAACCGCTGTCCTTCAATCCTGGCGTGCAGCCACTGGGCAGACGGCTCCGCCGCATCAGTCCAGTTACTTTTTTTGACCTCATCCGTAAACGGAATAAAGAAACTGATGACACTTTTGGCGTCCGGGAGCCATGCATCCGGCAGGAGAAACTGTTCTCCCACCGCCTCTTTCTTTTTCAGCTCCTCAAACATCGGATCATTTGCATCCCCATATCCCCAGATAGGAGGATCGTACATACGAAGTCCTGCATATTCAGGCGCAATCGCTTCCTCCTCAGACACGTAATTCAGTCTGCTCTCCATGACAAACTGCTCGATTTGCTTTTCCAGCATTGTTTTCTCCATCTTTTCCGCCCCTTTCTTCCACACCCGGCAATTAGAGATACAGTTCACATTCCTTTCTTACAGAGCATACTTCTTTCAGCTTTTCACTAACCATGGCCACGGCGTCCAGGTGCAGTGCTCGTGCGCCATGCGGGCATACTGCCGTACATCCCATACAGGAAATACGTGTTTCCTCCTGAATGTCAGCCGGATCCTCGGGATCAATTGCATGAACCGGGCATTTTGCGGCACAGAGTCCACACCTCACACAGGTGTCTGATGGCTGCGGGATCATTCCTCCGCCTCCGGCTTCCCGGTACGGGCGGTTCCCCGGAATCGTTTCCGTTAAAGCCCATTCTCCTCTCTGAATCTTCTGCCAGATCTGTTCTCCGAAAGCATGCAGATTCTCCGTATCCGTTTCATCCGGGCGTCCGGCCGCATATTGATGTGCGATCGAATGTTCCGCAATCGCAGCCACAGCCGCAGTCACCTGAAAGCCGCAGTCCTTTGCCAGATCTTCCATTTCTGCCAGTGTATCATCGTAGGCACGGTTGCCGTAAACACAGAGCAGAATACACGCTGCTCCATTTCCCTGTATTCTGGAAAACCGTTCTGCGGCTGCCGACGGAACACGGCCCCCGAAAGATGGCACCGCAAATACCGCCACATCCTCTTCTGTAAATTTCTCTCCGGAAAAATCGGCTCCATACGTCATCAGATCCATCGTTTCCGTTTCCGGTCCCCAGATCTCCGTCAGTTTTTCTGCTGCCTTTCTCGTTCCGCCTGTCGGGCTGAACAGTATGTTTACAATTCGCATCCTTTTTTCCTCCTTTAATCCTTTAGTTCTTCCTTGCTCTGCTTTCAAAATAAATAAACCGGTCAATGGAATCGAGAATATCCTTGAAATCCTCCCTTGGCGCCAGATCAATATATTGCTTCAAAAGCTCGGTTTCCTGCTTTTTGTACCTTCCAAAAAAAATATCAAACAGGTTGTGCCCCCGGAGGTGAATCCGGATCTCCTCCATATGGGCCTTTACATCCTCTGTTGTCTCCAGATCTTTCCCTAGTACCTCCAGAAGCTTTCTCCCACTTCGGATTTTATGCAGATACTCCTTCCATTTTTCCAGAAAAATCTCATAAAACGCTTCTTCGGACGGTACGACTCCAAGCTGAGCCATAATCTTCGGGTTCAAAAAATAATTTTCAAACGAATAATACTTCAAAATCAGTACATTTTTCTCTGTCACCCGCGGAAGTTTATCCACGTCTTCCAGATTTCGCTCTTCATAGTACCGGCAGAGCTGCCGTTTCAGTTCCCCCGGATCTTTCCCGTCCCCATCCCGGATCATCAGGAAATTATCCCGGAGATAAATCTGATTCATGTACTTCAGATTCGCATAGGTTTTAATATTCGTACAGCTGTTGGTCGTAATAATGGCGATCCGGGAAAGTGTCCCGTCCGCTTCATAGGTCTCGTCATAATACTTCCGGATCAGAAGAGGCAGTCGGTTTTTATCCTGCTTTCCTTCCACGATGAAGACGAAATTTACGTTCATGAGGTCATTGGCGGAATATCCAAGATCATCCAGCACTTCACTGATATCCGTCTTTTCCCGGACTTCGGAGGAGCCGTCCTTTCCGGTCAGCACCTGGCGGATCTGTCTGCTGTTAAAGTTTGCCAAGAGATTCGGCGCATGGGTGGAAAAGATCACCTGACTCTTTCTGGAAAGCCGGTAAAGGATATCTCCTGTCACCTTCTGCAGCTTTGGATGAAGGAAAATCTCCGGATCTTCCACGAGGATCAGGTCTGTCCCCGCTACTTTTGTCTCCTCACAGGTCTCCAGAAGGGAAAGCATGTAAATACTCCGCATGCCCTTTCCCATGCTGTCGATACTTCGGATGCCATTCTGATCATCCCTGCTGATTTCCGTTGTAACCGAAAGCATCTTCTCCATATCCCGGTTCATCGAATAACGGATTGTCTCTTTCCCTCCGTTTTTACGGAAATTTGCATTGACACGCTGGGAAAAGCTGTCAAGATTCAGATGATACAGCTTATATTCCAACAGTTTTGCGGCCTCAAACGCATTCAGTTCGGCTGTTGTCTTTTTATGAATCAGTCCGATACAGGAAAAACAGTGATTACACATTTTGGCCATATCAAACATGCAGCTTCCGGATCTCATCCTTTTTACCAGATCATCCTCCTGCATCATCCAGAGATCTTCCTCAAAATTTTCCAGATCTCTTTGCGCGTCAATATAATATATTTTCGGAAAGAGCATCGGAATATGGCGGTTGTTTTTTGTGAAACCATCACCGTAGCGCACTTTCCCGTCTTTGTTCACTGTACATTCAAATGCCACCTCTCCGTCATGAAATGACGGAATCTTTCTGCAGAAGTCCCGGTACCAGGATTCGTACCGTCTGTAGGAACTGACAATCCCGCACTGATGCAGTCTTTTTAAGTCTTCCTCTTCTACCGACAATGTCAGCATGATTTCAATATTGGGAAAATCTTCCCGAAAATCCTCTGGCTGAACCTGATAGATTCCTCCCGCGGTCCGGAGCGCATCCAGAATGGCCGTCTTTCCCGTACTGTTCTGTCCGACCAGGATCAATGCCTGCTCAATATCCGGGATATGAATCTCCCGGATCGACTTGAAATTTCGGATACGGATATCCTTGATACGCATGGAAACACCTTCTTTCCTTCCTTTTAGAATTATTGTAACAGGATCGCTCTCATGCTTCCAGTCATAATCCATTTTCCGTGCAAAAAACCGGACAGATTGGAAAGTTTTTCTTCCCTTTCTGTCCGGCTTTTATTTATACGTCTTTTTCTTTTATTCGGAAACCGTTTCTCCTGCCTCTACTGCATTGATCTTTTCCTGAATCGAAGCTACGGAAGAATCATCCGGCACAATAACCGAAAGCGGTCCTCCTGAATAGGAATAGCAGTACTCCGTGGAAGAAGTTCCTTCTGCTGCGACAGATACGACATCCCAGCCATTCATCCCTGCCAGCTGGACTCTGACAAGCTCCTGGAGCTGGCTTGTAGACATATTGGTCTCGGTATTTCCGCTGACCTGATCAATCAGACGAGGTCCTTTAATCAGGATCGATGGAGACATTGCCTTTTTCAGCATGGCCTCAATGACAGCCTGCTGGTTCTTCCCTCTCTGATTATCTCCCTCCGCAAGCGCGTGACGTTCACGGCAGAATGCCAGTGCTTCCTGGCCGTTGAAATGATTGGTTCCTTCTTTGACCTCAACGACAAGTCCTGACTCCTCTCCCGTCGTAAACGCAATGTCCGACTCAACATCAATGCCTCCAAGAGTATCCACCATCTCTATCAGAGATGTAAAGTTTACTCTTACATAGAATGGGATATCCACATCATACAGCTCTTCCAGAGTTGCCATGGAAGTCGCGATTCCATAAGTACCTGCATGAGTCAGCTTGTCCGGGTAACCTTCCGACACACCGGGGATCGGTACGTAATAGTCCCTCGGTGTCGTAACAAGTAAAATCTGCTTTGTCTTCGGATTCACAGTTGCGATGATGTTGACATCACTTCTACTCTGCTGCGTAATGTCTCCATACACATCAATTCCGCTGATATAAACGCTGAACGGATCTTCGGAAACATTGACACCCGCGGCGGCTTCACTTAACTCCGGTGCTTCATTGCCGTCCGTAATATCATTTAATGCGGAACGCACTTCAAACATATAGAATGCCGCCACGAGAAGTACTGCACTGATCAGGAGTCCAAGCAGCGCTCCCAGAAAACGCTTCTTCCGGAATCCGTTCTGCATCCGGTAAACCAGAAGAACGAGAATCAAAAGGACAATTGCTGCTACACCAAGATAAAGCCACGGAATCATTCCCAGATAAACTGCTGATGCCAGGAACAGCGCCGTAGCAATCAGCTGAATCAAAAGGATCAGCTTCCCATTTTGCTTCCGGCTCCTTTTGCCTGACACAGGATAGGAGTCTTCCGGCCTTCTCCTTTTTGAGGAGCTTTTCTCTCTCCGGTATCCAAACCCAAGATCTTCCGGCATCCGGGTTCTCCCCGGTCTTTCCTCGTAATCATAATCATCATCATAGTCGTCATAGTCATCGTAATCATAGTCATCATACCCGCTATAACGATCATATGTATCATAGCCTGTGTATCTGCTGTTTCTTCTATTATTAATGTAACTTTCGTCAATCTCATTTCCATCATAGTCCGTATAGCGGCTTCTGGATCGCCCTGCGGTACTGCTTTTGGAAGTTCTGGAGTAAGCCGTCCGCTGTCTTTTCCCCGGACTGCTCTGCTTTTTTCGTCTCTTCAATGCCTGCTCATAGGCCTGCCTGTCCTGACGACTCATTTTCGACATAGTTCATCTTCCCTTTTCTCTTATTTATTCCCATTCATTCCCTCGTTAGATTATATCCCGTATTCCAAAAGGAAGTCAAGCAGGACCCTTGGAAAAAAGACATCAAAACAGAGCCGGACCCCCGACAAATCCCGTATTTGCGCAGGTTCCCGGCTCTTTATGATTTTGGTTTTCACAAAAAATTAAGAAATCTGTCAGGTTTTTATCCCTGCTTGACATTGGATTCCCACTTTCTGTAAATCGCTTCAAGCGCATCTGTCACTCCTTCAATCCCCAGAAGGCTTACATTAAAAAGCATTCCATGCGCCTCAATACTTCCCCATTCTCTTCCGGTATGAGCTTCGTAATAAGTCTTTCTCTCCCGGTCCATCTTCTTAATTTTCTCCCATGCCTGTTTGGAATCCAGTCCATAAATCTTCATGATACGGCGGATCCGATCCTCCTTGTAGGCATAGATAAAAGTGTGAATGCAGTTGCTGTAATCTCCCAGAATATAGTCAGCGCATCTTCCGACGAAAATGCATGGTCCTCTCTCGGAAAGGCGGTTGATAATACTCGTCTGGACTTCATAAACCTTGTCGCTTAGCGGCACAGATTCATTGCTGTCATTGATAAAGACTGTATAATCACGCATATTTACTACATAGGCCGAGAGAAACTTTCCAAGGATTGTCTCATCCACCTTCTCTGCCGCCTCCTGACTGATCGACAGCTCATGCGCTGCCATTGAAATCAGATTGTTATCATACAGCGGAATGTTCAATCTCTCGGAAAGACGGTTTCCTACCTCATGCCCTCCGCTTCCAAACTGTCTGCCAATGGTAATAATAGTATGATTCGTCATATGCACACACTCCTTTTCGTTTATAAGTGAAACATGGAATCAGTTTTTCTTTTTCCGGATCTGGAGCTGTAGATTGACCGTCATCGGGTTGATAGTCACACCCTTTGTCTCCGGTGCAAGAAGATCCGGAATCTTTTCCGCCGGAATTACAGCTGTCCGGAAACGATTTTCTCTGTTGAATTTCTGAAATTCCATAATATCCGTAAATACCGGCTGATATGTGTCATCTTTCTTGTCTTTTAAAAGAGGAATTCCCTTATCCGCCTCAAAAGCTACGATATAACGTCCTCTGGAAAAATGTGCCATTACTTCATCCTGAAGATCTTTGATCTCCTGCTCACCTTCTCTTAACCGGAGTCTCTGGGTTTTCTGCATCAGATATAATGCCGTAAGAACCAGTTCCGGATTTTCCACCCGTACCTTTCCATCCGGTAATTCTTTTACCTCTGCCCTATGTACAATCTCCTGAAGCTGAAGGCGCTCTTCCTTGCCGGAATTCTGATCCACAACAACACAGTTGACTCCAATTGTGTAAAGATTGGAAAAAAAATGCAGAAGCTGCTTGTTCTCTACTTTTACAAGACTTACCGGCTCCTTTTCCTCAGCAAGTGCTTTCGCCGCTGTCTGTGCATCCTCCAGCTTCAAAAATACAAAAACTTCATCGTCAAATGTCTCCGGATCGCAGAAAACATATGGCATCTTTGTACATACGGATGCAATGGTATAGATCTCTGCCGCCCTCTGGATTGACTGAATTACTTCTTTTTTTCTGTCTGTCAGTGTCTCATTCTTCTTTTCGTCACTCATAATCTATATCTTTCCTTTCTGTGTCATTCCTGCATAGATATAGTATATACGATTTCTCCAAAACCTACAATTTATTTCTTTTCCTTTATTTTCGGATATGGATATGACTTAAAAAAATATAAAGAGCCATGCAAAGAGCCAGAATATATCCGATTGCCCCAAGCGCCGGAATTCCCCAAATTTTGGGTTTCATATCCGTCGTACAAATGATACTTGAGCTGATCAGAAGAGCCATCGCCAGAAATCCCATGATGATCCGCTTCACAAGTCTGGTCAGCATTTCATTCAGGTCATCTGTAGAATGCAGATCCAGATTGATCCGGTTCTGTCCTTTCAGAAAACCATGAAGAATATCTGCCGTCAAAGCAGGTATGTCAAGTGCCTTATGCAAAGACCGGTACACGCTTCTTGCATTATGCTTTAACGCATTCTTCCAGTCTTTTTCCAGGAAAATGCTTCCAGACATTCTCGCTGCTGCTATGCCGACCATATTGATCTCAGGAGCCAGATCTGCAAGAACCCCCTCCATATGTGTCAGTCCCCTTGCCAGCATTGTCAATCCGTGCGGCATCCGGATTTTATTTTTCTTCATCACTTCCATCAGATCCTGGATCACTTCGGCCAGATCGATATCCCCCATATCAACAGTTCCATATTTAGAAAGCAGATCCCCGATATCTCTGTACAGCTCGCTCTGATCCGGATGTCCCTGAAATTCTCCAAGAGCCATGACCACTTCCAGAATCAGCGCCACATCATTGGCGGCCACCCCTTTTACTGCTTCGGCAATCAGATCTTTATCTCTTTCTGTCAGCCTGCCCATCATTCCCATATCAATCCAGATGATTTTGCCGTCCCGGATTCTTACATTACCCGGATGCGGATCTGCATGAAAAAAGCCGTCATCCATAACCTGTTTAATATAGTTATCCACAAGCTTGGTCCCGATCTCTTTCAGATCGTACCCGTTTTCCAGCAGTTTTTCCTTTTCATCAATTCCAAGTCCGTCAATATACTCCATTACAAGAACATGGGTTGTCGTATATTCCTTGAAAAGCGCCGGAGTTCCCACAAAAGCCACATCTTCATTTTTTTTGGCAAATTCTTCCATGTTGGACGCTTCAATCAGAAAGTTCATTTCTTCCTGAGTGACTGCCCAGAGCTCGTCCAGCACCATATCCAGATCCACCAGACCTTTCATGCTGATGGGCGGAAGCAGCCGGACCGCCTTGTGAAGAAGCCCGATGTCGCGGGACATAATATCATAAATTCCCTTCCGCTGTACTTTTACCACTACTTTTTCCCCGGTCTTCAGTACCGCCTTATGTACCTGTGCAATGGATGCAGACCCCAGGGGAACCGGATCCACCTCTGCAAAAACCTCCGTATACGGACATCCGTAGGCTTCTTCCAGTACTTCCTGTACCTGTTCAAAAGGCATCGGAGCCACGTCAGAACGGAGCCGCATCAACTCGTCACAGTATTTTTTCGGAAGAATATCGGAATGCATGGAGGCAATCTGACCCAGTTTGATATAGGTAGGACCAAGTTCCTCCAGAATCAGGCGGAGCTTTTCCGGTGTCACTCCACGTGAAATCGCATGCTTATGGAGCACTGAGGTTATTTCTTTTAAACGTTTTCCATATTTTTCCGATGATTGCTCGCTCATTAAAACTATTCTGTCTCTCCTTTATCCTCTTCTGATGTCTCTTCCGGTTCTTCTGCTTTTCCCTCCGGATCTGTCCCGGATTCCTCCTGTGCCTTCGGCTCTTCTTCCATCTTCTGGATCGCCGCTTTTAAATCAGCAAGCTGTTCCGGCGTCATCTTTCCTACCAGTTCCTGAAGTTCCTCCGGAGACGACGGTTTGATGGAGACATTGACCTTTTCCTTCATAGTCTTCCTGATATTATGCTTCAATTCTTCGTTGAGTACCTTTCCCTGTTCTACCGTGATCTCGCCTTTTTTTACCATCTCATCAAGAAGATCTTTTGACTTTTCTGCCGTAACCGCTACGGCCCCTACCCCGGCAAGAAGTACTTTCTTTAAATTTTCACCTAATCCATCCATATGTATTCTCCTCTCTTTTTACGACTGTATGAACCATCCGGCTATATGCGGGACAAAAATCAGAAGTCCTATTATGACAGAAGCAATCGCTGCGATCAGAACCGCGCCTGCCGCCGTATCTTTTGCAGTTTTTGCCAGGGGCTTTTTCTCCTCCGTCACCAGATCCACTACCGCTTCCACTGCTGTATTGACAAGCTCCAGCGACATGACAAGCGCACAAAGGACAATACAGATACACCATTCTGAAACGGTAATCCGGAAGGCAATCCCCGCAATCACAACCATCAGAAGTGCCGTGCAGTGAATTTTCATATTCCTCTCTTTCCGGATTCCTGTCCAGATTCCGGCAAAAGCATATCCAAAACTCCTCCACAGCGGATTCTTCTTTTTCCCCGGCATTCTTATCATCCCCCATCTTTCTCCGGTCTTTGTATCCCGCTAATTTATTATTATTTTATCAAATCTCGAACAAATTAACCAGTCTTTCTCATTATTTTTTTATTATTTTCAGAATTTTTCCGCTTGCGAATATTAATCCACTCGGTTTTTAAATCATATCACTTCTTCTTTTTTTCAGGATTCTATTGATAAATACGCAAAAATAGTACAAAATGAAAACAGATACAAGAAATTACACAATAGGAGAGAAAATATGAGATTATATGTAGCTTATGGAAGTAATCTTCACAAAAAACAGATGGAAGAACGGTGCCCGGGCGCAGTTCCTTACGCAGTCGGAACGCTGGAAGGATGGGAACTGATTTACCGTGGACTTGAACCGGAAAAAATCTATGCAACCATCCAGAAAAAAGAAGGTGCTGCCACCCCGGTCGCACTGTGGGATATTACTCCGGAAAATGAAAAAAGCCTTGACGAGTACGAAGTGTACCCGACCCTTTACTACAAAGAGGATGTTCCGGTTACGCTTCAGGACGGACAGACAATCACAGCCATGGTCTATATCATGGCCGAAGAAGCAAAACCGGGCCGCCCGTCAGACACCTACATCCAGACAATCCGGGAAGGCTATGGAGACTTTGGACTGGATCTGTCTGTCTTTGAAGCATCCCTGGAACATGGCTGCTGTTAAAATCTGACCTTGGTGTAAACCATCTAACGCAGCATCATAAATTAAAAAGAATCTTATTCCTATTTCTTTATGTTTTAGCATTATAATGTTGCAACAAATGGAGGTTTACGGTTGAGACTCTCCCTACCGTGATCTTAACCGTACAACATGCCCGAATTTTGCGGTTAGAATTCCCATTACTAAGATATTAACCGTACAGAATACCTAAAGTGAGCCCCTTGTCAAGGACATCCGAAAAATTTTTTGTCTGGATTTTATAACAGCTTAAATGCTGATGGTAACTCGTTGGTTTTAATATATTTATAGTACTCGTTTGGAGACATTCCATGGAG
>NZ_NFLO01000015.1:0-80473 GCF_002160935.1 Drancourtella sp. An12 | reverse complement strand
ACAGTTGGGTTTTCAAAGCTATCAACATAATAACAGCAGTCAAATCTGTGTCCACAATATAGGATTAAATCTCAAAATACGTACAAAAAGGATTTTACCCGTGTCCTCTTTATAGGGCTCATTTTAGGTAGTTTTACCGGATGAATACGGTTATGAGAAAATTTTTTGAAAATACAGCGGTAGTTTTAAACGGTCTGGTACGGTTAAAAGTGTGTATTCAGAATAAGATAACCGTATTCAAATCGGAAGAAATACCTCTGAAATAGAGCAATCGCTATTTTTAACCGTATTTTGATTCAAATCCGTACGGTTAAGACAGAGCATTTATAAAAAAGAACCGTAATTGCTGCAGGTAGCTTCAGTTGCAATGAAAATAACTTGATAAAAAGAGAGGAAAAAGCGATGATGACAAATAAGGAGATCCTTAGGATTGCCATAGAACAGTCTGCCGTTGACGCAAACTGTCAGCCGGAGGATTTTATGAAAACGGAACCGGTTATTGTAACATCCAGGAAGAATCCGGATGCACGCAGATATCTGAAACTGCCGCTTGCGTGCAACCTGATTTCTTATGGAAACAATATTGTGGCATCCATTGATAGAAGATATGAGGAAATTGTCCGGAATTATATTCAGAAATATCCGGTGGAGCACTGTTTTGAGACACCGAATCTGTATGTGCTGAATGAAGCATTTGCAGAGCACGATCTGATGGTGTGCTTTATGGCAGAGTATTTTCTGCCGGATGTGAATGCTCTCACAAGGGGAGACTGCCGATATGAGATGCGGCTGCTGGAAAACAGCGATTTTCACGAGCTTTATCGGCCGGAGTGGCAAAATGCGCTTTCTGAGGGCAGAAAAGAGCTGGATGTGCTTGGGGTCGGAGCGTATGACAATGGCGGCCGCCTGATCGGACTGGCAGCGTGCTCTGCGGACTGCGACAGTATGTGGCAGATCGGAATTGACGTACTGCCACAATACCGCCGTCAGGGAATTGCGTCGGCACTGACCGGCACTCTTGCACTGGAAATACTGGAACGTGGGAAAGTGCCGTTTTACTGTTGCGCATGGTCTAATATCCGGTCTGCCAGAAATGCGATACGAAGCGGTTTCAGGCCGGCGTGGGCCGAGCTGACTGTGAAACCAAAAGAGCTTGTAGAACGGATGAATCGATAATATTCCTGAAGTCCAATTAAATCATGGCCAGGCTGTAGATTTTTTATCGAAACAGATGTATAATGAAAAAAAGGAAAGAAGGGATGAATATGAAGCGGTTTGCAATGTTATCCGAGCGTTTGCAGGAGTCCATATCATTTGGATATTTTATGGCAGTCTGGCTGATGAGTGCTGTCGTCCTGATGTTGCTGAACTATCTGACGGTGAACAGCAGAATTCTTGAATTTCTGATTAAGTCCACCTGGGGTGTCTTTTTATTCCTTGTTCCGGTATGTCCGCAGAATCTGGTATTCCGTTACGGAAGAGAAAACTGCCGTTTGTTTATCCGTGTTCTGGCTGTGATGATGATCGGGCTTTATGGGATAGCATTCTTTAGCGTATAAAAGAAACAATTTTCAGATATCCATAAAATGAAAAAATGCCGTTGCTGTGTGATGCACAGTGACGGCAGTTTTGTTTAACAGGAAACTCAAACACTACTAAAATTTAGTAGTTATTTTAAAATATATTTCTTGATTTTAGGGATAAAAGAGATATACTTATATCAAAGGACGACATTTAAACGACATATAAAAGGAAAATCCGGAGGTGTGATATGGAATTTGCCATACAGAAGACAGTATCCGCAGAAGAAGTAAAGGTGATACGGCAGAGACTGCATTTGAAGCAAAAAGAACTGGCAGATCTGATGAATGTATCGGTTAAGACAGTGGAACATTGGGAAAGCAGCCGGGGGACGGTAAAGGGTGCGGCGGCTGCCCTGCTGGGAATTCTCTGGGACAGGATGTGGCTGGCAGAAGAACTGGAAATACCGGAAAAAACATTTCCACTTCGTCTCAGATACATGTATCATGACCGCCTTTGCACAGTGATTGATGTGGAGGAACGACAGAAAAGAATAAAAATAAAAAATTTTGTGCAGGATCCGGTTTTCTGTGCGTTTGGAAGAAATGAAAATCCGGACTACAAAGATTATGAGGAATTTTTAGAATCCCGCTGTTTCCCCAGGACACGGGATAAAATGAAAATCATGCTGGAAGAGCTGAATCTTCCATTTTATGATCCGTTCCTGATTGTTCAGAAAACAGAAGGGCGGATGGCAGAGGATGATTTTTGGATTCAGATTGAGGAGTAAAGATCATGGTTAGACTGTTAGAAAAAGATTTGAGAAATTCCCCGATACAATCATCCAAGGGAAATCAGTTGAAATGGGAAGAGGATGGTACTTGGTATAAAGCGGACCATATCGGATATGAAGGACTGGCGGAATATATGGTTTCATCTCTTCTGAAGTATTCTGATATGGATGAAAATGAGTATATTATGTATCAGACAGAAAAGATTGAATATAAAAGCAGCACCTACTGCGGATGCAAAAGCAGAAATTTCCTGCCGAAAGGATATCAGCTGATCACATTGGAGAGGCTGTTTGGAAGTTTTTATGGAGGAAGCTTGTATCGAAATATATTCAAGATACAGGGAGTCAAAGAACGAGCACTTTTCCTGACAGAACAGGTGGAAAAGATGACTGGCTTAAAGGAATTCGGAAGATATCTGTGCAGAATGTTGACAGTAGATGCGCTGTTTCTGAATGAAGACAGGCATATGCATAATATCGCGGTACTATATGATCCGGCCGGAGTCTATCATTATTGTCCGATCTTTGATCATGGATCGGCCCTGTTGTCTGATCTGACAGTAGATTATCCAATTGGAGAAGATATTGTGGAGCTGATTCCGAAGGCACAGGCAAAAACAATAAGCTCAAGCTTTGAGGAACAGCTGGATGCAGTAGAAGAACTATATGGACAAACGGTATCCTTTTCGTTTGATGACCGTGTGATCACACGGCTTCTGGATGAAGAATCCTATTATCCGGAGGAGATCAAAAAAAGAGTACGAAACATTCTTCTGCAGCAACGGAGGAAATATGAGTATTTATTCAAGGAGTATGATTAGTAGATATAGTGTATTTCAAAACCCATAAACAGCGAAAACCCGTCAGTCTTTCAACTGACGGGTTTCGCTGTTTATAAGTTATCTAAAGGAATGAGAGTAAAGTGGCACTTGGAGGTATCTCTCCGAAGTGCTTACTTTATGAGGGGGGAGATAGTGATTTGTTTATCAACTATCTGAGTCCTAGTATAACCAGAAAATGTGTCTAAAATGTGTTGATTTTATAAAAGAAATGCAAAAATTATTAAGAAAAACAGAAGCCGGGGTACTGGAAAAGTCCCGGCTTCTGCAGTTTCGTGCGCCGGGAGGCGCACATTTTTAAGGGATTTACCCTGTATGTTTTACATCATTTCTTCGGTTTCCAGACCTTCAAACTGCATCTTGTAATAGTGTGCGTAGATGCCGTTTCGTTTCAGAAGATTCTGGTGGGAACCGCGTTCAGCGATACCGTTTTCCGTGATGACGATAATCTCGTCGGCGTTCCGGATCGTGGAGAGCCGGTGTGCGATTGTGATGGTGGTACGGTTCTTGGCCAGAGCCTCAAGACTCTTCTGAATATGGCGTTCGCTTTCGTTGTCCAGTGCGCTGGTCGCCTCGTCGAGGATCAGGATCGGCGGATTCTTCAGGAAGACACGCGCGATGGAGATCCGCTGCTTCTGTCCGCCGGAGAGCCTTGTTCCACGTTCGCCCACATAGGTGTCATAGCCATCAGGCAGAGACATGACGAAGTCATGGATATTGGCGCGTTTGGCAGCGTCCACGATTTCATCCATGGAAGCGCCCGGTTTTCCGTAAGCAATGTTTTCCTTAATGGTTCCGCAGAACAGATAGACATCCTGCTGGACAATTCCGATATTATTCCGAAGGGATTTTAATGTCAGCCCTCGGACATCTTTGCCGTCGATGGTGATGCGTCCGCCTGTGACATCATAAAAGCGCGGCAGCAGGTTGCAGATTGTCGTCTTTCCGCCGCCGGACGGGCCTACCAGTGCGATGGAGCGGCCGGCCGGGATCTGGAAGGACACATTCTGGAGAACCGGTGTATCATCGTCATCATAACAGAAAGATACATCCTCGTAGGAGACAAGGCCTTTCACATCGGTCAGGTCTTTTGCGTCCGGCTTGTCCTGAATGGACGGCTCTGTATCCATGACATCGAGGAAACGCCGGAATCCGGAGAATCCCTTCTGAATCATCTCTGCCAGCTCCACAAGGATCTGGATCGGACTGATGAAGATTCCGATATACAGCGCGTACATGGCAAGATCCGCCGGATCCATCTGTCCGTGTGCGATGAGATATCCGCCGAATACCAGTGTGACAAGATACATCATGCCCTGGAAGAACAGATTCCATCCCATGAACCCGCCCATGCAGTTATAGTTGGCGTCCTTGGAAAGCAGGAATGCATGGTTGCTCTTTGAGAATTTTTTCTTTTCAATTTCTTCGTTTGCAAAGGACTGCACAACACGGATTCCGCCGAGGGTATCCTGCAGGCTTGCATTGACATCACCGATCTTGCGGCGGTTCTCCATAAAGGTTTCCTGCATACGTTTGTTCTGCTTCATGGAGAAGAAGAACATGATCACAACGATGACTGCCAGAGGAATGGCGAGCCGCCAGTTGATCAGGAATAAAAAGATAAAGGAACCGATGATCTTGATCAGTGAAATGAACAGGTTTTCCGGTCCGTGGTGGGCGAACTCGGCAATATCAAACAGGTCGGATACGAGTTTGCTCATCATCTGGCCGGAATTGTGGCTGTTATAATAGGAAAAAGAAAGCGTCTCGTAGTGCTCAAACAGCTGCTGGCGCATATCCCGTTCCATATTGGCACCCATCATATGTCCCTGGTAGCTGACGTAGTACTTGCAGAGACTCTGGATGGTGTACATGACGAAAAGTCCGATACCGATCGGCAGAAGCATCTTCAGGATGGTGCTGCTGTCTCTGGTGAACAGAGAGTTTGTAGCGGTCCTTAGAATCTGCGGGTAGACAAGATCGATCAGACTGATGACAGCCGCGCAGAGCAGATCCAGAAAAAAGACCGTCCGGTAAGGTTTATAATAGTGAATAAAACGTTTTAGTGTATCCATAGACTAACCTCTCTTCCATTTTAAAATTTCCCCTCCTAATAATTTACCATACTTGACTGGACCCTGCAATGAATAAAAACGGACATATTCATCAACAATTAAGAATTTATGCTTTGGCTCTTAAAAAATTTCTGGTATTCTAATAAGTAGAAAAAAGAGCGGGGATTCTGCGTGCGAAAACAAGGGGGGAGGCCCGCTTTCTATTTCAGGAATATTAGAGAGGTGAGAGACGATGTATACCGTTTTAGTATGTGATGATGATAAGGAAATTGTAGAAGCGATTGAGATTTATCTGTCTCAGGAAGGATACCGGATACTGAAAGCGTATGACGGGGAGCAGGCACTGAAAGTTCTGAATGAGGAGAAAGTGGATCTGCTTGTGATCGATGTGATGATGCCAAGGCTTGACGGGATCCGGGCGACGCTGAAGATCCGGGAGAAGATGAGTCTTCCGATTATCATTCTTTCAGCGAAATCAGAGGACTCAGACAAGATTCTCGGGCTGAATATCGGAGCCGACGACTATGTGACAAAGCCGTTCAATCCGCTGGAGCTTGTGGCGAGAGTCAAGTCACAGCTCCGCAGATATACGAAGCTTGGCAGCACGGTCGGCGCCGGAGATCAGGAAGAGATCTACACGGTGGGAGGTCTTACCATCAACGATGATCTCAAGGAAGTGACGGTGGACGGCGAGGTTGTGAAGCTGACGCCGACGGAGTACGATATTCTCCTCCTGCTTGTAAAGAATCAGGGCAAGGTCTTTTCCATCGACCAGATCTATGAAAACATCTGGAACGAAGAGGCGATCGGGGCGGATAATACCGTGGCGGTTCATATCAGGCATATCCGTGAGAAGATTGAGATCAATCCGAAAGACCCGCGCTATCTGAAGGTCGTATGGGGAGTCGGATATAAAATTGAAAAGCTTTAGGAAGGAGCAGATAGAAAAACGATATGAATAAATGGTTTTATTCTGCAACATGTAAGGGACTGCTCCTGATTCTGGCGCACCTGTGCATTGTCGTAAGTGTGGTGAGCTTTGTCTGGGTCGGGACCTCGGCAGGACTTCGTTATCTGATTCCGTTTGAAAAGGTGCAGAGCCATTATGAATCAACTGCCCAGTTTGAGAACAGGATGAAGACAATGTCCCGGGAAGTCCTGGATCAGCTGGATACCAAAGCAAAGTTCGAGACAAACGGAAGCTACAATCCCGATAAGCTGATTGATGTGGTACGTTATGATAATGGAAGCCTGGACCAGGACGGGACAAATCATTCCGGCATCGCCTACCGGCTGAAAGACCTGGAGCAGTGGAGCCGGGGATATCAGAATGCGGCGGCGGATCAGGAAAGCTGGGACCAGTTCCTGCATGACTATGTGACAACCGTGATTGTGTGCCTGAAAGAGGACGGAAGCTACCACTATTATTATGGGGATGATTTCCGGAACAAAATGTCCGCAGGAGAGCTTGTCTTTGCGTCAAATGGTGAATTTGTTTCCAATGAGGAGAAGCTTTCGGCACTTCTGGAAGATGATTACAATACGGCAGGCTATGGAGAAGTGCTGGATCAGAACGGGCAGAAACTTTATGCGGACTGCTGGAATCTGGGGCTGGGCGAAGAAGTTTTAAAGGAACCGTATTCTCTGGATGGAGCTGCAAATCTGGTGGAGCTTGCAAATACAGATGAGCGGTGGAATGGAAAGCTTGCAGATGCATATCATGCCCTGTCCAACACACTGGCGGCGATTTCAGGTGATATTCAAAACTATAAAGAAGCGCCGGGAGGATGGGAAGAAGGAAATACCAATTACAGTTACATTTATGTAGACTATGACGAGAACGAGATTTATTCCAACCGGCAGGAATTCCAGGATATTAAAGAGATTGATCATTATCAGGAGAAGATCAAGCAGGCAGGTGCATACGTTATTGTGACACCGAAGCTTGCCGGGTTTGAGTCAACGTTTGAGAATCCGGCGCAGAGCGCGCAGGAGTGGAAATCGGATATTGTGGAATCCCACCGGATCATCGGACGTAATACCAATTATGTCTTTATGGCATCCGTTGATACGACCTACTCGGTTCCGGATGAGTTTGAGAGTGACAGAGAATATTATCAGGAGATTGTGCCGTATATCACGATTGCGTGTGAGGCGGCATGGGGAACGCTGATTCTTTTCTTTATCCTGCTTGTATGTCTGACTGTAATCTCCGGACACAGCAACCGTTCTGAGAACGGGGAGATTGCGCTGTCCGGATTCGACCGGTGGAAGACAGAGATGGCGTCGGCATTTGTAATCATATTCTGGATCATGAGCATGTATCTGATTTCCGAGTGGGGATCCCAGTACGTGATGGCATACGATTATTACTACTCTTCCGATATCTGGAGGGAAGACGGACTGCCGATCTACACTATGGTGATGGCGGGAACAATCGCTTTTGTAAGCTGTCTGTTCTTCTTCTGGTTCTACCTGAGCATGGTTCGGAGGATCAAGGCTCATACGCTCTGGAAGAACAGTATTATGAAAGCGGTCTGCGAGATTTTCAGACATGGATGGAGAAATAAGAAGACGACAACCAAAATCGTGGTGGCTTACATTGCTTTCCTTCTTGTAGAGCTGATTACGTGGGGAAATACTCCGCTGATGGTTATCGGCATTGTGGTCAATATTGGAGTGGGCGTATTTCTCGTGAGGTATGCTCTGGCAAGGCAGAAGATTAAAAAAGGGCTGCTTGAGATTGCGAAAGGAAATGTAAACTACAAGATTCCGTTGGATGATTTAAGAGGCGAAACGCTGGAAATCGCCCAGACAATCAACCGGCTGGGCGAGGGCCTGAACCGTGCACTGGAGAAAAGTGTCCGGGATGAGCGGCTCAAGACTGATCTGATCACGAACGTGTCGCATGATATCAAGACGCCGCTGACGTCCATTATCAATTACGTGGACATCTTAAAACGAGAAAATTTCCAGGATCCGAAAATTCAGAATTACCTCAACATTCTGGAGATGAAGGCCCAGAGACTGAAGACCCTGACAGAAGACGTGGTAGAGGCTTCAAAAGTCAGCAGCGGAAATATCAAGCTAGAATTTATGACGTTGAATCTGGTGGAACTGATCTATCAGGTGGAAGGAGAATACGAGGAGAAGTTTGAAGCGCGCAATATCAAAGTGATCCTCAATATGCCGGATGAACCGGTAACTGTCCGGGTGGATGGCAGAAGGATGTGGCGGGTATTTGCCAATATCTTTAACAATGCGGCAAAATACGCCATGGAAGGAAGCCGCGTCTATGCGGATCTGATGCTCCAGCCGGGGACGGCAAAGTTTATCCTGAAAAATGTTTCGGATCAGCAGCTGAATATTTCAGCCGATGAACTGACAGAGCGGTTTATCCGGGGAGACGTATCACGGAGCACAGAGGGAAGCGGACTTGGCCTTTCCATCGCGAAAAATCTGACGGAGCTTCAGGGAGGAACGTTTGAGCTTTATCTTGACGGCGATCTGTTTAAGGTAATCATTACTTTTCCACGGGTGAGACGGCTGATCAAGGAGCAGACGCCGAAAAAAGAAGACAAGAAAACGGAGCCGGAGACAAAACCGGAAGAAACAGATAAAAAATAAGGAAATCTTTAGATTCAGGAGAGGGTATTTCGATATCCTCTCCTTGCGTTTTGGCGGAATACGCATTACAATAATACAAGAAAAAAGTGGAAAGGAAGTTCCAAATGGAAGAACTGAGAGCATACCTGGAACAGGTATTTTGCATAGAGCTTCTGTCCGCGGTTCTGAGTAACCCAAGAGACAGAGAAAAAGCGTTCAAGGGCCGGATCCGTCCGGTGCTTAAAAAAGGAAATCTCGTATATCAGTTTGAGATTTTTAAAGGGAAACAGGTTTTTCATGAGAATCTGGAAGCGAAGGCAGCGGTGGACCGCGCCTGTGAGTGGATGGAGCATTTCCGCCAGATGCAGATTGACACAAAAAGCGAACGGGCATCGGTGCTGATCAGCAAGAAGGGGAAAGTGACCATCAACAGAAAAAAGGTAACACGCCCGGATCAGGGGAAACAGGATCTTTCCCACAACCGGGAGAAACAGTATATATTAAAGGAAGGAATGGATATTCCGTTCCTGCGTGATCTTGGAGTCATGACGCAGGAGGGAAAGATTGTCCGCTCCAGATTCGACAAATTCCGCCAGATCAACCGGTATCTGGAATTTATCGAGGATGTCCTTCCGAAGCTTCCGAAAGACCGGGAGATCACGATTCTGGATTTCGGATGCGGGAAGTCGTACCTGACCTTTGCCATGTATTATTTTCTGCATGAGATGAGAGGGTACGAGGTCCGCATGGTGGGACTGGATCTGAAGGAAGATGTGATCGAGCACTGCAACGCACTTGCAGAGAAATATGGCTACGACCATCTCCACTTCCTGACCGGAGACATTGCGCAGTATGAAGGAATGACGAAGGTCGATATGGTGGTGACGCTCCACGCCTGCGATACGGCAACAGACTATGCCCTTGCAAAGGCGGTTTCCTGGGGGGCGGACGTGATTCTTTCCGTGCCGTGCTGCCAGCATGAGCTGAACCGGCAGATTGAAAATGACATTTTAAGCCCGGTATTGTCCTACGGGCTTCTGAAAGAAAGAATGGCGGCTCTGGTCACAGACGGGCTCCGCGCCGAGTATCTGAAAAAAGAGGGGTATGATACTCAGATTCTGGAGTTCATCGACATGGAACACACGCCGAAAATATTCTGATCCGTGCAGTTAAAACAGGGAAGAAAGCGGAAAATCAGCACATAATAAAAGCGTGCGAGGAATTTCTTCATGTGAAACCGACAATAGGAAAGCTTTTATAAAAAAGGGGAGTTATTCATGAGAAAAAAAGCGATACATGCAGGTATTCTGGCCTGCGTATTCGTAGTGGCGATTATCATATTCAGCTATGCGGTGAACAGAAACCATGTGGATATGACGGCAGACATTGGAAATGCGTCGCTTCCGCAGGTTTCTTTTACCCATGATTCTTATACATTCAACACGCTTGCCGGATATACGAATGAGATGGAAATGGCGACCATGCGGGATCAGATCACACCGGTCATGGACGGCAAAATCAGCATGCAGGTGAAGGAAAACGACAAAACGGTCCGTTCCGCATCCTATGAGATCTATTCCATCGACGGCAGAAAAAAGCTGTATTCGGCCGATCTGGAGCTGAAAGAAAATGCGGCTCAGATCGAAATTCCGGAGAAGGTTCTGGAAGAGGGAGAGCGCTTCCTGAGAGTGACGATTTCCTTTGACGATGACGAACGGGCATATTATTACACACGGATTTCAGACGGATCCAACTGGAATATGAACCGCTGCATGGCCTATATCAAGAACTTTTTTGACAAAGAGAGGGACAAAGATGCGGCAGCAGAACTGCAGTCCGCGCTGGAGCCAAGCAGCGAGGGCGACAACACAACGTACCAGACTGTCACGATTCACTCGGATTTTGAGCATGTGACATGGGGAGACCTTGCGCCTGAGATCGTCGGGGATGTCCGGTGGGATATCAAGGAAGCCAACTCGATGTACATGTCTGTCCTTCTGACCTATCAGGTTGACTGTAAAGGGGAAGGAGAAAATGAGACAGACCGGTATAATGTCAAAGAGTTTTTCCGTGTCAGATATTCGGAAAATCAGCAGATGTATCTTCTGGACTATAACCGGACGATGAACCAGCTTTTCGACGGGGAAGAGAATGACATCGATGAGAATGGTGTTCTTCTCGGCGTGACAGATTCCGATGTGGATTATCTGATCAATCAGGAGGGAACAGTCGTCTCCTTTGTACAGGAGAGGGAGCTTTGGAACTACAATAAGGAAAATGACGAACTCTCCCGTGTATTCAGCTATGAGGACAGCGGCAGCCAGAATGCGCAGAATGGTTACGACCAGCACAGCGTACAGCTTGTATCCATGGACGAGGATGGAAGTACGACATTTACGGTGTCCGGCTATGTAAACAGGGGCACTCATGAAGGCGAGGTCGGCGTCAGCGTATATTATTACGATATCAATAAAAATTCCGTGGAGGAGAAGGTATTTATCCCAAGTACAAAGTCCTACCCGGTGCTGACAAATGATCCGGGCAAGCTTCTTTATTACAGCAATTCCAGCGGAAAGCTGTATGTGATGCAGGAAGGAACGCTGTATGAGGTAGATCTGGTCAATAATACGCGTACCACGCTTGTGACCAATCTGGAAACGGGGCAGTATGTAAGCTCCGGGGACGGCCATCTTCTGGCATACCAGAAGGACGGGGAGATCAATAATGCGACTCAGATAGAGGTGTTGAATCTTTCCACCGGAAAGGGATATCAGGTGGAGGCAGGTGCGGATGAAAGCATCCGGCCGCTCGGATTTATCCGGAATGACTTCGTGTTTGGAACTGCAAGGAGCGGCGACTCGGGCACGACAGCATCCGGCGAGACAGTGCTTCCGATGTACCGTCTGGAAATCCGCAACCAGAAAAACGAAACGGTCAAAGACTACCAGGCGGATAACATCTTTATTCTGGACGTCGTATTTGAAAACGATATGGCGACGTTGAAACGTGCCGTAAAAAGCGGAGATTTCTATACGTATACAAGCGAAGATTATATTACGAACAATGAAGAGAGGGAAGAGAGCAATATCACGATTGATTCCTATACAAGCGAGCTCAAAGGCCGTGAAATGCGGATTACCTACGAGGATGGAGTGGACGACAGTTCTCCGAAGATTCTAAAGCCGCAGCTTACGATCGCAAGGGAGCAGATGACGCTTTCCTTTGATTCACCGTCCCGGAAGGGAACCTACTATGTCTATGGATACGGTGAACTTCAGGGGATTTACCAGAATGCGGGATATGCGGTGCAGAGAGCATCCGAATTCAGCGGAGTAGCGGTGACCTCCAGACTGGCCAATGTATATGAAAGCGGCAACAGGCCGTCTGCGTATGAGATTTCGGATCTTGGGGATACTGCGGTCCGTGAGGGTGAGAGCACGTTGGAAGCATGTATGAGAATCATCCTTGCTTCAGCAGGAAATGAGATTGATTTCCAGAAGGATATGGAGGATGGAGAATCCATCATTGACTTCATAGGCAGCCAGGTTTCCGGGGAAGCGCTGGAACTTTCCGACTGCCGGACAGAAGACGTCCTTTATCTGATCGGACAGGGCACTCCGGTGGCGGCGCTGACAGGAAACGGCAATGCAGTACTTTTGACGGGATACAGTCGGACGAATGTTCAGTATCTCAATCTTTCCACACAGGAAGTGGACACGGTGACATTTGAAGAGATGGATCAGATGGTAAATGCAAGCGGGAATACGTTTGTGGGATATACACAATAGCACAAACCATGCTATAATGATACAAAGTCGAAAAGAGACTGGAGGATAATAAAGATGGAATTAGTAACAGTAAAAGAATTATACAGGAAAACAGATTCGTACCTGGACAAGGAGGTATCCATCGGAGGATGGGTAAGAAGCATCCGGGATTCCAAGGCGTTTGGTTTTATTGTAGTAAATGACGGCTCTTTCTTTGAGCCGATTCAGGTGGTATACCACGATACGATGGAGAACTTCAAAGAGATCTCCAGATTAAACGTAGGGGCAGCCATTGTAGTAAAGGGAACTCTCGTTGCGACGCCGCAGGCAAAGCAGCCGTTTGAGATTCAGGCAGAAGAGATTACGGTAGAAGGAGCTTCCGCTCCGGACTACCCGCTTCAGAAGAAGCGCCACACACTGGAATTTTTAAGAACAATGACACATCTGCGCCCAAGAACAAATACGTTCCAGGCAGTGTTCCGCGTACGTTCTCTTGCAGCCTACGCGATTCACCAGTTCTTCCAGGAGAGAGGATTCGTGTATGTGCACACTCCGCTGATCACCGGAAGCGACTGTGAGGGTGCAGGAGAGATGTTCCAGGTAACGACAATGGATCTTCAGAATCCGCCGAAACTGGAAGATGGAAGCATCGATTACAGCAAGGATTTCTTCAACAAACACACAAGCCTGACGGTAAGCGGACAGCTCAACGCAGAGACATTTGCACAGTCCTTCCGTGATGTCTATACATTCGGACCGACATTCCGTGCGGAGAATTCCAACACGACCCGCCATGCGGCAGAGTTCTGGATGATCGAGCCGGAGATCGCATTTGCGGATCTGGAAGACGATATGGATCTTGCAGAAGCAATGTTAAAATATGTGATCCGCTACGTGATGGAAAACGCACCGGAAGAGATGAAGTTTTTCAACTCCTTTATTGACAAAGGACTTCTGGACCGTCTGACAAATGTGGTCGAATCCGAATTCGCAAGAGTGACATATACAGAAGCGATTGAGATTCTGGAGAAAAACAACGACAACTTCGAGTATAAGGTATCATGGGGATGTGATCTTCAGACCGAGCATGAGAGATACCTGACCGAAGAAATTTATAAGAAACCGGTATTTGTAACCGACTATCCGAAGGAAATCAAAGCATTCTATATGAAGCAGAACGACGATGGAAAGACCGTTGCCGCCATGGACTGCCTTGTGCCGGGAATCGGTGAAATCATCGGAGGAAGCCAGAGGGAGGACGACTACGGGAAACTCCGCAGCAGAATGGAGGAACTCGGCATGGATCTGGATGAATACGGATTCTATCTGGATCTGAGAAAATACGGATCCACCCGTCACGCAGGCTACGGACTCGGATTTGAACGGTGCATCATGTACCTGACCGGAATGTCCAATATCCGTGACGTACTGCCGTTCCCAAGAACGGTCAACAACTGTGAACTGTAGATAAAATTCAGAAAAGGGGAGAAATCATGAATCATATTCTGGTTGTGGATGATGAGAGGGAGATAGCGGATGTTATTGAGCTGTATTTGAAAAATGACCAGTATGAGGTGTTGAAATTCTATACGGGCGAGGAGGCCCTTGCCTGTATAGAAACCACGAAGATTGATCTGGCGCTTCTGGACGTCATGCTGCCGGATATCGATGGATTTACGATTCTGAAAAAGATCAGGGAGAAGTACAATTTCCCGGTGATCATGCTGACGGCAAAGACCGAGTATATCGACAAGATTACCGGACTGACACTCGGAGCGGACGATTACATCGCAAAGCCGTTTAACCCGCTGGAGCTGGTTGCCAGAGTAAAGGCACAGATCCGCCGCTACACGAAGTACAATGACGGCGGCAGGGCGGAGAGCGATGTCATTGATTTTGGCGGTCTGTTTCTGGACCGCAATTCCCACGAGTGTGTCTTCAATGAAAAAAATCTGACACTGACTCCGATCGAGTTTGACATTCTGTGGCTGCTCTGTGAGAACAGAGGAAAGGTCATCAGTTCGGAAGAGCTCTTTGAAAACGTGTGGCACGAGAAGTACTATAAGAACAGCAACAATACCGTCATGGTACATATCAGACATCTTCGGGAGAAGATGAGCGGTCCTATGGGAAAATCAGATTTCATCAAGACGGTCTGGGGAGTGGGATACAAGGTTGAAGAGTAGATTGAAAAAATTTAAGAAAAGTAAATACAGGAAACTGAAGATCAGCCTGCTTCTGCAGACAGTATTGATCACCGCGCTTACAGTTCTGGTCGGTGGATTTCTGCTGGAATACATCATCGATGGGGTCTACAACGATGACGTATCCGAGATTTTCATCGGCTTCCTGAAATTCTTTCATGTAGAAGAGCAGCATGCCATCGCATTGTACTGGCAGATTCTTGGAAACAATAAGACGTTCTTCATGATGATCGGGTTTTTGGCACTGTTTGCGCTTTTTTTCTATATTGCGCTGTCAAAAATGATTACGTATCTGGAAGACGTTGAAAAAGAGATCGGGAAACTCGTCTCCCGTTCCCAGGAGCCGATCCATCTGATTCCGGAACTGGAGCCGATCGAGACAAAGCTGAACAATATCAAGTATACGCTGGAGCGGCAGGAGCGTGAGGTGCAGGAAAGTGAACAGAGAAAGAATGATCTGGTCGTCTTTCTGGCGCATGACCTCAAAACGCCGCTGACATCCATTGTGGCGTATTTGAGTATGCTGGAATCCCATCCGGATCTTCCGGAGGAGGAGAGGATCAAGTACACGGGGATTTCCCTTGAGAAGGCAATCCGACTCGGGAAACTGATCGAAGAGTTTTTTGAGATCACGAAATTTAATGCACAGGACATTGTTCTGGAAAAGACAGAACTGAATTTAAGCAGAATGCTGGAGCAGATTGCAGATGAGATGTACGCGGTCCTTCAGGGCAAGAACTTAAAATGTGAGGTGGAGGCGGATGACGATATCGTTGTCCGGGCCGACCCGGACAAGCTTGCCAGAGTATTTGACAATCTCATGCGGAACGCCATTGCCTACTGCAGGAAGGATTCGACGATCCGGATCCATGTTTCACAGGATGAGAGTAACGCGCTGATTGTCTTTGTCAACGAAGGACCGAAAATTTCCAATGACAAGCTGCAGCATATTTTTGAGAAATTCTTCCGGGCGGACGATTCCAGGTCCAGTGAAACCGGAGGAGCGGGGCTCGGTCTTGCCATCGCAAAAGAGATCGTGGAACTTCACGGCGGCAGAATCTCTGCCCAGAGCGATGATCATGAGACCCGGTTTATCGTAGTCCTTCCAAAGAAAGAGAAAGGGGAACTTCAGGATGAAATTCATACATACATCGGACCTGCATCTCGGAGTGAGGCCTGATGCGGGACCGGAATATACGAAGAGACGCCCGGAAGAGATCTGGGAGACCTTCAAAAGCATTCTTGACCGGTGTGAGGACGAGCAGATTGACCTGCTTCTGATTTCGGGGGATGTGTTCCACAGACAGCCGCTTTTACGGGAACTGAAAGAGCTCAACGCCATGTTTGCGGGACTGTCTCATACAAAAGTCGTATTTACGGCCGGAAATCATGATTACTTAAAACCCAATTCCATGTACCGGAATTTCAAGTGGGCGGGCAATGTCGTTCCGCTTCTGGAAGGACGCCTTCTGAAAGTCGAGTTCCCGGAATTTCGGACCGCGGTATCCGGATTCAGTTACCTGGACAGAGAATTGCAGGGCGGAATCAGGGTAGAGTGGAAGTGTGTCCGGAGCATGGAAAACGAGATTCTTCTCCTTCACGGAGGAGACGAGAAACATCTTTCGTTTAAGAGGGCAGAGGTGGATCTGCTCGGTTATGATTATACGGCTCTTGGCCACATTCACAAACCGGATCCGGAAATAACGGGAAAATGCCGGTACAGCGGTTCTCCGGAGCCGACAGACCCGAATGACACCGGAAAACACGGGTATGTGATAGGAACCGCGGAGAATGGCGTAGTCGAGACAGAGTTTGTTCCTGCGGCAAAGCGGGAGTACATCCATCTGGATATTCCGGTGGACGAGAACATGACAGGCCGTCTCCTTCTGGATACCCTCCGGGAGAAGATCGAGGAAAACGGCGTGGAAAATATGTACCGCTTTACACTGAAAGGACTCCGGGACCCGGATATCCGTTTTGATACCGTAAATATGGATGCGGGCGGAGGTGTCGTTGACATCCGGGATATGACAACCCCGGCTTATGACTATGAAAAGCTGTGCGCTTCCAACGGCCAGAACCTCCTTGGAAGATTTATCCAGAGTTTTCTTGAACAGGAAGAGGAAAGCCGCGGCGAAGTAGAGCAGATGGCGCTGTACGAGGGTGTACAGGCGATTCTGGAGACGAGAAAAGAGTAACCGATACACAAAAGAGAGAAAAAGGGGATACAAGAAGAGATGAAGTTAGAGCGACTGGAACTTTGGAGTTTCGGAAAATTCCATAACAGAACGATTGAACTTTCCGACGGGATCAATCTGTTCAGCGCAGAAAATGAGGCGGGGAAATCGACGGTCTATGCGTTTATTAAAAGTATGCTCTTTGATGTGGAAAGAGGACGCGGAAGAGGCGCGGCAAAGGATGAGTTCCACCAGTATGAGCCGTGGAGGAATCCGACTCAGTACTGCGGAATGGTCCGGTTTGAGAGCGGAGGACGGCATTTCCAGCTGGAAAGGGATTTTGCCAGAAAGGGAAAGAAGACAAGGCTTTTCTGTCTGGATGATGGAGAGGAACTTTCCGAAGAGAGCGGGGATCTTCAGGCGCTGCTGCTGGATCTGGATGCTGCCGGGTTTGAAAATACAGTGGCAGTCGGACAGCTGAAGGTCAGGCCTGGAGAAGAGCTTTCCTCTGCTCTGAAAAATTATGCGGCCAACTATTATGCATCGGGTGCGGGAAATATGGATCTGGAGGCGGCCCTTGCAGGACTTCAGAAGCGAAAAAAGGAGATAAGCATTCTTCTGCGCGAGGAAGCCCGGAAACGGCTTCAGAAACGGGAAGAGGCGGAACGTGCGGCCGAATATATCGCAAAAGATCTGGACCGTATTCAACGGGAAGCGGCAGCAGGCGAAGAAGAGATCCGGAGAGGGAAGCGGCTCCTGGATACGTATGAGCAGGCGCGGGGTGAACAGAAAAAGAAGAAGTTCCCGCTGAAAGGAGCGGCGGTCTGGTTTGCAGTGCTGATTCTCCTGATGATACTTCTTCCATCCTCCATCCGTTATTTTACAGCTGTGATCTGGGCAGCGGCAGGGCTTCTGGCCGAACTTTGGGTAATGCGGCCGGAGCCGGAGAGAGAGCAGACAGAGGAAGAACAGGCTGTCAGAAGAAGAATTGACAAGCTGAAATGGAACAGGGAGAAGCTGAGATCGGACCGAAGAGACAGACAGGTGGAATATGAGAACCTGCAGGAAATGATTTCCGAGGCATGTACTGTTTCCGAAGAGGAGAAGAACCTGGAACAGAAAAAAGCGGCACTGGAACTCGCGGCCGAAAGAATGCAGGAGGTATCCGGAGATGTAAGAAAAGAAACAGGAAACCGCCTTGCAAAGCGGGCAGCTGAAATTCTGGGAGAGCTTACGGACGGACGCTATACCAGGATCTTTATCGAAGAAGGGCTGGAAATCAGCATTTTTGACGGCATCCGTAAGATTCCGATTCACATGATGAGCCGGGGAACGATTGAGCAGATCTACTTTGCGGTAAGGATGGCGGCATCTGAAATTCTTTACGAAGAACCACTCCCGATCATTCTCGACGACACCTTTGCGTATTACGATGATAAACGAATGGAAGCGGCACTCCGGTGGCTGGCCGGACAGAAAAAACAAGTGCTCCTCTTCACCTGTCAGAACAGGGAAAAAGAAGCACTTGATCATATGCATCTTGCATACCGTGACGGATGGGATTAAATCTCCTCTCCGTTGCGGTATTTGTTTACTACATGCTGGATACGCTCGCTCGGACTTAAGATACTGCTGATAGAACCGTCATGATTCAGTGTATCGATCAGAAGAGCGATGTACTTGCTCATGTCGCAGTTGATATAGTACGGACGGCTTAAAAGCTCCGGTGTCTGATAAATCAGGTTAGTTGTGAGGATATTGTTGATGATGCCTTCCTCGTATGCCTTGTCGAATTTCTCAAGACCATTTGTGAACAGACCGAATGTTGCAGCGGCAAAGATCCGGTTTGCCTTTCTTTCTTTCAGCTGTTTTGCGACATCGATCATACTGTCTCCGGAGGAGATCATATCGTCAAGAATGATCACATCCTTGCCCTCTACGGAATCACCGAGGAACTCGTGGGCAACAATCGGATTGCGGCCGTCAACGATTCTTGTGTAATCACGGCGTTTATAGAACATACCCATATTCAGGCCAAGGACATTGGCAAGATAGATTGCACGTCCGGTCGCACCTTCGTCCGGGCTGATTGCCATCATGTGATCACTGTCGATCTTCAAATCTTTTACAGTTCTTAAAAGTCCCTTTACAAACTGATAAGTCGGACGGACAGTTTCAAATCCGCTCAGCGGAATCGCGTTCTGTACCCGTGGATCGTGGGCGTCAAAGGTAATGATATTGTCCACACCCATTTTTACAAGCTCCTGAAGAGCCAGCGCACAGTCCAGAGACTCACGGCTGCTGCGCTTGTGCTGGCGGCTCTCGTAGAGGAACGGCATGATGACATTGACACGGCGCGCCTTCCCTCCGATCGCGGCGATGATACGCTTCAGATTCTGAAAGTGGTCGTCCGGGGACATGTGGTTGATCTGACCGTTCAGGGAATAGGTCAGGCTGTAGTTGCAGACATCCACCATCAGATAGATATCCTTTCCACGGATGGATTCGCTGAGTACGCCTTTTGCTTCTCCTGATCCGAAACGCGGTGTAGCGGCGTGGATCAGATAATTGTCTTTTTCATATCCGGTAAAAACAACGTCGTCTTTGAAGACATGTCCATCTTCTTTTCGCCATTTGACAATATAGTCATTGACTTTCTGGCCCATCTCCTCACAGCCCGTCAGGGCGATAATGCCAAGGGCTCCTACAGGGATATTTTCCAGATTTCGTTCTGTACGGTGCAGCATTGCTTTGCCTCCTATTTCATTAGTTTCTTTTTGATTCTGATATCGTCACCCGCAAGTTTGAGCAGGCGGTAGTTACTGCTGATGCGGGAAAACGTTCTTTCGCTATATATTGATTTTATCTCATTTAATGACAAATTGGTAGAGATAATAGTAGATTTCTTCTGCAAAATCCGGTCATTCAGGCAGATAAACAGCTGGGAGACCGTAAAGGAATTGGTAAGCTCCGTCCCAAGGTCATCGATAATCAGAAGCTCGCACTCGTCCAGCAGGGCGCCGGCCTGGCGCTTCTCCGGGTCTGTGTCAAACTCTCTGCTTCCCAGAATATCAAAGAGCTGCGAGGACGTCACGTAAATCACCGAGTGAATATGATCCATCAGCTCTCTGGCAATACAGTGGGTCAGAAAGGTCTTTCCGACTCCGGTATTTCCGTAGATCAGAAGATTCTGGAACTTGCTTCCAAAGCTGTCCACAAAGGATCGGCACACATGAAGCGCCTCTTTTGCCATATCCAGCGAACTTTTGCCGCTCACCGGATCAATAAAATCCGAAGAATAGTAATCCATCCGGAAATAAGAAAAATTTTCACTCTCTAAAATATCCTGCAGGTTGGACTGGGTGTAGAGCAGGTCAATCTCCGCCTTCTGGAAACAACGGCATTTCCGGCCGTCAAGATATCCTGTGTCCTGACAGTCCGGACATTCATAGGAAGGTTCCAGATAGTCCGAAGGGTAACCGGAACCGGCAAGCAGTGCCTGCTTTTCATCCCTCAGGGCATGAAGCCTTTCCCGGAATCGGGCAGGCGCATCGGCATTGCCATCGATCAGCGCTCTGGCTCCTGCAACACCAAGGTGTGAGATCTCCTCGTCAATCTCACGGATCCGGGGAATCTTTTCATATATTTCACTGTAATGGCGGGTCAGCCTGTCGTGCGTCCGAAGATGCTTCTGCTCGTAGATCCGCATAATGGCGTCATACTGTGAATTCGTCAGTGCCATGAAACTTCTCCTTTACTCAGCTCTGTAAAAGCTGTCTCTCCAGGTCGTCCATATTGTAGTCGCGCTCCTCGAAATTACTGAACTTTGTCTTTTTCCCGGAAGCCGGAGCCGGCTGGGAAGCAGACTTCTCGGAACGCTTCTTGATGTAGGCGGCATCGATAGCCGCAATATCCGCAAGGTGATGTACACCTTTCTGGTGCCAGTTCGTCAGGATCTTGTCCGCGTATTCAAAACTTGGCTGGTGGATGGCGGAAACGGTACGGCTGCATGCCTCCACAATAATATCAATGGTAAAGCCGTACTGCCCGGTCCACTTCTTCACAAGCTCTGTCTCAACCGGAGCGGCCATGCGCCCGGTGATGCCGAATGCTTTCAGAACCGCTGTGCAGTCCTTATTGTAAAAGGAAGCGGATCTTCTTGCCTCTGATACGGTCCGGATACCGGCATCCGCCCAGGCAAGAGCTACGGACTTGATGTAGTGCATGCTCCGGTGTCCGTTCTCTACGCAGTACTCGATCAGATACTCGGTCAGCTCCACGGAGAACTGTAAGGTGTCATAGAAATAAGTAAGTGTCTCCACATCGGAAGGAGACAGGGTACGTCCGATGTACTGCTCGGCGATGAACAGAAGCTGCTTGAATTCCCGGCGGCTCTTGTATTCGCTGATATCACCGATCGGAGGAGTCGCAGGGGCGGAATCCACAGGACTGTCCACGGCAGGAACAGGCGTATCCTCCGGAACAGAGGCCGGAGCGGCAACCTGGCTGTCCGGCACAGGTATGTCCACAGATGCAGAAGGAGCGTCCGCCTTTTTCGCGGCATCCGATTTCTGCGGTGCGTCCATCTGAAGTCCGCGCATCTCGCCGTCCGGGCCGTACTCGATCGTAAGAAGCCCTTTCTTCGCCCAGTATTTCAAAGCGCGGATAATATCTCCCTCTGTGTTATCCAGAATCTCCGCAAATTCGGAAACCGAAAAAGGAGAACTGCTCTCCATACGGCGCAGCAAAAGGAGATATACTTTGACGTATTCCCCGTTCGCCTTTGCCATGTAGGAGTCGATAAATGCATTATCAACACACGTAAAATGTTGTCCCGTACAATCTGTGATTTTTAACATACCCATTCCTCGAAACCTCTGTCTTTCTTTCTAAAGTAAAGGTATTATAGCACTTTAAGACCGGGAGAAAAAGCATTATTTTTCCCACACTTTGTGGATAAAACAGTGTGGATTCTGTGGAAAACTACCGTTTGAGAAGACTCTCCCCAATATTTACAACATCTCCGGCCCCCATAGTTATCAACAGGTCGTCTTTTTTACAATTTTCCAAAATGAATGTTTCGATCTCATCAAAGCCCGGAAAATAGTGCACATCGCACCCTTTTGCCTTTAATTCGTCCGCCAGAAGCCCGGAAGACATGCCGAGTGTATCGGTCTCGCGGGCCGCGTAGATATCTGCAAGAATGATATGATCCGCAAGGGAAAGTGCATCCGCGAACTCATGGAAAAAGGCTTTTGTCCGGCTGTAGGTGTGAGGCTGGAAGACGCACCATGTCTCCTTGTGCGGGTAAGACTTTGCCGCCTCCAGAGTAGCCCGGATCTCGGTCGGATGGTGCGCGTAATCGTCCACAATGTGGAAACCGTTCACGTCTCCTTTATACTGGAAACGACGGTCCGTGCCTTCGAAGGAGAGAAGTCCCTCCCGGATCTTCTCCATCGGGACGTCCAGAAGCGATGCCGCGGCGATGGCTGCCAATGCATTGGATACATTGTGAAGTCCGTTTACGGAAAGCTGGATTCGTCCTGCCTCCTGCCCTTTGACAAGGAGAAGGAAAGAAACATTGCCTTTCTCATCGTGGGTAATCTCTTTTGCGCTGAAATCCGCATTTTCCCTGTGCACATCGTAGATGATGACATTACAGTCAAGTCCCTCCAGGATCTCTTCCAGATGGCTGATCTCTCCATTGATAATCAGAGTGCCGTCATCAGGAAGAAGCTTCGCAAAGGTATGGAAAGAATTGCGGATGTCGTCAATATCTTTAAAGAAGTCCATATGGTCTTCCTCGATATTCAGGATGATACTGATCTTCGGGAAGAAGTGATGGTAGCTGTTTGTATATTCACAGGCTTCTGTGACAAAGACCTCGGAGCCGCCGACACGGATATTGCCGTGGATGGCCTTTAAAATTCCGCCTACGGAGATCGTGGGATCCTTCTCTCCGGCGAGAAGAATATGGGAAAGCATGGAAGTCGTCGTCGTCTTCCCGTGGGTTCCGGCTACTGCGACCGGAATTTTGTAGTTAGTCATCAGCTGGCCAAGCAGCTCGGCCCGGCTGAGCATCGGAAGGCCGCGTCTTACCGCCTCCTGATATTCCTCATTATCTTCGTGGATGGCCGCCGTGTACACGACGACCTGTACAGTATCTTCTATATTGGAAGCCTTCTGACCGATGAAAACTTTCGCGCCCATCGAAACCAGATGATCTGTGAGAGAAGACTCCTTATTATCAGAACCGCTGACGGTAAAATGTTCGTCCAGTAAGATTTCGGCAAGCCCGCTCATGCTGATACCGCCGATGCCGATAAAATGAATATGAACAGGTTCGTTAAAGTTAATTTTGTACATATTTTACACTTCCGTTTCTGGCTTATTTTACATACCGGCGGGGAGAAAATCCCTGCCGGTCTGCTGTTCCCGTTCATTGTAGCATAACAAAATGAAAGATACAACGCTTCAAGGCCAGAACATTTTACCCTGAAAAATGTGAAAAAGCAGTTCTGAAAGAAAGCCTGTCCGCATAGTAATATATAGAGCAGGAGAGAAAAAAATACACAAAATTGCCTTAAAAACAACACCGTGTCTATAAAAAGCGGTTAAGATTATGTAAAATGCATAAAAAATAGAAGGAAAACGGCAAAAATATATAAAATTTACTCGATATTTATAAAAAGTGTGTTATAATAATGACATTAAATTACTGACAAGGGGTGAGGACATGATAAAAAAAGAGATGATAGCAATGCTGCTGGCCGGTGGACAGGGAAGCAGGCTTGGTGTTTTGACTGCCAAAGTGGCGAAGCCTGCAGTAGCGTTCGGCGGCAAGTACAGGATTATCGATTTTCCGCTCAGTAACTGCATTAATTCGGGGATCGATACAGTCGGAGTCCTGACACAGTATCAGCCGCTTCGTCTGAATTCTCATATTGGAATCGGAATCCCATGGGATCTGGACCGCAATGTGGGCGGTGTCACGATTCTGCCGCCATATGAGAAAAGCACGAACAGCGAGTGGTATACTGGAACGGCAAATGCGATCTATCAGAACCTGGATTATATGGAGTCGTTTAATCCGGACTATGTGCTTATTTTATCCGGTGATCATATTTACAAAATGGATTATGAAGTAATGCTGGATTATCATAAAGAGCACAATGCGGATGTCACCATCGCTGCCATGCCGGTGCCGCTTGAGGAGGCAAGCCGGTTTGGAATTGTAGTTGCGGATGAGGAAGGACGCATCAATGATTTCCAGGAAAAACCAAAGGAGCCGAGGAGCAATCTGGCGTCCATGGGAATTTATATTTTCAGCTGGCCGGTGCTCAAAGATGCGCTTGTAAAAATGTCAGACGAGCCGTCCTGTGACTTTGGAAAGCACGTGATTCCGTACTGCCATGAAAATGGCAAGCGTCTTTTCGCGTATGAGTACAATGGTTACTGGAAAGATGTAGGAACACTTGGATCCTACTGGGAAGCCAACATGGAACTGATAGATCTGATTCCGGAATTCAATCTTTATGAAGAATTCTGGAAGATTTACACGAACAGTTCGATCCTGCCGCCGCAGTATATTTCCGATCAGGCGGTTGTGGAACGCAGCATTATCAGCAATGGTTCCGAGATTTACGGAGAAGTCCGTAATTCCGTGATCGGTGCCGGGGTTGTGATCGGAAAAGGAACGGTTGTCAGAGATTCTATTATTATGAAAGACACCGTGATCGGTGAAAACGGCGTGATTGACAAGTCGATCATTGCGGAGAATGTCCGGATTGGAGATCATGTGACGCTGGGCATCGGAAGTGATGTGCCGAATAAGGAAAAGCCGGCGATCTACTCCTTCGGGCTTGTGACGATCGGAGAGAATTCCGTGATCCCGTCCAATGTTCAGATTGGCAAGAATACTGCCATCAGCGGCGTGACAGAGGCGGAGGACTATCCGAACGGAGTGCTGGAAAGCGGAGAGACATTGATAAAGGCAGGTGAACGCGTATGAGAGCAGTAGGGATCATTCTGGCAGGCGGCAATAATCATAAAATGCGTGAACTGACATATAAACGGGCTGTGGCAGCCATGCCGGTGGCAGGAAGCTACCGGTGCATTGATTTCGCACTCAGCAATATGACCAATTCTCATATTCAGAAAGTTGCAGTATTGACACAGTACAACGCGAGATCTTTAAATGAGCACCTGAGTTCATCCAAATGGTGGGATTTCGGTAGAAAACAGGGAGGACTTTTTGTTTTTACTCCGACGATTACACTGGAAAACGGCAGCTGGTACCGGGGAACCGCAGACGCGATTTATCAGAATCTCGACTTCCTGAAAAAATGCCATGAGCCGTACGTTATCATTACATCCGGTGATGCTGTGTACAAACTGGATTACAACGAAGTTCTGGAATATCATATTAAGAAAAAAGCAGATATTACAGTAGTATGCAAGGATCTCGCACCGGGCGAAGATGCGACGAGATTCGGAACAATCAAGATGGACGATTCCATGAGAATTCAGGAGTTCGAGGAAAAACCGATGGTGGCAAATTCCAATACCATTTCCACTGGAATCTATGTGATCCGCCGCAGACAGCTGATCGATCTGATTGAACATGCAGCACAGGAGGACCGTTACGATTTCGTCAACGATATCCTGATCCGTTATAAGAATCTTAAAAAGATTTACGGATATAAGATCTCCAGCTACTGGAGCAATATTTCCACAGCAGAAGCATACTATCAGACAAATATGGATTTCCTGAGGCCGGAAGTGCGGAATTACTTTTTCAAAGAGTATCCGCCGGTATACTCCAAAGTCAGTGATCTTCCGCCGGCAAAATACAATCCGGGATCCTACGTAAAGAACAGTCTTGTCTCCAGTGGATGTATTGTGAACGGAACCGTGGAAAATTCGATCCTGTTCAAGAAAGCATTCATCGGAAACAACTGTGTTGTAAGAAATTCAATTATCATGAATGATGTTTATCTTGGAGATAATACATACATTGAAAACTGTATCGTGGAAAGCCGCGATACAATCCGTGCCAACACAAGGCACGTCGGGGAAAACGGCATCAAAATTGTTGTCGAAAAGAATGAGAGATATGCGCTTTAGCGAGCATATATAGTACTTAAGAAAGGGGCAGGTAATATGCAGATTACAGATGTGCGCGTAAGAAAAGTAGCAAAAGAGGGGAAATTAAAGGCAGTTGTGTCAATAACGATGGATGAAGAGTTTGTCGTACACGACATCAAAGTTATCGAAGGGGAAAAAGGACTGTTCATCGCAATGCCTAGCAAAAAGGCTTTGGACGGAGAGTACAGAGATATCGCTCACCCAATCAATTCTGATACAAGAAACCGTATCCAGAGCATCATCCTCGAGAAATATGAGCAGGCTTTGACAGAAGAGGACGGAGAAGACCAGGAATAAAATGTTTTAGGGTTATGTAAAGGACAATTTAAAGGATAAGAAAGCCGGAAAAAGCAGATACCGAAAAGGGATGCTTTTTCCGGCTTTTTGATTGCCGGTCCATGGAGGAAATCAAAAGACCTCGCCACAGGAAAGATCAAAAGAGGTTGCCCGGATCTTCCGCAGAAAAGAAGGGCCGGATTTCAAAGTGAAGCGGTTTTTTTGTGGACGGGTGCAGAAAATCAAGCCGGCAGGCGCAGAGATGGAGTCTGCGGGAAGGAATGCCGTCCGGATTGTATTTGCGGTCTCCGAGAATCGGGCACCCTGCATGGGCAAGCTGGACGCGGATCTGGTGGTGGCGCCCGGTGTGCAGATGAACCGAAAGCCGGCAGAAACGCTGACTATCCTTTGTAAATTCGCCCAGAACCTGATAGTCCAGCAGTGCCTTTTTGGCATCGGGCGTATCCGGTGAACAGACGGAAGAAAGATTCGTGCGTCCATCCCGGACAAGCCAGTCGGTCAAAGTTCCGGAAGACTCAGTCGGAGCACCTTCCGTGACAGCCTCATAATATTTCCCGAAACCATCCCCGGTAAGCTGGGTGTTTAATGCGGCGGCCGCCTTTTTCGTCTTCCCAAATACGAGAATTCCTTCTACAGGCTGGTCAAGCCGATGGATGACAGCAAGATACGGTGCTCCCTTCAACGGAGTCCCGCTTTTCCTTGCCTCCCGCATGAGATGATTTTTCAGAAGGCTGACCATGTCCTGGGACGAAAAAGATGCAGTCTGGACAGCCGTCCCGGCAGGTTTATGACAGACGAGGATCTCCGGATCCTCGAATAAGATTTCTGGTTTCATAACAAGCTCCTTTCATTTCACACATCATATCATATCCCGGAATGGTTGGCAAAGAAAAATCAATGTGACCGGACGGCACAAAAAATGGGAGAAACAATGTTTCGGCCGGGCAAAGGGAATGGTATAATAGAAACGGAACCAGGGAGACGATTCAATAAGGAGTGGAAGATGAGAAACAGAAAATGTATTCTTGCGGCTGTTCTGGCGCTCGGACTGACTTTCCAGGCTGTTCCGGTTTCAGCGGAAGAAACTGCGCAGACAGAGGAAGAGACGACAGAGATTACGATTTATCATACAAATGATACCCATGGATATCTTCAGGGTGACGGGGAATCTGTAATCGGGCTGCCGCTTGTGGCTGGACTGAAAAATGCGGATGAGAATGCGATTCTGGTAGATGCCGGAGACGCTACGCAGGGACTGCCGCTTGCCTCGCTGACGCAGGGAAACGATGTGATCCAACTGATGAATCTGGCGGGCTATGATGTCATGGCGGCAGGAAACCATGAGTTTGATTTTGGAACAGACGCATTTCTTAAAAATGTGTCACTGGCAGAATTCCCGGTGCTGGCGGCGAATATTTACAAAGATAATCAGCTGCTGCTTGCAGGACAGCAGGACGATACAGACGGCTGTCATGTGATCATTGAAAGACAGGGAAAGAAGATCGGATTTTTCGGGCTGACGACAACAGAGACCGCTTCAGCGACAAATCCGGAAGGAATCCAGGGAGTGACTTTTGCTGACGAGATTGAAACAGCAAAAACAGAGATTGCGCATCTGGAAGAAGCAGGAGCGGATGTTGTGATTGCAGTCGCCCACATGGGAGATGAGACCGGTGGAGCGGACTGTACGTCGGAAGATCTGGCAAACGGGATGACAGGCGAGTATCAGGGGAAGCTGGATGCGATCATTGACGGACACAGTCATACCGTGGAAAACGAGGAGGTCAACGACGTCCAGATTGTACAGACCGGAACAGGTCTGAGTGCAGTCGGAAAACTGACTGTATCGGTAAGTGAGAACAGTGATCCGGTCGTGACGGAGGAACTGCTTGGAATAGAAGACTTTGCGGAAGTAACGCCGGATGCAGAGGTAGCCGCAGAGCTTGAGAAAATTACCAGTGAGCAGAATGATTCGCTTCAGGAAGTGATCGGATCCACACCGACCACGCTCTGGGCAGGATGGATTGGAAATGTACCGCCGACAAGATTTGTAGAGACCAACTATGGAGATCTGGCGGCAGATGCCATCGCAGGTGCGGCAAAAGCTATGGTACAGCAGAATGGAACTGAAGAGGAAAAACAGATGCCGGTAGTCGGTGTGGAAAACGGCGGAGGAATCCGGGAGATGATTCCCAATGGAGATATCACAAAGGGAGACCTTGTGTCCACATTCCCGTTTTCCAACACGATCTATATGAAGAAAATCACTCCGAAGATTTTGTATGAGGTGATGGAACAGTCCGGCTCCAGTCTGGACGGGCAGGATCCGGAGACAGGTATGCTGCTTCAGCAGTCAGTGTCCGGAGGATTTTTACAGATTTCCGGATTCCAGGTCGTATTTAATCCGGATGCGGAACAGGGAAGCAGAGTCGTGTCCATCACCCTTGACGGACAGAGCACTCCGCTTGACCGGACAGATGATACGACCCAGATTATTATGGCGGGAAACAATTACATTATGAGCGGCGGCAACGATTATACCATGCTTGCAGATCTTCCGAAATACGCGGAAGCAGGAGGAGAGCTGGAGACAATCGAGGCTTATGTTGAGAACAGTCTGAATAACGGCACGCTGTCCGGATATCAGGGAACAAAAGGAAGGATCGCTTATACAGGAAGCGTTTACCAGCCGAAAGACTATACCGCTTCCGTGAAAATCGTAAATGAAGATGGAAGCGTCTTCGCAAATCAGGAGATCAGTTACCGTGTAGACGGCGGCGAAGGCCAGATGGGCAGGACTGATGAAAACGGAATCCTTCATATCACCGTTACAGATGGCGGACATGGAATCCGTGTTTCCGATTCACAGGATGAGGTCTATGTGGACAACTATGCGGGACTTGGTATTGTAGAAGATGCGCTGAGAGCGATTCCGGAGCTTACGGCACCGGAAGCAGGAAGCGAAATTCCGGTGAACAGCACGGAAGAGCCGAAAGACCCGGAGGATCCGGAAGATACGTCCAAAGATGAAGAAACCACAGACCCGGGAAAAGATACGGGAACAGGTTCCGGCGGTTCGGAAGAGGATAAGAAAGATCCGGGGGCTTCGGACGGAACGACAAACACAGGCAATACAACAAAAACAGATAACGGTGCAGACGGACAGAAAAAAGCAGTAAAGACCGGTGATGAAGCTCCGGTTGAAGCTGCGGGAACTGCGGCGATCGTATCACTGGCTGTTATTGCAGCAGTGCTTGGTACAAAGGTAAGACGGAAATAGCGGGCGCTCCGGTTTCGTGCAGAAACTGTAAGGGAAACGGATTCTGTTTAAAATGATAATGCCCCTCATCGGGAAGTGGATGAAATCATCCGGGAGCTTCCGATGAGGGGCATCGTTTATTTTTTGAGATTTTCTTCCTTGTTAAAAAAGGATGCCTGTAACATACGGTATTCTTCTGCAGTGCAGACTTCCTTGGCTTTTTGCTCATAAGCAGAAGAACGTTTCAGCATATCCTTTATTTTTTCGCACGGAAACTGCACACACTGATTACATTTTTCTACGTTATGTTCTTTGGTACATTCTACCAGATGGTAGGTGCATTGTTTATGAGAAGAACATCCCTGACATCGGATTTCTTCCGAGGAAACAATCCTGTCTCGCCAACCGATTCGGTACCACAACTCGGCAGTTTTTTCTAACTCCTGTTCTGTTTTTGCGAGATAACGCGGACATTCTAGACAGTTATCTCCGCATAATGTGATTTTTTCCATCGTAGTTCCTCCTGTGCCGTGAGAGCCAATAAATTGATTATGGTTTCATCATCTGTTGTACAATCCGTTCAGCGGTTTCGCTGATTGACAGATAGCTGGTATCCATGCAGTTTTCCAGTGTCGAAAAATGCGGTAATGATTTCAGACTGATTTCGAGCCATTGATCTGTCCGCCATTCACAGGTCTTATCCTGTCTCCAGCGCTGAATGAGCTGTTCTTCACCGCACAGCAATGTGACGCTGACCAGTTCCAGTTGCAGGGCGCAAATACCGTCAATGATACGCCGATATACCCATTCATCATCTATCAGCCATACGAGTACAATCATCCGGCATACAGAACAGTTTTTATAATTTCCGATCATATGTAGAATATTGTCGACGGCCATTACTTTTGTCTCCTGATTGCCGACAAATGGATGCAGATCCAGACACCAGTCACCGTCGATAAAGGCGGTGCCGGGATACTGATCCGCAATGTATCTCCCGACTGTGGTTTTTCCGACACCCATCGGGCCATTAATGATGATTACATTCATAAATTCTTTCCCTCATAATAAAAATTGTAAAGATGCGGAACTTTCTGCCAGACAGCATCAGACCGGACGGCGGATCAAAAGCCCTTTCATATTAGACGTCCGGTTATGCATCTTATATATCGTTTCTTTCTCTTCTTCAGTACATCCAATCAAGACTTTTATTTCAGAATCTTTTTTTACGATATCCACGGTACAGATGACAGCGTCAACTTCTTTCCCGCCGGTTCCAACCCAGACATCAATTCCGCCGCCGTCCATGGATGCAGTGCCTTTTAGATATCCATAGTCTGCTGCGTAAATCTGTTCCGGATACCGGGGATGTACACTACCCTTAGGACGATCAATGACAATTTCGCTGCTATGAACCAGTTCATCTAAAAGATTCCAGAATTCAAGATCAAAGGTATTCATAAAGCGGCCTCCTTTTTTACCATTCGGATAACTGGGGACAAACATCCAATATATCTTGTCCGGATAACGGAAGGTTGGTTTTGCCTTTCAGTCTTTCGATAATGTCAGGCATGGGAGAAGCGACGATTTTTCTTCGGGTTTTTATTTCTTTCCCACATTTCGGGCAGACGTGCTGCGTAGAAGGAAGACAACTTTGCCTGCCTGTTTCAAACAGATCAGTACCGCAATCAGGGCATTTGACAGAAGCAATTTGATCTTTTAAGTATGGAAGCGTCTTTTGCGCCATATAGAGCTGGACCATATTTGCATCCAGACAAATCCCGTCAATTTCTACTTCGCTGTAGGTGGCATCAATAACCGGGCGGGAATTATCCTGAGTATATGCATGGACATGGATTCCCTCAGTTTCTGTTTCTGGGCCAGTACAGAAGAAAGCCGGATTGAAACCCCAGATTGAGATGCCCAAAGGGAAATCCTGCTGTTTTATGCTTAATTTGCGAGTAGCCTTTACGAAATTTGCAGGAAAATGAAATTCGCTAAATAAACCATTGGCTTTTATAATAGGATTTCCAATTTCTGCAGTTTTTTCATAAAAATTTCGTCCGCAGCCTGAACAAAGATGTTTTTTGTGGGGATTTGCGGCAAACCAGTCTTTATCAAGATGCGGAAATCCGCAGTGTGGACATTCCAGGTAAGCAGTTTTCTGATTTAAGATATTGGAGGCCAGGTATGAAACCGCAGCAGTATAATCAAAAGAAACTTGCTGGTCTCCATTTGTTATCTGGAGAAGATGGCAGAATTTGTCAGCCTCGTTACCCGTTTGAACACGAATTCCAAAGGCGGAATCCATCTTTGCAGTATCATATACGGCCGGAACATATGCCCATAAAGCGATGTTGCCGGACTCCTCCTGGAGATTTACGGTCAAAGAATCCTGCGGCACGTCTGTAGCAGGATTGCTCTGGGCTAAACAAGTATGAAATTTTTCACCTTTTCCGTTACCGGCCGGAGCATGATGTGTCGTACACCAGTAGCGGTCAGTACCGTTTCGGTTTTTCCCCACATAAACAATGTTACATTTTTTCATTGCGGCTCCTTTTAATGTAGAACGCTCAAAATTTCTCCTTAAATATTCATATAGTGTATGATTAGCTTTTCGAAACTTTATCCAGCACCGTATATATGATGAGGTTTAAAATCAAGTAAAAGATAGATAAGACAGCAAGAATTTTGATGTCAATAGAGTGAGTCAGTATCAAAGTCATAGCAGCATACGAAATCAAAAATACGATAAAGCTGATGAGTGTCTGCTTTATTGGTTTCATTTGATCACTCTTTCCGAAAATTTATCATAGATTACGAAACTACAGCCAGTTAGCGTCTATTTCATTTTTTAAGTTGCAAAACATTGCATAGAAAGATTCCTTTGCCTGAGACACAATTTCCAGAGCAATGTCTTCATTGTATGAATGTGCAACATTATTGCGTTCCTGTAAGGCGCGTAGCCATAATTCTTCGTCCTTGATCATACCAGCCTGATAAGCAGTTTTTAGAATAATTTTAGGTGATCCTGTTGCACTGGCTTCATAAATCATTTTCCATGACTGCTCGAAACAGATTTCATATAACCCGACCAAGCCAGTAAGAATAACCGTATCATCATAAGGTTCAGTATATTTATATATCTGCCTCATGTTTGATAAAGCGGAACAAAAATTATCATATTTTTTCATAAAGTGTTTTCCCCTCCTTTTTTATAGACTCGCGTAATTCGGGCTGCATTGCCCGTTCCAGATCAACAATATCATATTTTAACAGCGTAGAAGTTTCTTCATCCAGATCCAAAGAAAAACGGGCTATATTTCCGCCGCTTACCGCAAGATCAATGTCACTGGTTGGGGAAAAATCTCCTCTTGCACGGGAGCCAAACAGAATAACTTGTCGAATGTTGTACTTCTGGGCCAATGCGGAGATTTCATTGAGGACTCTTTGATTGATTCCGGTGCTGGAAGGTGTGATTTTCATAGAAGTGTGTAGTTTTGTAATTTCACTCATTATACTGCACTCCTTTCTTTTTCTAATCATAGCATAGAAGAAAAGAAAAAGAAATTGTAAAAACCATGACATACCATGTACAAAAACGTTATGAGTTCCACCCGTACTCAACAGAAGGAAGATGCATCTTACATGCAAGCATGACGCTGCATCTTGCTTCTGCCGAGTACGGTGTGAACAGTAACACAAAAACGGGCAAATTAGTAGGAATCAATGCGTTTTACTTGACACTCCCGATTTTTTCGGGTAAAATTTGAATAATTTCATGGCGAAAGCCGAATAAATGAACGATGAAGGGGAATAGTAAGCCTAAGAGAAGTTTCAGAGAAGAGGCGGGTGGTGCGAGCCTTTGACGGATCACGGCTGAACCGGACCTGGAGTTCCTGTATGAAAAGTGCAGCGTTTTATCAGCGTTAATGATCAATGAAGTGAGCCGCAGATGTTGTGGTTAATGAGGGTGGTACCGCCGGACATCCGGTCCCTGTTTGGGACGGATGCCCGGTGTTTTTTACATTAAGACAGGGGGCAGAAGTCCTTGGAAGCTGTGAAAAAGTATGATGAGAGGAGAATGCGACATGGCAAAGGACAACAAAAAATTTGTAAAGTCTATCACATCCAGAGATGAAGATTTCGCTCAGTGGTACACGGATGTGGTGAGAGAGGCAGAGCTTTGCGACTATTCCAGCGTGAAAGGATGCCTGAACTATCTGCCGAATGGATATGCAATCTGGGAAAATATCAAGGCAGATCTGGACAAGAGATTTAAAGATACAGGAGTAGAGAACGTATACCTTCCGATGCTGATTCCGGAGAATCTGCTTCAGAAAGAAGCGGATCACGTAGAAGGATTCGCTCCGGAAGCTGCATGGGTGACACATGGCGGAACAGAGAGATTACAGGAAAGATATGCGATCCGTCCGACATCAGAGACACTGTTCTGTGATCTGTGGAGCCGTATCGTGCAGTCTTACCGTGACCTTCCGAAAGTATGGAACCAGTGGAATTCCGTACTGAGATGGGAAAAGACGACACGTCCGTTCCTTCGTTCCAGAGAGTTCCTGTGGCAGGAAGGACATACCATCCACGCAACTTACGAGGAAGCAGAAGAGAGAACACTTATGATGTGGAAGGTCTACAAAGACTTCATCAGCGAGTCTCTTGCGATTCCATATGTAGCTGGAAGAAAGACAGAAAGTGAGAAGTTTGCAGGTGCAGAAGACACATACACAGTAGAAGCGCTGATGCATGATGGAAAGGCACTTCAGTCCGCGACAAGCCACTTCTTCGGAAATGGATTCCCGGATGCATACGACATCAAATATCTGGATAAGAACAATGAGCTCCACAGTGTTTATGAAACATCCTGGGGACTTTCTACAAGAATTATTGGTGCGATCATTATGGTACATGGCGATGACAGCGGCCTGGTGCTTCCGCCAAGAATCGCTCCGAAACAGGTACGCGTGATCCCGGTGGCACAGCACAAGGAAGGTGTTCTTGACCGTGCAGAAGAGCTGCTGGCAGCGATCCGCGCAGAAGGATTACGTGCAGACATCGACGAGTCCGAAAAGAGTCCGGGATGGAAATTCAGCGAGCAGGAGATGCTTGGAATTCCGGTACGTGTGGAACTTGGACCGAAAGATATCGAAAACGGTCAGGCAGTCCTTGTAAGACGTGACACAAGAGAGAAGACTGTTGTAGCAATCGACGAGGTACCGGCAGCACTGGCTGAACTTCTCGAGACAATTCAGCAGGATATGTATACAAGAGCAAAAGCATTCCTGGACGGCCACATCGATGAGGCAGAGACCATGGATGAAATGGTTGCAAAATTCAAGGACAACAGAGGATTCATCAAAGCGATGTGGTGTGGAGATGAAAGCTGTGAAGAAGCGATCAAGGCAGAGACAGGCGGAGCCGGATCCAGATGTCTGATCGAAGATGAAGAGCCGATTTCCGACAGATGTATTTACTGCGGAAAACCGGCAAAACACAAAGTTTTCTGGGGTAAAGCATACTAAAATGGAACAGGTCAGGATCAGACTGCCGGAAAAAGTGCAGTGGATCATCCGAAAGCTCAAAGAACAGGGCTTTGACGCATACGCAGTGGGCGGATGTGTCAGAGACTCGATACTGGGAAGGGAGCCGGAGGACTGGGATATCACAACATCCGCAAAGCCGGAAGAGATCAAGCAGATCTTCCGGCGGACGGTGGATACCGGAATCGAGCACGGCACAGTGACTGTTCTGGCAGAAAAAGAAGGATTTGAAGTAACGACATACCGGATTGACGGCGAGTACGAAGACGGAAGGCACCCAAAAGAAGTCTGGTTTACAGGAAAGCTTGCAGAAGACCTCAAGAGACGGGATTTTACGATCAATGCCATGGCATACAACGATGAAGACGGCCTTTGTGACCTGTTCGGAGGACAGGAGGATCTGCAAAAAGGGATCATCCGGTGCGTGGGAGATGCCCGTGAGCGGTTTACGGAGGATGCACTCCGGATTCTGCGGGCTGTCCGATTTTCAGCACAGCTTGGATTTTCAATGGAAGAGAAGACAAAGGAGGCAGCGGGCGCGCTTGCCGGAACCCTTGTCAAAATCAGCGCGGAGCGGATTCAGAGCGAGCTTGTAAAGCTTCTCGTGTCACCGCACCCGGAAGAGATGCTGACGGCGTGGGAACTTGGCATCACCAAAGTGATTCTTCCGGAATTTGACCGGATGATGGAGACAACACAGGAGACGCCGCACCATATGTATAACGTAGGCGTGCATACAGTGGAGGCATTAAAGCATATCCGCGCAGACCGGATTCTCCGCCTTTCCATGCTGTTCCATGACATGGGCAAGCCGGAATACAAGACGATGGATCCGGACGGAACTGCCCATTTCAAGAAACATGCCATCGGAAGCGAACGGCTTTCAAAAGAGATCATGCGACGGCTGAAATTTGATAATGATACGATCCGGAAGGTGTCAAAACTTGTCTACTACCATGACTACCGGATGCCGCCGAACCGGAGACTGGTCCGCAGGGCGGTGAACAAGATCGGAAAAGATCTGTTCCCTTACTATCTGGAAATCCGGATGGCAGATACTCTGGCACAGAGCCTGTATCACAGAGACGATAAGATTTCAGATATTGAAGGCGTTGCAAAGTGCTTTCAGGAGATTGTGGATGAGGGCGAATGCGTATCGCTGAAAGAACTTGCTGTGACAGGGAAAGATCTGATCGATGCCGGAATCAGTCCGGGACCGCAGATGGGAGAGATTTTGAATGCTCTTCTTGAAGAGGTGCTGGAAGATCCGGAGAAAAATCAAACAGACTACCTGATTACCCGGGCGGCCAATATGAATCATTTATAGTACAAAGATACAAAACAAAAAGACAGCCGTGATAGCTGGCGTACACCAGCATTATCACGGCTGTCTTTATGCAGTTTCCGCCCGCCATGCTGGAGGAGAATGATTGAACCGGTTCTATTTAATCCCCCGCATTCATAAGCTAGAAAGACGATTGAATCAGAAGGCAGGGGGCAGTTATGGGTGATTATGATTTAGAGGTACTGGAACAATATCCGATACAAGTGGACAATGTCCGAAAAGTGAGGGGTGCCATCCTGTGTGAGACGGATCGGGGTCTGATGCTTTTGAAACAGGCGGCATTATCAAAGCCGCGCATTTTAGTTATGAATGAAATCCATAAAGCGATGAAAAATCAGGAACATCTGAAGTGCGATGAGCTGATTCCGAATAAAGAAGGAGAGTTTCTGACAGTCTCTGAGGACGGGGTATCTTATTATCTGAAAGCGTGGTATCAGGGACGAGAGTGCGACGTCCGGAAACACTCGGAAATTCTGGAGTCGGCAAAGCTGCTGGCCAAAGTTCACAGGCTGATGGAATTTCCCCGGTGCAGGGAAGGATTCCGGGAACCGGATCTTGTGGATGAGTACCGCAGACATAACAGAGAACTGAAGAAAGTATGGAATTTTATCCGGAAAAAGACAATCAAAGGGGAGTTTGAAAGCAGATTCCTGGAATGTTTTGAGGCTATGTACTGCGTGGCGGCCAGGGTGGAGCAGCGTCTTGAGGATTCGGCCTACCGGCAGCTGATGGAACAGAGCAGAGAAAAAGGAAGTTTTGTCCACGGAGAATACAATTACCACAATATTCTGATTGCTCCGGACGGCATGACAGTGGTGAACTTTGAACATGTGGGCAGAGACATTCAGCCGTCGGATCTTTATTATTTTCTCCGGAAAGTTATGGAAAAGCATCAGTGGAATGAAAAACTCGGTGCGGAGATTCTGCGGGCATACTGTGCGGTCAATCCCCTCAGAGAAGAAGAAAAAGAATACATTGCGCTCCGGCTTTCCTATCCGGAGAAATTCTGGAAATGCGCCAACACGTACTATAATTCCAACAAAGCATGGATTTCTTCCAAAAGTGTCGAAAAACTGCGGCTTTCCATTGAGCAGAACGAGGTAAAGAAGGCGTTTTTAGAACAGATATTTTCTTTCCATTTAGATAAGAGTGGTGTATAATAGACAGCATAGAAGACCAATCAGGAGGTACAAAGATATGGGATATCGTGAAAAATACGATGAATGGTTGACAAGTACATACTTTGACGCTGAGACAAAAGCAGAGTTAAAAGAGATCGAATCCAATGAAAAAGAAATCGAAGACCGTTTTTATAAGGATCTGGAGTTCGGTACAGCAGGACTCCGTGGAGTCATCGGTGCAGGAACGAACCGTATGAATATCTATACGGTACGTAAGGCAACCCAGGGACTGGCAAACTACATCGCCGGAAAAGGTGCGCAGGCACAGGGCGTTGCGATTGCATACGATTCCAGACGGATGTCCCCGGAATTTGCGGATGAAGCAGCGCTCTGCCTTGCGGCAAACGGAATCAAGGCTTATGTATTTGAGAGTCTCAGACCGACTCCGGAGCTTTCATTCGCGGTGAGAAAGTTAGGATGCATTGCCGGAATCAATATCACAGCAAGCCATAACCCGCCGGAATACAACGGATATAAAGTATACTGGGAGGACGGCGCGCAGATTACACCTCCTCACGACAAAGGTATCATGGACGAGGTAAAGGCAGTGACAGATTTTGCCACTGTTAAGACGATGGACAAAGAGGCTGCCAAAGAAGCAGGCCTTTACGAAGTCATCGGAGCGGCGATTGACGATGCTTATATCGCAGAGCTGAAAAAACAGGTACTGCATCAGGATGCCATTGATCAGGTCGGCAAAGAGCTCAAGATCGTATATTCCCCTCTTCACGGTACAGGAAATATCCCTGCAAGAAGAGTATTAAAAGAGCTCGGATTTGAAAATGTATATGTAGTAAAAGAGCAGGAGCTGCCGGACGGCGAATTCCCGACGGTATCCTACCCGAATCCGGAATCAGAAGAGGCATTTGAACTTGGACTGAAACTGGCAAAGGAAGTGGACGCAGATCTTGTTCTTGCGACAGATCCGGATGCTGACCGTCTTGGTGTTTATGTAAAAGATACGAAGTCCGGCGAGTATAAGGTGCTGACAGGAAATATGTCCGGATGCCTTCTTGCTGAATATGAGATCAGTCAGAGACAGGCGTTAAAAGGACTGCCGGAGGACGGCTGCCTGATCAAGACGATCGTTACGACCAATATGGCAGACGCCATTGCAAAGTCATACGGCCTCAGACTGATCGAAGTTCTGACAGGATTCAAGTACATCGGACAGCAGATTCTCGGATTTGAAACGACAGGAAAGGGCGAGTATGTATTCGGCTTTGAAGAAAGCTACGGATGTCTGATCGGAACCCATGCAAGAGATAAAGACGCGATTGTAGCAACCATGGCACTGTGCGAGGCAGCGGCTTACTATAAGACACAGGGCAAGACACTGTGGGATGCCATGATCGATATGTATAACAAATACGGCTACTACAAGGACAGTATCCAGTCCATCACAATGAAAGGAATCGAAGGACTGGAAAAGATCCAGGCGATTCTTGAGACGCTGAGGAATAATCCTCCGGTCAAAGTGGGAGAATACCAGGTATTAAAAGCCCGTGATTACAACGCAGATACGATCAAAGATCTGGCAACAGGCGAAGTGACAGCAACAGGACTTCCGAAGTCCAATGTTCTCTACTACGATCTGACAGACGACGCATGGCTTTGCGTAAGACCATCCGGAACAGAGCCGAAAGTGAAGTTCTACTATGGCATCAAGGGCACTTCTCTTGAGGACGCAGATGCCAAATCAGAGGCTCTTGGGAAAGCTGTTCTGGAAATGATCGACAATATGCTTTAAAATATCAGAAAACTTTGTGAAACCTGCGGAAAACAGGGGCGCAGCACTATAATTCACTTGACAAATATACAAGAAACCGTTATAACTTTTAATGAAGATAACCCATAGAAATCAGGGGTTTTGAAAGTTAGATCATGACAGATCAGAAAGATACTTTTATAACGGGACAATAGGAGGATAAGTATTTATGAACAAAACAGAATTAATCGCAGCAGTGGCAGAAAAGGCAGAAATTTCCAAAAAAGATTCTGAAAAAGCATTAAAAGCATTCATCGACGTTGTAACAGACGAGTTAAAAGCTGGCGGAAAGATCCAGTTAGTAGGATTTGGTACTTTTGAAGTAAGCGAAAGAGCAGCAAGAGAAGGAAGAAATCCTCAGACAGGAAAGACTATGAAGATCGAAGCTTGCAAAGCTCCTAAATTCAAAGCTGGAAAAGCATTAAAAGACGCAATCAACGCATAAGATATTTATGAACGGAAATAGAGGGCTGTCATGCCCTCTATTTTGTTACTATATTAAAGATACAGGAGGCAGTTATGAGACTGGACAAATTTTTAAAAGTTTCACGTCTGATCAAACGGCGCACCGTTGCAAATGAAGCGTGCGACGCGGGCAGAGTTACGGTAAACGGCAAGCCGGCGAAGGCATCTACAAAGGTAAAAAAAGGTGACGTGATCGAGATTCAGTTCGGCACGAAAGCAGTAAAGGCGGAAGTACTGGATATTCAGGATACGACGAAGAAGGAAGAGGCAAAAGAGCTTTTCCGTTATATTTAATTCAGAAAAGGAATAAAGGCGGGCGCAGATTCATAGTATATCTCAGAAGCACGTTGGAAGAAGCAGACAGGCTGACAACGAAAGAGAGGTTGAGAGAAGATGATGATGAGCAGCAGTATGATGAGCGTTACAGAAGAGGCACAGGTCCGGAAAGCACACAAACTGGTTGTCAATAACAGAAAGACAAGTCTTGTGACCGGAGTGCTGGATGTCCTGTCCTTTGATCTGAATGAGATTCTCCTGGAGACAGAACAGGGGATGATGATGGTGAAAGGGAGCGACCTCCATGTCAACCGGCTCAGTCTGGAAAAGGGAGAAGTCGACCTTTCCGGAAATATTGACAGCATTACATATTCAGATATGAAACAGACGACCAAACAGGGCGGAAAACTTCTTGCGCGCCTGTTCCATTAGGAGGCGGGCGATGAGCGGGCTGGGAGTCGAGGCGGATGCATTTTTAAGAGCATTTTTTTCAGGGATGTTCCTCTGTGGGGTATATGAGGTGCTGCGTCTTTTCCGGAGGATTATCCGGCATCATTCTATTGTCGTTTCCGCCGAAGATTTTCTGTACTGGCTGTTTTGCGGATTCTATCTGTTTGGCGAAATCTTTCAGACAAGTTCCGGAGAAATCCGGTGGTACTTTATCGCGGGAACTGTGGCAGGAGCAGTCGCCTTTTTTGCGGTTTTGTCAAAAACCGGCAAGTTCTGCGGAAAGATTTTTGAGAAAAAAACTGGAAAACACGGAAAAAGAGTTGATTAATCGTGGGAAAAAGGATACTATTATATGTATAACCTGGAACAACCTGAATCTACGGTGAGGTAAAGATGAAGATTTTTAAGAAAAAAACACGCACGTCTCAGAAGGGACCGCGGTTTTCCAGATATAAAGGAAGCGTTGTATTTATATCCTGTATTCTGCTTGTGCTTACGGCGGTGACGACCGTGCACAGCATTTCGCTCGGAGCTGAACTGCAAGACAAAAATGCGCAGATCACAGAGCTGGAAAAAGAGAAGAAGGCAGAGAAGCAGCGCACAGAAGAGATCGAAGAGTACAAAGAATATGTAGGGACGGATGAGTACGTCGAAGATACGGCCAGAGACAAGCTCGGCATGGTAAAGGAGAATGAAATTCTCTTTAAAGCTGAGGAATAATGATATGACATTGCACACAGAAGATAGCTTTGGGAAAGACTGATTTCCCGAAGCTGTTTTTTATTCTATTCAGGCAAGGTCTTTTCACGATACAGATATAAGAAGGGGCAGAAGATGGAAAAGAAGAGTTGTATGATGAATCCTTATGTGGAGCAGATGGAGAAATTCGGGAGATCGCTGGAGCATCTGGCGGATACGTTTTTCAGAATGGAAGAAAGGAAAGGGCAGTTTACCTCCGGCGAGGTGGAAGAAATGTTTTCCAGGGTATCTGAGAACGTGTGCAGAAACTGTGAAAACCGGTCCTGGTGTCTGGGAGAAAACAGGGTGCGGACGCATCAGATGGTATATGAAATTTTAAAAACTGCGGATGAATACGGAGCGGAACTGAATATGGATCTGAAAAAGAGGCTTCAAAGATACTGTATCCTGGCGCCGCGGTTTCTACGTGAGACGATGGAAACATTTCAGGATGCCAAGCAGGCGATGTTCTGGACCAATCGTATTGTACAGAGCAGAGAAGGATGCGCGGTGGAACTGGACGCCTTTGCGCGACTGATCCGGCATGCGACAAGGGAGCTGGACGCGAGCATTTTTTCGGATGAGCGTCTGGAAAAGCGGATCAGGACAAAGCTGAAAAACGAGAATATGCGGATACTGAGCATGGTCTTTTTGATGACACCGCAGGGAAGATATGAAATCCATCTGACTGCAAAGGCGGGGAAAGGACAGTGCGTCAGCACGAAAGAACTGGCACGGGTGCTGTCGGCCTGCACCGGACGGATCATGGAGCCGGCAAAAGACGAGAGAAGATCGCTGGGGCAGGAGTATGCGACCATTGTTTTCCTGGAGATGCAGCACTACTATACGCTTCAGGGAGTGGCAAAGATAGGAAAGGGGTGCGCGGATATTTCCGGGGACAGCTTTTCCATGATGGAGCTTCCGGCAGGAAAACAGGGAGCGGTTCTTTCTGACGGCATGGGTTCCGGAGAGGAGGCATACCGGGAGAGCGCCATGGTAGTGGATATGCTGGAGGAACTTCTGGAGGCGGGATTTCCGGCGCGGACAGCTCTGGAGATGATGAATACGGCGCTGGTGATCGGCCGGGAGGAGATCCGTTTTTCCACCATTGACATCAGCATTTTCGATCTGTATGAGGGGACCGTGGATATTTTAAAAGCAGGGGCGTCCACAACTTTTATCCGCCATCAAAATGGAGTGGAGAGGATCTGCTCTACCAATCTTCCCCTCGGGGTGATTCAGGATCTGGAAATCCAGAGCGTACATAAGCATTTGCAGAGCGGGGATTTCGTCATTATGATTACAGACGGCATCATGGATGCGCTTCCGGTAGGGGAGCAGGAGTTTCTTCTGGACACTATCATCCGAGGAACAAGCCTGAACAACCCGAAAGAAATGGCGCACCACATCCTGGAACAGGTGCTGGAGTGGACCGGGGAAGAGCCGATGGACGACATGACCGTGCTGGTTGTGGGAATCTGGAGAATATAACTTGCTTTTTACGGAATTATTATATAAGATGAAGAAAAAGAGATACAGGAGAAAACGACGTGGCTGAAGAGAAAAAACGGGAAGGATTGCAGAAAAAAGTGGAATCCTATCTAAGACGATGGAATATGATAGAGCGAGGGGAACATATAGTTGCAGGTATATCCGGAGGAGCTGATTCGGTATGCCTGCTTTTTGTACTTTTGAGCCTGCAAAAGACAATGGGAATCCGGGTCACAGCGGTTCACGTCAATCACATGCTGCGGGGAGAGGAGGCCGACGCGGACGAACGGTTTGTGGAAGAACTATGCAGGCAGCAGAACGTCCCATGCCGTGTGTTCCGGATTGATGTGGCAAAAGAGGCGGAAAAGAGAAAATGCTCCCAGGAGGAGGCGGGCCGGGAAGTCCGCCGGGAAGCCATGCGAAAGGTGATGGTGGAAGAGCATGCGGACAAAATCGCGTTTGCCCACCATCAGGACGATAACGCGGAGACTGTCATTATGAATCTCTGCAGGGGAAGCCGGGTAAAGGGGATGCGGGGGATTCTCCCGGTCTCCGGGGAACTGATTCATCCCCTCCTCTGCGTGGGAAAGGCGGAAATTGAGGCAGCGCTGAAAGAGCAGGGGATTCCGTGGAGAATCGACGCGACCAACCTGGAGGATGCTTACACAAGAAACCGGATCCGCAACAGAGTCATGAAAGAACTAAATGAGATCAATCCGGGAACGGCAGAACATATTTCCAGAATGGCGGAAAAAATGTCTGAGTTGTGGGAATATATGGAAGACGAAACGGGAACATATATTAAAGAATGTGTGAAGGAAACAGACGGCGGAAAGCTCATCCGGAAAGCGGAACTGGAAAGAGTTCCGAAGGTGTTCCGTGAGGAAGTTATCCGTTCTGTACTCTGCGAGGTGTGCGCAGGTGAAAAAAATCTGCGGGCGGTTCATGTGCAGGATATCCACGGGCTTATGGAAAAACAGCCGGGGAGAAGCATATCACTTCCTTACGGAGTCAGAGCACTTCGGACATACGAAGGAGTATTGATACAGAAAAAAGAGAAGATGGGAGAACAGCTGGAGAAAAAACCGGAAATCGGGTTTAAAATGCAGGTCTTTGACCGCCGGGAGGGCGAAAAGTGGCCAGATACCCCCTACACGAAATGGTTTGATTATGATATAATAAAAGGCAGACTTGTCATGCGGACACGCCGGGAGGGTGACTATATTACGGTCACCGCAGACGGAAAGCGTCAAACTTTAAAGAAATTTTTTATTAATCAGAAGGTTCCGGCCGGCAAACGAGATGAAATTCCGCTGATTGCAGACGGGAATGAGATCGTCTGGATCGTCGGGTACCGGCAGAATAAAGCGTATCAGATTACGGAAAGAACAGTAAAAATAGTACAAATAGAGATTTACGGAGGAGAAAAAAATGGCAGAGACAATTAAAGTATTGGTTCCGGAGGAGCAGGTAAATCAAAGGATCGAGGAGCTTGGAAAGAAGATCAGTGAAGATTATGCCGGAAAGCATGTACATCTGATCTGCGTCCTGAAAGGCGGGGTCTTTTTTATGTGTGAACTTGCAAAGAGAATTACAGTTCCAGTTTCCATGGATTTTATGAGTGTCAGCAGCTATGGATCAGGCACGGAATCAAGCGGCGTGGTAAAGATCGTGAAGGATCTGGATGAACCGCTTGAGGGGAAAGATGTGATTATTGTGGAGGATATCATCGATTCCGGCCGCACGCTTTTTCATCTGATGAAAATTTTAAACGAAAGAGGGCCGAAAAGCATGCATATCTGTACACTTCTGGACAAACCGGAACGCCGCGTGAAAGATGTTCACGTTGACTATGTCGGCTTTAACATTCCGGATGAATTTGTAGTCGGCTACGGTCTTGACTATGACCAGAAGTACCGGAACCTTCCGTATATCGGAGTGGTCGAAGGAGTAGAATAGAAAGGAGAAAAAGGAAGGTTGAATAATAAAAAGAACAGAGGCTTCGGCAGCGTATCAGTACTGATATTCATCGTGCTGATCTTCCTTGCTTTCTGGGTAACCAATCAGTCACAGCAGAGAAGCAGGACGCTGACGCTGGATGAATACCATGAGGCCGTCGAAGGGAACCAGGTGGAAAGCGCTGTCATCTATCAGGATCAGGCAGTTCCGACGGGTCAGGTTGAACTTTTGATGAAAGATTCCGGAGAATACCGGTATGTCAATATTTCCAATGTTCAGAACGAACAGAATTATCTGGAAAGTGAAGGAATCAGCTGTGAGTTAAGTGAAGTACCGGGTGAAAATGTATTTCTGACATCGATTCTTCCAACGATCATTATGGTAGGCGCGATTTTCCTGCTTTTCGCATTTATGCGAAGACAGAGCGGCGCAGCTGACGGAGGAGCGGGTGCCAAAGCAATGAATTTCGGAAAGAGCCGGGCCAGAATGAGTACGGATAAAGACAAAAAAGTCACATTCGATGATGTGGCAGGACTCAAAGAGGAAAAAGAGGAACTTGAGGAAATTGTGGATTTTCTGAAAAATCCTCAAAGATATATTCAGGTAGGGGCGAGAATTCCGAAAGGAGTACTGCTGGAAGGACCTCCGGGAACAGGTAAGACACTGCTTGCGAAGGCTGTAGCCGGAGAGGCGGATGTACCGTTCTTTACGATTTCCGGTTCAGACTTTGTGGAAATGTTTGTCGGAGTCGGAGCATCCCGGGTAAGAGATCTGTTTGAAGATGCCAAGAAACATGCACCGTGTATTATTTTTATCGATGAGATTGACGCTGTTGCAAGACGCAGAGGAACCGGTATGGGAGGCGGACATGACGAAAGAGAGCAGACACTGAACCAGCTCCTTGTGGAGATGGACGGATTCGGAGTCAATGAGGGCATCATTGTCATGGCTGCGACGAACCGGGTAGATATTCTGGATCCAGCAATCCTGCGTCCGGGACGATTTGACAGAAAGGTTCTCGTAGGACGTCCGGATGTACAGGGAAGATTTGAGATTCTTGCCGTACACGCAAGATCCAAGCCGCTCGGAGATGACGTTGATCTGCGGCAGATCGCGCAGACGACAGCCGGATTTACCGGGGCGGATCTGGAAAACCTGCTCAATGAAAGCGCGATTTACGCGGCAAAGCAGGCCCGCATGTACATTACACAGGAGGATATCCGGCGGGCATTTGTCAAAGTCGGAATCGGCGCGGAGAAGAAGAGCCGTGTGATTTCAGACAAGGAAAAGAGGATTACGGCCTACCATGAGTCAGGACACGCGATCCTGTTCCATCTCCTACCGGATGTTGGGCCGGTCTATACGGTTTCCATCATTCCGACAGGAAACGGTGCGGCAGGATATACGATGCCGCTTCCGGAAAAGGACGAAATGTTCAACACAAAAGGGAAAATGCTTCAGGACATCACGGTTTCCCTTGGAGGCCGGGTGGCTGAAGAAATCATCTTCGATGACATTACGACAGGAGCGTCACAGGATATTAAACAGGCTACAAGCCTCGCAAAAGCGATGGTGACCAAGTTCGGCATGTCAAAGGAGGTCGGCTTGATCAATTATGACAATGACAGCGACGAAGTCTTCATAGGAAGAGACCTTGCCCATACAAGGGGCTACGGTGAAGCGGTTGCAGGGAAGATTGATGAGGAAGTGAAACGAATTATTGACGAATGTTATGAAGAAGCAAAGACAATAATAAATGAGCATATGGACGTATTACACAAGTGTGCATCTCTCCTTCTGGAAAAAGAAAAAATTTCCAGAGAAGAGTTTGAAAGTTTATTTACAGAAAGCTCTCAGGAAGAACAGATGCTGCCGGAGTAGATACGGGAAGAAAGGGAGTATGTTTATGAATAAACAGGCATTATTTTGTGATGGGACGGGAGTATATGTCATCCCGCCGGAACCGGTAGAAAATCAGAAGATAATTTTAAGATTCCGAACGGCGAAAGATGATGTGCAGGAAGTAAAAGTGGTCACAAGTGAGGCCTGTTTTTCTATGGAAAAAGGGCAGTCATCAGAAGTTTTTGATTATTATAATACCCGTATTCAGATAGGAAACGAGCCTTTGAAATATCACTTTGAAATTCGGGGAAATGATGGAGAAGTGGTGTATTTTAACCGCTACGGGGTAGTCGAAGAGCCGATGAAGACCTACGAGTTTGTGTTGATTCCCAACTTCTCCACACCGGAATGGGCCAAAGGGGCGGTAATGTATCAGATCTATACGGACCGTTTTTATAATGGAGATCCGGATAATGATGTTGTGACAGGGGAATACTATTATCTTGGAGCCAGATCCGAGAAAGTAGAAGACTGGAACCAGAAACCGGCCAAGGCGATGGCGATCCGTGAATTTTACGGCGGGGATCTTCAGGGAGTGCTTGATAAGCTTGACTACCTGCAGGAGCTCGGTGTTGAAGTCATATATTTTAACCCGCTGTTCGTTTCGCCGTCTAATCACAAATACGATATTCAGGATTATGATTATATTGATCCGCACTTTGGCAGGATCGTAAAAGACGGCGGAGAGATCCTTCCGGAGGGGTGTGCGGACAACAGTCAGGCGACAAAATATCAGGTACGAAGTGCCGGAAGGGCAAATCTGGAGGCAAGCAATCAGTTTTTTGCCCATGTGGTCGAGGAGATTCACAGACGCGGCATGAAAGTCATTCTTGACGGAGTTTTTAATCACTGCGGATCCTTCAACAAGTGGATGGACAGAGAAAAGATCTACCTGAAAGAAGGAACGTATGAGCCGGGCGCATACATTTCAGCGGACAGCCCGTACCGGGACTTCTTCAAGTTTTATAACGAAGATCCGGGCGCATGGCCGGATAACGGAAACTATGACGGCTGGTGGGGTCATGAAACGTTGCCAAAGCTGAATTATGAAGAGTCCGTAAAACTGGAAAACTATATTCTCAGGATCGGGAAAAAATGGGTTTCGCCGCCGTATAATGTGGACGGATGGAGACTGGACGTAGCGGCTGATCTTGGGATGTCAAAGGAATACAATCACGATTTCTGGAAACGCTTCCGGATGGCTGTCAAAAGTGCGAATCCGCAGGCGATTATTCTTGCGGAGCACTATGGAGATCCGAAAGAATGGCTTCAGGGAGATGAATGGGATACAGTCATGAATTACGATGCGTTTATGGAACCGCTGACCTGGTTTTTAACCGGTATGGAAAAGCACAGCGATTTCAGCCGGCCGGATCTGTGTGACAATGCGGATTATTTTATCAATTCCATTACGCACCATATGGCAGCAATGCCGACTCCGTCACTTATGACGGCAATGAATGAACTGTCAAACCATGACCATTCCCGTTTCCTGACACGGACGAATCATATGGTGGGACGTGTTGACCAGCTGGGACATGAAGCGGCAGAGATCTATACGAATCCGGCTATCATGAGAGAAGCTGTCGTGATGCAGATGACCTGGGTAGGAGCGCCGACAATCTATTATGGCGATGAGGCCGGGGTATACGGATTTACAGATCCGGACAACCGGAGAACATACCCGTGGGGAAATGAAGATAAAGAGATGATTGCTTTCCACAAGGAAGTTATCGCTATTCACAAACGTTACCGCGCATTCCGGACAGGATCGCTCAAGATGCTGACCTGGGAAGAAGGGATTCTTGCCTATGCGCGCTTCAATGACAGAAGACAGTTTGTTGTTATCGTGAACAACAGAAGCGAGGCGGCAACAGTCCGCGTACCGGTCTGGCCGGCAGAGATTCCGATGCAGGGATTTATGAGAAGGCTGATCTATACATATGATGAAGGATATACAACAGAGTTTGAAGAGTATATTATAGAAAACGGCGAGATTGTCCTTAATATGGGGAAACATTCCGCAATAATTTTAAAAAAGCGTGAATATTAGCCAAAAACTTGACAAACCGGCATAGATGTAGTAAAAGTTATAAAATAGTACAAGTGCGAACAGACGCAGGAAAGACCTACGAAAGGATAAAAGAACTATGGTCCAGAAAGAGAGTGGAAACGGAAAGCTTCCAGAGAACAGACCGGTACGCCGGCAAAAAAGACGTGCGGACGCATCCGGTCAGAAGAAGTCCGATTCAGACTATAATTTGGATGAGGGACAGGAACGTACAACGACAAGAAAGCGAAAGACAGAGGGGACAAGACGGAAGATTCCTGACAGACTTACGGAGGAGGAAAAACGGGCAAGAAGATTGAAGGAGATCGGAAGACGTAAAGAACGAAAAGCCGAGCGCGCCGGTGCAGCCAGAGGTATGGTATTTTTCACATTTCAGCTTGCGGCATCTCTGGCATTCTTGTGGCTTCTGTGCTGGATGGATATTCTGCTTATGGAATACCTTCTGGGAATCGCGGGAGTACTTCTGGTACTGCTTGGAATCACATTGATTTCACAGCTGGCTGTACGGGGAAAGGGCAAGATTGTCGGCAAGGTATTCAGTTTTTTGATGACGATTGTTCTGGCTGTCGGATCTTTTTATGTTTATAAAACCGGCGGGGCGCTCCTGAGCATTGCAGGCGGCGGATCGGAAAGTCATAAGATGGTTGCGGTCGTAAGAGAAAGTGACAAGGCAGAAGAGCTGAGCGACGCAGAAGATTATGTGTTTGGAATCCAGTATGCAACGGATGGAGAAAACACTGATAAAGCGCTTTCTAATATCAATAAGCAGTTGAAAAAGAGCATCGATACCGAAGTGTTTGATAATATGGAAGAGATGGCGCAGGCTCTGATGGATGAAGAGATCGATATCATTGTTTATGATTCCAACTATCAGAATACGATGGAGAAAGCGTCAGAAGGCTTCGGCTCCAATACAAGGGTGATTTACGAATATACAGTAGAAGAGACGCAGGATGTTTCTCTGGATGTTCCGGTTCAGTCAGAGCCGTTTACCGTGTATATCAGCGGTATTGATATCTACGGAAATGTGGAGGATTCCAGCCGAAGTGATGTTAATATCATCGCCACGGTTAACCCGACAACACATCAGATTCTGCTGGTAACGACTCCGCGAGACTACTATGTGGAGATTCCGGGTATTTCCGGCGGCATGAAGGATAAGCTGACACATGCAGGAAATTACGGGGTGGATGTTTCGATTGATACACTGGAAGAGCTGTATCAGGTATCAATTCCATTCTATGGGAGACTGAATTTTACCTCCTTTATCAATATTATTGATATTCTGGGAGGTGTAGACGTAGAGTCTGAATATGCCTTCACAACAGGCACCGACGCCGGAGCTGTTGTTGAAATTCAGGAAGGCACGAATCACCTGGACGGTCAGGAGGCACTTGCGTTTGCAAGAGAGCGTCATGCGCTTGTAGACGGCGACAATCAGCGTGGAAAGAATCAGGAGGCACTGATTACCGCAATGATCAAAAAGATGGTATCTCCATCCATGATCGTAAAGGCGGCTGATATCCTTGACGAGGCAGCCGACAGTGTAGAGACAAATATGTCCATGAAACAGATCCGGGCACTGATCAAACAGCAGCTCAGCGATCACTCAGACTGGCAGATCTACTCGATGGCAGCCGACGGTATCGGCGGTCAGGAGATGTGCTATTCGACCGGAAGTCAGTATCTTTATGTGACGATCCCGAATGAAGACACTGTGGCCGAGATTGCGGACATGATTAACAAGGTGGAGGCCGGAGAGATGATTGAAGGCTCTGAGACGGCTGATGGAACCTGATAACCAACGGTTAGGATTAAGATTTATGATACAAAAGAAAGCGCAAGGGAAATTTTCCTTGCGTTTTTCTTTGGAATGTGGTATAAATAATTATTGGCAGGGCATGATACCCTGTATCATAAGGATGGATTCCCGAGTGGCCAAAGGGGGCAGACTGTAAATCTGTTAGCAACGCTTTCGGTGGTTCGAATCCACCTCCATCCACTTTGCCGCAGTGGCGGAACTGGCAGACGCACAGGACTTAAAATCCTGCGGGACTTATCCTCCCGTACCGGTTCGATTCCGGTCTGCGGCAGGTCTTGAGAAACGCTTCAAATTCGTTAGACAGCGGATTTGGGGTGTTTTTTCTTTTTATGGAAACATTGTACAATGTTGTAAAGCAGAGCTTGTATCGGAGAATGCGCATGGATAAACGTATTAAGAGTGGGTTCTGGACGGGGGAACGGTCTTATATGGAAGCGCCTCTGAGTTAAGGGCTACACTGGAATATGATTTTTCTCAGGAGAGAGAGTTCAGTTATAAAGGCCTTTCGATGAATGAGATTATCCATCATCTGGCGGTATTTGTCTCAAGATTATGGCAGATTCATATCTTTGGCGAGGGCAATACGAGAACAACAGAGTATCTGGAATTGTTTTTAAGGAATCTGCTTCTGAATGAAAAAAATGAACTTCATAACCGATATTTGCATATAAGTGGACTTTGGAAGATGCAAAAAGTAGACATTGGAGAAGGGAAAGGAGACATTCAGAGTTCGAAAGTAGACATTGAAAGTCTGATTGCGGTGAAAGCGACAGATTTTTCGGAAAAGACAATTTCTCATATTTATAGAGTGTATGACAAGTTCGGTTTTGATATGATTTTTGGGCGAACCGCAGTTGGTGAACTGCTTGGACTTCAGAATTCAAGTGCATCCAAGATGCTTGCTAAACTGCTGAGGGCAGAAATAATAGAGCCGGTGTCCGGTCACGGGAAAGGGAAATACAGGTTTTCGAGAAGATGGTGATACAGCATATTTGTATAGATGCATTAGAGAATAAAACTATAGCTGAAAAGAAAGAACAGTGCAGGGAAAATTATAACGAATTAAAAAGCGGATTACTGTTCTACCCGATGGAAAACTGTTTTAAATTGTTTTATAGACAAATGTATAAAGATTTTATTTTTCTTGGAATTAAGCTTGCTTGTGAAAGCGGCGATATGACTTTTATGCTGAATGGATTGTTTCAAGGGAATAGAATTGGAATGATATGGAATAATTGTCTGAATACTACACAAGATCAATCTGGCGGCCTGGTTAACATAATTCTGGCTTTTGCGGCCAATGATTTAAAACTCGTAGAAAAGTATGCCGGTTTCTCCGGGGATCTCAGATAACGGATATTATAAAGGACATTACAACATGATGTATGCCAAATACTGGAAAGATCAAGAAGCAGGGCGTGAGGCTGAAAAACAACTTCTGAAATTTATGGCAAAGAAACAAAGTAAATTTGATCTTTCTTTTACTCGTTATCTTTTGGCATTGTACTACGAAGATGCTTCTGAAATTTCAAACTGTTTAATTGAATTATGCTATACCGTTGCAAGATCGAACTGGGTGCAGGAAGAGATTTTCTTCGATACTCTTCATTATAAGTTAGGCAGACGTGTTGCGTTGTTTGTTCATGGACTCTACCACTTGGCATATTATTCGTTGAATGAAACTACTTTTACAAAGATTCAATTACCGGAGCACAAGACATTTATAAAAGAGTATGAGGAATTTAACATAGAACATGGTTTTCCAGTTGGCAGTCATTTCATTCATCTCGATGACATCAGCCAATATTTGGAACATTTTATTGATATAGAGATGATACCTGAAGTAGGCGTAGTGAAAGACATACATGACGGGAAAAACTATTTAGATGCAGATTCATTCCAGGAAAAAGTCTTTGCTAATTTGAAGTCAAAGAAGCTGATTGATCATGATGAATCCGCTGGGAAATTTGTTTTTCGCTCAATAAAATAGAATAATATTGTTTTTTGGGAGAAGCTATAATGAAAAGCTTCTTCTTTTTTTATGTGCCGCCGGGTAGATTTTTTTGGATCTGGCGGCTGTTTTTAATATTTCGCAAACAAAACAGCAATCTTTCTCCAACATTTGGGCTGTAACCTTATACCATCAGATAAAGATAAATGAAGGAGGAAAGAATAGTGGCAAAGTCAAAACTTGTAAAAGTAAATCAGAAAATAGCCGAGAAGGTTGTGGGCGGCTACAAGAAAATTGAAGACGGAGTTGTAGGCAGCTACAAGAAGATTGAGGATGGTGCTGTAGGAGGATTTACAAAAATCTCGGATTCTTTTGTGGATCAGTTCCTGACAAAAGACGGGGAGTCAATTGAAGAGGCGAAAGCCAGACTTGCAGAAGAACAGAAAGAACGGCAGATGAAAGCAATGAAGAAAAAGGAGAGAGTATAGCATGAAGAAAAGTAGTTTTGTAGCAATGATTTTGGGAACTATCGGGGGAATCTTTTTTGCCCTTGGAATGTGCATGGCATTGATACCGGAGTGGAATGCGTTTCAGCCGGGAGTTGTAATGGGCACAATTGGAGCCCTTGTGCTTCTGATCATGATGCTGGTATGGAGAAAAATGGAAAATAAAGCGCCGATCCATCTGTCGGGAAAAACAATCGGAACGGTTCTGCTTGGAATTATTGGAGCATTGACGCTTGGCGTAGGCATGTGTCTGACGATGGTATGGAGCAATATGATTGCAGGAATTGCAATTGGTCTGGCAGGAATCATTCTTTTGTTATGTCTGATCCCTCTGACAAAAGGATTCAAAGAACAGTAAGGAAAAATCCTGTACGCTCTGTTTGTGGTGGCGGTCATCACCCTGGTTTTTGTGGGAAACGTGATACTGGGATAAAAAGCAGAGATTGATATTGACATTAGTAACATAGTGAATATAAAATAGTTATATAAATAATTTATATAACTATTTTTTTATGGAGAAAAAGATGCCGAAACAGAGAATTACAAAAGAGATGGTCGTGGAAGCGGCGTTTGAAATTGCAAGAAATGACGGAATGGAGCATGTACTGGTCAAGAATATTGCGGAAAAGATCGGCTGCTCTGTGCAGCCGATCTACAGTTACTGTAGAAATATGGATGGACTGAAGGCTGATGTGACAGGCCGGGCGTTGGAGTTTGTGCGGGAATTTGCAGCGGCGCATATTGACCCGTCAGATCTCTTTGCCAGCACAGGCAGAGCGTATGTACAGCTTGCAAAAGAGGAGCCGAATATATTTAAGCTGTTCATTCTGCACCGGAGAGAAGGAGTTTCCTCTCTGGATGAACTGTATCAGAAAGAAACAGATCCCCAGACCTCCGGATTTATTGCAGACGGGCTGAAAATCAGCAGGGAAGAAGTAAAGAAGCTTCATCTGCATATGTTGATTTATACGATCGGCATTGGGACAATCTTCTGTATGACAACACCGGGCATTTCGACAGAGGAAATTTTTGAGCAGCAGGAAAAGGCGTATCAGATTTTTCTGAAAGAGACACTTGAAAACAAGAGAAACGGAAACCAGCAGGGATAGTGTTCAGTGAGGGATGATTATGGGCAGAGGAATTATCTTGTATCAATCAAAATATGGAGCGGCCAGAAAATATGCCGGATGGATCAAAGAGGCGACAGGCTTTGAGGCGGTGGAAGTGAAACAGGCCGAAATCGGTGAAGTCATCCGGTATGACGTAATTATTTTATGCGGAGGCATTTATGCATCCGGCATAGCGGGCATTTCGTTTCTGCGGAAACACTTTGACAGACTGAAAGAAAAACAGGTTATGGTGTTTGCGGTCGGGGCATCTCCGTACGATGAAAAAGCACTTGAGGAAGTAAAAACGGTAAATTTGAAGGGAGAACTCGCATCCATCCCTCTTTATTACGGAAGAGGAATGTGGGATGAAGAGAAAATGACATGGAAAGACCGGACCCTGTGCAGGATGTTGAAAAAAACGGTAGCCAAAAAGGATCCGGACACCTACGAGCCGTGGATGAAAGCGCTGATGAGTGCGGACGGGAAACAATGTGACTGGACAGACAGAAGTTATCTGGAACCGATTTTAAAAGATTTGAAAAAAATTTGAAAAAAATGAATGGAAACACTCCTTTGAATCGTATTAGAGATGAAAGACAAAGGAGGGATTGAGATGAAGAAAATTGTAGCAGGAATTCTGGCGGCAGTAATCGGAGTATCGGTGGCTGCATCCGGGGCTGTAAAGGCCGGAAACAGACAGGAGACTTCAGCCGGCTGGAACAATGGGATCTGTGTAAACAGCTCGGTATGTCCGAACCATCATAACAATACAGGTGACTGTGCAGGAACGGGAACCTGTTATACAGATTCCGATCATGATGGTGTCTGTGACAATTATCAGAATAAAATCTGCAATAATGCAGAAGGACACCATATGCACCACCAGAACAGTGGATGCAGGGGAGGACGAAACAGGTAAACATGTATGCAAAGTGAACGAGAGGTAAACAGGGCGATTGAAAGGTATTCGGATATGGTCAGAAGAATCTGCCTGATCCACCTGCAGAATAGTGCTGATACCGAGGACATATTTCAGACGGTTTTTCTGAAATATGTCCTTCGTTCCATGCCGTTTGAAAATGAAGAACATGAAAAAGCCTGGCTGATCCGGGTGACAGTAAATGCCTGCAAGGATCTGCGCAGAAGCTTTTTCAGGAGCAGGACGGTCTCGCTGGATTCACTCCTGGAGATGCCGGCTCCGAACCGTCAGGACCACAGAGAAGTGCTGGAGGCAGTGCTGTCTCTTCCGGGAAAATATAAAGATGCGGTCTATCTGCATTATTATGAGGGATATACAGCGGAAGAAATCGGGAAAATTCTCGGGAAGAAAACCAATACGGTTTACACGATGCTGACACGTGCGCGGGCACTGTTAAAGGAAAAGCTTGGAGGTGAGGAGTACGGATAAGAGAATAAAAGAAGCGTTTGATCAGATTCACGCAGACGAAGAGCTGAAAGAACGCACAAAACAGTTTCTTAGAGAAAAAACAGATGGATACAAGAAAAAGAGAATTCGTTCCTACCGTACCTGGATCCCGGTGGCGGCATGTCTGGTGATTTTTCTGATTGCAGGGGGATACTGGAGCTTTTTCCTTCCGACAGCGGCGATTCAGATCGAAGTGAATCCTTCGCTGGAAATGGAAGTCAACCGCTTTGGTAGAGTGCTTTCTCTGGAAGGGAAAAATGAAGACGGGGAAAGACTGGCCGGGGAATTAAACCTCCGATTTATGGATTATGATGAGGCGGTGGATGAAATTCTACAAAATGAGCAGATTGCGGCACTTTTGAATCAGAATGAAATTTTATCTGTGGTTGTTATAGGAGAAAACAAGCAGAGTCAGGATATGATGGCATTTGTGGAAGAACTGGAACAGACACAGCACAATATCGACTGCTGCCATGCGACAGAAAGCGAAGCGCAAGAAGCGGAAGAAGCAGGACTTGGATATGGCAAATACAGAGCATATCTGGAATTGAAGGAGCTGGATCCCGACATAACGACGGAGGAAGCGGCCAATATGACCATGAGAGAACTTTATGAGAGGATCCGGGAACTGGAAGCGGATGGTGACACACAGACAAGTACCGGAACCGGAGGAAGCGGACAGGGAAAACATCACCATCATGGACATAAAAATGAATAGTGAATATAAAAAACAGCAGATTTGGAACAGCAATTTTATTTGGTGCGTCCTATACTAAATGTACCACGTGGAAGAAACAATAGGAGTGAGGTATATGGAAGCAGGAACCATTATTCGGAAAAGTAAGGAGTATATCGAAAAGCATATTGATGAAGTGCTGACAGTGGCAAAGATCGCTGGGACGGTTGGATATTCAGAATATCATTTTTCAAGAATCTTCCGGCAGGAGACTGGAGTTTCAGTGATGGAATATGTAAAAAGTGAAAAACTCCGAAGGGCGTCCGGGGATATACGGAATGGAGCGAAGATTGTGGATACAGCTGTAAAATATGGCTGGGAATCTCACAATGGATTTACGAAAGCATTCAAAAAAGAGTTTGGTTACTGCCCGGCCTTACTGCGAGCCATGGTTATGAGTATGAAACAGTTAGGAGGAAAAAATATGAACGAGGGAATGACTGGAAGACCAGAGGAACATGCTGAAAAACAAATGCTGTTTGAAAAATTAAAAGAGAGGGTTTTGACATTGAATCCACAAGAAGATGTGGGAAAGCTTGAGCAGATGTATCTTTATGCATGCCAGATTTATCAAGGAATGAAACGATATTCAGGTGATGAATATATCACACACCCGCTCCACACTGCGCTTTTACTTGCGGATATGGAGGCGGAGCCTGAAACCATTCTCGCAGGCTTATTTTGCGATGCATTGAAAAAGACAGAAGCCACAATGAAAGAATTAAGGAAATATCTTCCGGAGAAAACAGCTGATCTGATTGAAGCAAAAGCAGCGGAAGAAGCGGATATGGAGACAGATCTTTTGGAACAGGTCACCTTGCTCCGGCTCGCCGAGCGTCTTCATAATATGAAGACGATTGAATGGATCGATGAGGAACAAAGAAAAAAACGGGCAGCTGAAACCATGGAAATTTTTCTTCCGTTGGCTGAAAAGACGGGCAATCATGAGATTGCAGAGGAACTAAAAACGCTGGCGGAAGAGAATTTGTAACGATGATGAATGTTTCTTTTAATGGGCATAATACAGCGGCAGGCGCGATTCATATGAACCACGCCTGCCGCTTTGTAATATGGGAATATCTAGAGGCATCATTCTTGCCGGACGGCTGTTTAAAGGTAGGATATGAACTTATTTTTCCTTTTCCGCAAGTGCCTCTTTTCCAAGAGCGTCCGCTGCAACGATAGCTGCGTAGAGCTGATCCGGAGTGACGTCCGCTACCATGTTGTGGATGGATTCACCTTCTACACAGGATTTCTCGGCGATAATGCGGATCTCTTCGTCTTTGGTGATACCGATTTCTTCCAGTGTAACAGGAAGGCCGACTTCCATACAGAAATTCTGTACTTCCTTGAATTCTTCTTTAGATGCCCGTTCCAGAACAAGCTGTACGAGGGTGCCAAAAGCAACGCAGTTTCCATGCGGAGCGCTGTGGCCGCCAAGTGCGGTAAGACCGTTATAGAAAGAGTGGGCAACGGCAAGCCCTCCGTTGTCGGCACCGACACCGGAGAGGTAAACATTGGCTTCGATAATGGCTTCCAGTGCCGGAGTTACCACATTGCATTCGCATGCCTTTTTTGCAGAAGCCCCGTATTCTTTCAGTGTGTCATAACAGAGCCGGCAGAGAGCCATGGCTGACTGGGTAATTCCGCCGGATTCCAGGCTCGGAGCGTCTGTGCGCTCGCATGCGCGTGCTTCAAAATAAGTTCCGAGGGCATCGCCCATGCCGGCAACCAGGAATCTGACCGGCGCATTAGCGATGATGGCACTGTCTACAATGACGGCTTCCGGGTTCTTTGGATAGAACAGATAACTGTTGAATGTTTCATCATCATTGTAGATAACAGAAAGACCGGTGCATGGAGCGTCTGTCGCTACAACGGTTGGTACAATAACGACAGGAAGCTTTTCGTAGTGTGCTGTCGCTTTTGCTGTGTCAATTGCGGAACCGCCGCCCACACCGACGACGACATTCAGATGGTTTTCTCTGACGATTTCCCGCATTTTTTCGATCTCCCCTGTACTTGAAACTCCGCCGAAGATTTCGTACTGGCGGACGTCGGATGTCCCTTCAAAACTTTTTTCGATCTTGTCGTGAGCCATCTTATATCCGCTTCTGGAGCAGATAAACAGCCACTTATCACCAAGACTGGTCATTTCCTTGTGGAATTGCAGCAGAGAATCTTTTCCCTGTACATATTTTTGAGGTGCACGCATCATTCTAAGTCTAAGCATATGTAAGACCTCCCTTTCGCCTTGCGTTTACTTTGTTATTTCTTTGACTATCAGTATAAAATATCTGATGTGAAAAGCAAGATGAATTATTCTGAAAAAAATATGCATAATTACGAATAATTTGTGCAAAAATGAAAACTTATACACATTAAAACTATTTGCGGGACAGCGTTCCGTCTCCACCCATGAGGAGTGTCAGTTCTTCAATCCTTTCCAGCGGGAAGGGCGGCAGACACAATGGCTTCATGGCGATGGACATGAGTTTCATTGGATTGTCATCGGCGGCAATCCGGTTGGATGAAAGCTTTCCGCATCGGCGGCAGCGGTGGATGATGGCCCATTCGCCGTTCTTGCGGGTCCAGACTGCGATCGGGTCCATGATGCCTCCGCAGTCAGATTCCCTGTCTCCCGGTTCGATGTCCACATGCAGGCTGGACAGGCAGTTCGGGCAGTGGTTGCGGTGGTCCGTTCCTGCGCCTGCTGAAACGACCGGGCGTCCGCAAACCTTACAGGTGAAGCTGTCCTTGCACGGGTGGGTTTTATAATATCCTTTTTCGTATTTTTTCTTTTTGTTTTCACGATTCATTGTCAGTTATCTCCCTTACACAAATACATTTCTCGTTGCTTTCCATTGTCTGTGCAGGGCAATAAAAAAAGATAACTCCTGAAAGACGAGTTATCTCATGTACCGATATGCGGCCGCCAGGCATCTCCGGTATGCGGACATGCTCTTTCTGACAGCGCAAAAAACACTTTTCTTCTGAGAAGTGCGATCCGATTTCAATCGTAAAAAAGAGTACAATAAAAAACTCATCATCTTTCAGATGAAAACAAAATTTATTGCCCTGTTATTTACGATTTGCCGACATCCACTTCTCTCCCTTCTGCTTTAAGATTTTTTTATCATATCATATGGAAGTGGAATTGTAAAGAAAAAACGCCGTTTTCAGGCAGTGACAGCCCCTATGAATGGATCAGCTGCCCTGCCTGAAAGCCCATAATGACGAGCTCCAGCATTTTCGGATCATAGTCTCTGTATTTTAGAAAATAGTAAAGGGTATCCAGAAAGTTGAGGAATGCTTTTTTGGATGCTTCATCCAGAATCACGGATTTCTGGTCGCGTGTCAGGAAAGAAGCGATCCGTGTAAACGCGAATTTTTCGTTGAGGAAAGCCCAGAACTCCTCTTCGCCGTCGGTCTTCATTACCTGAAAAGGTTTCCGGCGAAGAAGCCAGTAGGTTTCATAGGCAAGCACCTTCCGCTCACTGATGTGCCTCATATGGTGAAATTCCTTCATGCGTGAAATATCCGTAAAATAATCCATGACTGCATGGGTTAGAATGGTTTCATCGATCCGGACGCTGTCGTGGATGCCAAGGCTTTCCAGAAATACAATACATTCTTTATAAAGCGAAGAGTAACGGTTCTTGATGACCTGTTCGGAAAATTCGGCCACGATATCTTCGTACTGTGTATAGATGGTCTCGATATCATTCATGATGATCTGCTCCTTCCAGTTTTATAATATCAAAAAACAGCTTGGATTTTACAAAATCGCAGTAGGAATTCAACTCGATATCCTCAATGGTGCTGTAACGGACGTGAGAGGTACTTCCAAGCAGGTGTTTGCGGATCTTTCCGCTTTGGATACGCTCCATCATGCGGTCGGCAGACTGGCTGATCGCCTCGGGAATGCCCGGCAGTGGTCTCTGATTCATGGGAATCCCTCCTTTATTCTTTTACGATGCTGTCAATGGCATCCTGTACTGTCTGTATCGAACTCAAATCAACTTCATTCAGCTTTTCTTTTGGCTTTTCATAGTCCAGCCTTGGGTTGACAATCGTCTGTTTCGGCTTGAAATTTTCGCTTGAAACATCACAGAGCCTTTTAAAGAAAGAGGCCATTTCATCACCCATTCCGGAAAGCCGGTTTAAAAGCTCGGAAAATTCCGTGAGCATCGGGTCGCTTTTCTTATAAGGATAGAGAATGTGATGGTCGATCTCTCCCCATCCCTCCTCGAAAAGAGTACGGATCTGCACTTCCATGTATACACCCTGATACTTCAAAATATAGTGGACAGAGCGGTAATGCTTCCGGTCGAAGATATTGTCGCTGGAGATCCAGTCGGAATAAATATCACTGAAATCTCCCAGACGCATGTGCACTTTTGGCGGTTCGGCCATATACCGGTCTTTGTCAGCGTGATAATCAGAAATACAGTTGTGGATATAAAGATCCGGATTGTTTTCAAAATGCTGGATCAGATATTTATGGAAGATCACCCAGTCTTCGCGGTACAGGATCAGTCCGCGGAACCCGATCGTGTCAGTGACAAACTTCATGTAATTCTCTTTTGTGAGCGTACGGTATTTCAGATAGTTTTCGCAGCGCTTCCGGATGATTTTCTCCACAAGATGCCATGGTGTCTTCACACGGGTACGGTAAGAATGAAGTCCCGTTCTCTGATCCTTATTTTTAATAAATTCCTGTAGAAATTCGTCCCGGATACGCTGAAGCTCAGGAAGACGTTTGGCATAGTCCTTTGCGATATAGCACAGATCATCCCAATCAAGTCCCGCCTCGCGAAATTCATCTTCGCTGATCGAAAAACGTTCCAGAAACTCTTTTTTTAACATAAGATCATATCCTTTGATTCCGTTCAATTCCCTGCTGGCAGGGTACCTCCCTATCATAGCATTTTCGAACCGGATTATCAACGTCCGGGGACGGAATGAAGGGATGGATGTTGAAAAAATGTGTGTGAAAAACATGCCTTGTGGAAAAGCAGCCGGAGCACTTGACAATGCGGAAAGGGCATGGCATGATAAGAGAACAAAAGCAAAATGGGCAGGGAGAGAGGAGGAAAAGAGATATGTTAGAACCAAAAGATTTTGAACAAATCAGTGGAATTATAGAAAAAACATTTCATCCAATCGAATATAGGCTCAAATGTGTTGAAGAAGAACTTGGCGGCGTTAGAAAGGAACTGGATGGTGTCAAAGGCGAAGTAAATGGAGTGAAGCAGGAACTGAATGATGTCAGAAGTGAAGTCGGCGGAGTAAACCAGGAACTGAATGATGTCAGAAGTGAAGTCGGCGGAGTAAACCAGGAGCTGAATGACATCAAAAGAAGTGTAGCCGGTGTAGAGAAAATAGTTAAAGATGTTCAACTGACTTTGGAAAATGAGACGAACAGGAATATCCAGATTATTGCGGAAGGACATCTCGACTTGAGCAGAAAGTTGGATGAGGCGGTTAAAATTGATAATGAAAAAGAAATTCTTAAGCTTCGGGTTAATCGCCTTGAAAGTGAACTTGAAAAAACAAAATCCAGACTTTCTGAAATTTCATAACTTTGGTTGAAAAATAACTGATCTTTGCGGGCCGATAAGCAACAAGGCTTCGGCCTGCACATCATAACTATCATTTGGATACAAGGTAATATCATCTAAGCAACAATTCTATTAAGCATTTTATCTGAAACAACAGAAATTTTACCCAAGATGTAATGAATCTTTAAGAAAAAATTCAGGACTCTCTGACCCGTTTTGTTATAATATTAGAGAAGGGGGAAGTTGTAAATGGCGGTGTAGAAGATGAAAAGAAGGAAAAAGATACGTACGATAAAGACAAAAAAATTCTGGCTGTCGATCATAGCCCTCGTTGTAATTATTGGTGCAATGTACGTGCTGATGCTTCCGCAGGGGGCTGCGCGGTTTGCAATTCTCAGATCGGGCCATCCGATTGCGGCATTGACGTTATCGATCACGACAGAAGGGTATCCTCATGAGCTGGAAGACGGGCAGATCGGTTATGTACTTGTGGATGCACCGTACGACAGGGAGCAGGGTGATGTAATGGATACCTGGATGGTGTACCGGCATGGGATGATTTATGTGGGAGAGTATGACACTAGATAAGATAAATTGAACATATAATAGATATATTAGAAAAAATTCCGAAAAATAAATTGGAAAAATTGAAAAAAAGTGTTGACAAATCTAAGAGGAACCCATATAATAGTCCATGTGCCAAGCGCACAAGACAAATGCCCAGATAGCTCAGTTGGTAGAGCAGAGGACTGAAAATCCTCGTGTCGCTGGTTCGATTCCGGCTTTGGGCATACGCGGGTGTAGTTCAATGGTAGAACACCAGCCTTCCAAGCTGGATACGTGGGTTCGATTCCCATCACCCGCTTTTTTTATTGCTCAAAAGCAAGGCCGCCGTATCATCAAGTAAAGATGATGCGGCGGCCTTTTCTTTGCCCGGAACATTGCTATTTCGTCAGTACCTCGGCGCCGTCTTCTGTAATAAGCACCATGTATTCGATCTGTGCAGAGAGTCCGTCGTCTTCCGTGTAGACAGTCCATCCGTTGTCTTCATCGATAAAGAAATCCGGACTTCCTTCGTTGATCATTGGCTCGATGGTAAACATCATGCCAGGAACGAGAAGCATCTCGCTTCCCTTTGGTGTGACATAGCTGACCCATGGCTCTTCGTGGAACTCCAGGCCGATGCCGTGGCCTCCGATGTCTTCCACAACGGAGTACCCGTTTGCTTTCGCATGGCTGTTGATAGCGTCTGCGATATCGCCGAGATGATTCCAGGGTTTTGCCTCTTTCAGTCCGAGCTCCACACATTCTTCAGTGACACGTACGAGACGTCTGGCACGCTCGCTGACTTCCCCGATGCAGAACATTCTGGAAGCATCGGAAAAATATCCGTCCAGAATGGTGGAAACGTCCACGTTGACAATATCGCCCTCCTGCAGGATGATGGATTCATCCGGAATTCCGTGGCAGATTTCATTGTTGATGGAAGTGCAGACACTCTTTGGGAATCCCTGGTAATCAAGCGGGGCAGGGATGCCGCCGTGCTCTGTTGTGAAGTCATAGACGAGCTTATCTATTTCGGCCGTGCTCATACCCGCATGAATGTGGGCGGCCACATGATCGAGGACAGCGGTGTTCAAGTCGGCGCTGATCCGGATTTTTTCGATCTGTTCCGGAGTCTTGATCATGGAGTGGTCCGGTACGATTTCGCCCTTTTCGGCATGAAGAGCGATTTTTTCATCCATCGCCATATGACACTTCTTATATTTTTTGCCGCTTCCGCACCAGCAAGGTTCATTTCGTTCCATATTCTCTATCTCCTTTGTCTTTCTGAATTTGTGAAATCTCTCAAAATCCGAGGGGGCATATGCCTCTCTTTTCCTATTATATCGCATTTCGCAGTTGTTAGCACCCTAAAAATAAGATATAATAAAAACATGTGGGAACTGTCGGGCCATGCTGTTTTACGAGGTCAGATGTATGGCGGAACAGTTATAATGTATGAAAAGAAAGGACGTGGGCATATGCTGAGAATCGGGATGCTGACAAGCGGCGGTGACTGCCAGGCACTCAATGCCGCAATGAGAGGTGTGGCAAAGGGGATTTTTGCCAAAGTAAAAGATGTGGAAATTTACGGATTCAGAGATGGATATAAAGGATTGATTTATTCTACTTTTGATATGATGACCGAGAAGGATTTCTCCGGTATTCTGACACGCGGAGGTACAATCCTTGGTACTTCCAGACAGCCGTTCAAACAGATGAGAGTAATCGGTGAGGACGGAGTGGACAAGGTAGAGGCGATGAAGCACACCTACCATAAACTGAATCTGGACTGCCTTGTCATCCTTGGCGGAAATGGGACTCATAAGACAGCCAATCTGTTGAGGGAAGAAGGATTAAATGTAATTACGCTGCCAAAGACGATCGACAATGATCTCTGGGGTACGGATATGACGTTTGGTTTCCAGAGTGCGGTGGATATCGCGACAGATACGATTGACCGGATTCATACAACAGCCACATCCCACAGCCGCGTATTTATCATAGAAGTAATGGGGCATAAAGTAGGATGGGTGACGCTGCATGCAGGGATTGCCGGAGGAGCGGACATTATTCTGCTTCCTGAGATTCCGTATGATCTGAATGTGATCGCAGAATATATCAAAAAGCGTTCAGCGGCAGGAAAACGCTTTACGATCATTGCTGTCGCTGAAGGAGCGATTGCCAAGGAGGAGGCTGAGCTTCCGAAGAAGAAATTAAAAGAACTTCAGGAAAAGAAAAAAGCAAAATATCCGTCCGTTGCCTATGAACTGGCAGAGAAGATCGAGAGCAAGTGCGACAAGGAAGTCCGTATTACGGTTCCGGGGCATACACAAAGAGGAGGATCCCCGTGCCCGTATGACAGAGTTCTTGCGACAAGGCTTGGCGCGGCTGCGGCAGAGATGATTCTGCGTCATGAGTACGGCTATATGGTTGCCATCAAGGAGGGCGAGACATGTAAAGTTCCGCTCAAAGAGGTTGCCGGAAAGCTTAAGACAGTAGATCCGAAAGCGAAGATCATCAGCGAAGCACGTACAATCGGAATCAGCTTTGGCGACAAATAGATTGAGGAAGAATCAGGAAAAATCAGACAAGGAGAATGAATTATGTCTTATACTGCCTTATACAGGAAGTTCCGACCAGCAGAATTTGAAGACGTAAAGGGGCAGGACCATATTGTAACTACATTAAAAAACCAGATCAAGTCAGGAAGAATCGGACATGCCTATCTGTTCTGCGGGACAAGAGGGACGGGAAAGACAACGGTGGCAAAGATCTTTGCAAGAGCGGTCAACTGTGAGCATCCGGTAGACGGAAGCCCGTGCGGAGAGTGCGATATGTGCAGAAATATCGCGGCGGGAACTTACATGAACGTAGTGGAGATCGATGCGGCATCCAACAATGGTGTTGACAATATCCGGAGCATCCGGGAGGAAGTCGAGTACCGGCCGGCTCAGGGCAGGTATAAAGTCTACATCATCGACGAGGTCCATATGCTTTCCATCGGGGCGTTCAACGCGCTTTTAAAGACGCTGGAGGAGCCGCCGGAATATGTGATCTTTATTCTGGCGACGACCGAGGTTCACAAGATTCCGATCACTATCCTGTCAAGGTGCCAGAGATATGATTTCAGAAGAATTACGATTGATACGATTGCAGCACGTCTGAATGAACTGATGAAAAAAGAAGAGGTGGAAGTAGAGGAGCGGGCCATCCGCTACATTGCGAAAGCGGCGGACGGTTCCATGAGGGATGCACTGAGTCTTCTGGACCAGTGCATTGCCTTTCATATCGGAGAGAAGCTTACCTACGATAAGGTGCTCAGTGTTCTGGGAGCGGTGGACACGGATGTATACAGTGCCCTGCTGCGCAGAATGATTGACCGGGATGTCAAAGGCGTGCTTCAGACGGTAAACGATCTTGTGATGGAGGGAAAAGAGCTTGCCCAGCTTACCACGGATTTCACATGGTATTTAAGAAACTTGCTATTGGCAAAGAGTTCTGATAATATGGAGGATGTGCTTGACGTTTCAACAGAAAATCTGGCACAGTTAAAAGAAGAAGCACAGATGATAGAAAATGACGCTTTGATGCGTTATATCAGGATTTTTTCAGATCTGAGCAATCAGCTGAAGTACGCTACACAGAAGAGAGTCCTTCTGGAAGTGGCATTGATCCGGATCTGCGTTCCGCAGATGGAGACGCGCCAGGATACGATTCTGGAGCGGATCCGCGCACTGGAGGAAAAGGTGGAGAAGGGTCTTGTGGCGCAGGCACCTCCTCAGGGATACAGGGCGGCGGATGGCCCGACGGCACAGGAAATGCCGGGAGAGATGCCGGTACAGCCGAGGGAGGTTCCGAAGGCGCTTCCGGAGGATGTAAAGGAAGTAGTAAAAAATTTCAGAATGATAGCAAATGATGCATCCGGAATGCTCAAAGTTTATCTCAGACAGGCAAGGCTCAGTGTTGGAAATGCAGGCCAGCTTCAGATTATCCTTCCGGATGATCTGGCGGCAGGCGTTGTCGGGACCGAAGACCATAAGAAGGAGATTCAGGATCTGATCGTAGAAAGGACCGGAAAGAAAGTCGAAATCGAGGTCGGGAAGGTCGAGCAGGGCCGCAGATTTGAGGACAGCTATATAGATCTGGAACAGCTGATCCATATGGATATCACAGTGGAAGATTAGGAGGAAGATAATATGGCAAAACGTGGAGGTTTTCCTGGCGGAGGTATGCCGGGGAACATGGCGAATCTGATGAAACAGGCGCAGAAGATGCAGCGTCAGATGGAAGAACAGGCTAAGGAGCTGGAGACAAAAGAGTTTTCTGCCACAGCAGGGGGCGGAGCAGTCAAGGTGACGGTATCCGGCAAGAGAGAAGTGTTAAACGTAGAACTTCAGGAAGAAGTAGTGGATCCGGAAGATATCGAGATGCTTCAGGATCTGATTGTAGCTGCGGTAAATGAAGCGCTGCGTCAAGTGGATGAGGCTAATTCTTCCGTAATGAGCAAACTTACGGGAGGACTTGGCGGAGGTATGCCAGGATTATTTTAGTCCGGGAGTGAGAAAAGAATGGAGTACTATAGTAACCAGATCAGCCGTCTGATTGAGGAGCTTTCCAGACTTCCGGGTATCGGGCCGAAGTCGGCACAGAGACTTGCGTTTCATCTGATTCACATGCCGAAGGAGCAGGTGGAAAAACTTGCCGAGACGATGGTCAGTGCGAGAAACAATGTCCGGTACTGCAGGGAGTGCTGCACTTTGACGGATGACGAGCTCTGTCCGATCTGTAAAAATGAGCAGAGAGACCACGGGACGATCATGGTGGTGGAGACGCCGAGAGACCTGGCCGCTTATGAAAAGACCGGAAAGTACAATGGTGTGTATCATGTGCTTCACGGGGCGATTTCGCCGATGCTTGGAATCGGACCGGGAGACATTCGTCTTAAAGAGCTGATGATCCGGCTGGAGGGAGATGTCAATGAGGTCATTGTTGCGACAAACTCTACGCTGGAGGGAGAGACCACAGCTATGTACATCAGCAAGCTGATCAAGCCGACAGGGATCAAGGTGAGCAGGATTGCAAGCGGGGTTCCGGTCGGAGGAGATTTGGAGTATATCGATGAAGTGACGCTTCTTCGCGCCCTGGAAGGACGCACGGAGCTTTAAGAAAAAGGGATTGCAAAAGCCTCTGACTTCTGTAGATCCCTTTCCTTTTGCAGTGCAGCCGGACGGTTTGCATTTTCCGCGAAAGGAAAGCCGCGCCACCTTGTCAGATGGGAGGAAGAGGATGAAGAAAAAGAAGATCACATCGACAGACATCGCAAAGGCAGCGGGCGTATCCCAGTCTACAGTTTCCATGATCCTGAATAAGAAATACAATGTTTCTTTTTCCAAGGAGACGGTGGAAAAAGTGGAGAAGACAGCGGCGAGGCTTGGCTATCAGCCGCCGAAACGAAAGGTCAGAAAAGAGAGCAGGAAGGAAAAGCTGCTTGTTGTATTCTGCTCCAATCTGACAAATCCGTATTACGTTATGCTGCTGCAGGGGATCGAGACAAGAGCCAAGGAAGCGGGGTTCGGGCTTTTTATCTGCAATACACAGAGGAGCCTTAAGATGGAGGAACGGTATCTGCGCATGATGCCGGAGCTTTCGCCGCTTGGTATCATTTACACATGTAATCCAAGCAGATGCTATATGGACATGATCGAGGATCTGGCAGGAAAGATCCCGATTGTTGTGGTAAACAATCAGAATGAGCAGATGAGCGTGGATGCGGTGGAGCTTGATAACTCCAAACTGGGACGTCTGATGGCGCGCCATCTTCTGGAACTCGGTCACAGGGATGTGGCGTATATCGCGCCGCCGCTCACGATCCGGCAGAAGCAGCGTTCCAAGCGGGTGGAAGGCTTTCTGAAAGAGTTTGACAGGCAGGGGCTCAAAGACCATGTCATCATCAAAGCGGCCGATGAGGCCTATGATATGAATGTGGCGAATATCGATTCCGAATATAAGATCGGCTATGATCTGACGAAAGAACTGCTGGCGGAGCAGCGGGAGGTTACGGCCATTGTCGGGCTGAACGACATGATTGCATTCGGGATTCTGGACGCGCTCCAGGAAGAAAAATATAAGGTTCCGGGGGATATCTCGGTGATGGGATGCGATAATACATTGTTTGCCAGGATGCATAAGGTATCGCTGACGACGGTGGAGCATTTTGTTGTATTTAAAGGAAGAGATGCGTGTGATATTATTATGAAAAAAATCGCTGCCGGAACAATGAAATATTCCGGAATCGAACCGGTGAGCACATACCATGTGGAGTATGAGCCAAAGCTTATCGTAAGAGGCACCACATCCTATCCGATAAAATTAAATTAATGAATTCCTGAAAAATATTAATAATAAAAACGGGGATGAAATTGATATAATGTTCATAAAATGGCCTGATAAGTGGTTGTTTAAATGAATCAAACATAAATTTTACATAAAACAAACGAAAAATCAGGGATGAACAATTAATAAAAGCCAAATTATTAATTTATAAAATTACTAATAAAAAACCGGCGGTATTGACCACCTTATTTCGAGGTTTTATAATGAAATCAAATGATAACCATGAACCCAAAATAAGGAGGAACACAGAACATGAGATTTTTTGTTGACACAGCAAACGTGGAAGAGATCAGAAAAGCAAATGATATGGGAGTGATCTGCGGAGTAACGACAAATCCGTCTTTGATTGCAAAGGAAGGCCGTGATTTTAACGAAGTAATCAAAGAGATCACATCTATCGTAGACGGACCGATCAGCGGAGAGGTAAAAGCGACCACGACAGATGCAGAAGGCATGATTGCAGAAGGACGTGAGATTGCAAAGATTCATCCGAATATGGTAGTCAAAATCCCGATGACAGTAGAGGGATTAAAGGCAGTGAAAGTTCTTTCTGCAGAAGGAGTAAAAACAAATGTAACACTGATCTTTACAGCAAACCAGGCGCTTCTTGCGGCAAGAGCTGGCGCAACCTATGTATCTCCGTTCCTCGGACGTCTGGATGATATCTCCGTGAAAGGGTCAGAACTGATCGAAGAGATTGCGGAAATGTTCGCTGTTTCCGGAATCGAGACACAGATCATCGCTGCAAGCATTAGAAATCCGATCCATGTGACAGAGTGTGCGCTTGCAGGAGCAGATATTGCGACAGTACCGTACAAAGTAATTGAACAGATGACACATCATCCGCTGACAGATGCAGGAATCGAGAAATTCCAGGCTGACTACAAAGCGGTATTCGGAGAGTAAATCTCCGGAGAAAAAGAGACAGGAGGCATTGTCATGGACAATTTAGAATTACAGAAAACTGCCAATGAAGTCCGCAAAGGCATTATCACTGCAGTTTATAATGCAAAATCCGGACATCCGGGCGGATCTTTATCTGCGGCAGACATTTATACCTATCTTTATTTTGAAGAGATGAACATTGATCCTGAGAATCCGAAGAAGGCGGACAGAGACCGTCTCGTGGTTTCCAAAGGACATACATCACCGGGTTACTATTCCGCCCTTGCCCACAGAGGATTCTTCCCGGTAGAAGATCTGAAGACATTCCGTCATGTAGGTTCTTACCTGCAGGGACATCCGGACATGAAACACATTCCGGGTGTGGACATGTCAAGCGGATCCCTCGGACAGGGAATTTCTGCGGCAGTCGGAATGGCCATTTCCGCGAAATTATCCGAAGATGACTACCGTGTATACACACTGGTCGGAGACGGAGAGATTCAGGAAGGACAGGTGTGGGAGGCATCTATGCTTGCAGGTCACAGAAAGCTTGACAATCTTGTTGTGATCGTGGATAACAACAACCTTCAGATTGACGGAACAATCGAGGAAGTCAACTCTCCATACCCGATCGACAAGAAATTTGAGGCCTTTAATTTCCATGTGATCAATGTGGACGGGCATGATTTTGATTCGTTAAGAGCAGCATTCAAAGAAGCAAAAGAGACTAAGGGAATGCCGACAGCAATCATCGCAAAGACAGTCAAGGGAAAAGGAGTTTCCTATATGGAGAACCAGGTATCCTGGCACGGCTCCGCTCCGAATGAAGAGCAGTATAAAGTCGCAATGGAAGAATTAGAGAAAGCAGGTGAAGCATTATGTCAGAAGTAAAGAAAATCGCAACACGGGAAAGCTACGGTAATGCTTTGGTAGAACTTGGAAAAGAGCATGAAGACGTGATTGTACTGGATGCGGACCTTGCCGGCGCGACAAAGACAGGAACCTTTAAGAAGGCATTTCCGGAGCGCCACATTGACTGCGGAATCGCAGAGGGAAATATGATGGGAGTTGCGGCGGGTCTTGCAGCGACAGGAAAGGTTCCGTTTGCAAGTTCTTTCGCCATGTTTGCGGCAGGACGTGCATTTGAACAGGTGAGAAACTCCATCGGATATCCGAAGCTCAACGTCAAGATCGGTGCAACCCATGCGGGTATCTCCGTAGGAGAAGACGGAGCAACCCATCAGTGCAACGAGGACATCGCCCTGATGAGAACGATTCCGGGAATGACCGTGATTGTGCCTTCTGATGATGTAGAAGCAAAGGCGGCAGTAAAAGCGGCATATGAGCACGAAGGACCGGTTTATCTGCGTTTCGGACGTCTGGCTGTGCCGGTGATCAATGACAATCCGGACTACAAATTTGAACTTGGAAAAGCTATCACTCTGCGCGAAGGAAGCGACGTGGCAATCATCGCAGCAGGACTTGAAGTAAATGAGGCTCTGGTAGCGGCAGAAAAGCTTGCAGAAGATGGAATCCAGGCAGAAGTCATCAATATGCACACCATCAAACCACTGGATAAGGAAGCTGTTTTAAAAGCAGCTGAAAAGACCGGAAAGATCGTGACAGTGGAAGAACACTCTGTCATCGGCGGACTTGGTAGCGCTGTCTGCGACGTAGTAGCTGAGACAGCATGTGCAAAGGTCATGAAAATCGGTGTCAACGATGTCTTCGGAGAATCCGGACCGGCAGTCGAACTGATCAAAAAATACGAACTGGACGGCGAAAGCATCTATAAGAAAGTAAAAACGTTCGTAGAGAAATAGAGAAAATAATAGGGGCTCTCCCGCATGGCGGGAGGGCCCTTTTGTCTGCATTTGCGGGATTGTTATGCGAACCAGTAGCCGCTGTAGTCGTATTTGAAGACACGGTACCACCAGGTAGCTCCACTTCCCGTTAAGGTCTGGATCAGGTTGTGGTCCTGATCAAATTCATTTGCCTCAAAGGCGCTTCCACTGTCATAGTCGTAGTCACGGGTGCTGATTGTAGCATTATTGTTATTGTACATGGTCAGATAATACTGTCCGTCGGATAATTCATCGGAAGTCTCATAGGTCACGCAGTGCTGTCCTGCCTGGAGCGTAAAGTCTCCAACCTGCTCAAGAAGCAGATCTTCATATCCGGTTCCCTCTATGCATCCAGTCAAAGTCCTCCTCGTCATTTTCGAGAGAATTGAAGTAATCCGTAAACAGGTCGGCAAGATCAATGATTTCCGTAATTTCTCCGCTGTCCCGGCTGATGCTGATAATCCGGTCTTCCTCTGTGTTGGAAGTCGTATCTGTGGCAAGGACAAGGAAGTCATTGTTGCTGCCGAAAATATAATCATGATGCAGATTGTAATCTCCGGTGTCATAAAGTGCCGTGATCCGGCCGGTATTGTCAAGAGCGGCAATCTGATCTGCGGATGTACTGTAGTACATGGTACCGCCGTCAAACAGCAGATGGCAGCTCCGGTAACTTCGAATCGGGATCTCGCTTCTTAAAGTACCGTTGTTGTCGTAGACGAGGATAATGTCAACCTGTTCATTGTCTTCTTCGGTTCGGTTTTCGAGCATGGTATAAAACCCATCGGACAGGGTTGCCGAACTGTCTCCGGATGTGACTTCAAGCTGTCCATTCGCTTCATCGCCGAGAAGCTCCGGAGCGGTATACTCAAGTGTAAAGCTTCCGGTCTCATTGCCGCTTTCATCGGCCGCTGTCAGTGTAATGGTATTGGTTTCCCCGGCAATCATTCCGACAAGCTGATGCTCATGCTCCGTAGTGTATCCGCCGGAAACTGTCCGGGTGAAATCCTCATATCCGTCAGCGGACACGGTGTAGGAAAGCTCCGTTGCGGCATCGGTTGTGAAATAAACATAGAGTCCTGTTGTGTTCGTGCCATAAGGGTCTGCAATAATCAGGGGATCATCGATCGTATACTCCTGGCTGGATTTCTGCTCTTCAATCATATCGAAAATGTTATTCTGATAATCCAGCATATAAACGGTGTCGATATCATCTTCGGAATCCAGTGTCAGGACTCCTTCGTTTTCAACTTCCGTTTCAGAAGTATCAGAAGCGGCTGCAGCGTCCCCGGCCGTCCCGGAAGAATCAGAGCAGGCAGTCAGCATACAGCCGCTTAAAAGAATACAAAGACATGTAGATAGTAGTTTGGGTTTTGCTTTCAAAATATATCACCTCCATCATAATTCTGTAATAATTATGTAAAGGATTCGTAATCACTTCTTGAAAAAACTGTGATTTTTGAAAGTCAAAAGGAAGGCGGAATGAATGATGACAAACACAGAGCCTGCATTGTGTACTAACGCGCCGACAACCGGGTTTAAAATTCCAAGGATGGCAAGAATGATCGCGAGAAAATTCAGTGCCATGGAAAAGGTGAGGTTGCAGCGGATTGTAAACATCATTTTCCGTGACAGGGCAATCAAATGAGGAAGTTCCCGGATGTCATCATTTACGAGCGCGATATCTGCCGCATCCACAGCGATATCACTTCCAACCCCGCCCATTGCAATCCCGACAAATGCTTTTTTCAGAGACGGAGCATCATTGATTCCATCCCCGATCATGCAGACTTGTATCTGCCGTTTCTGGGACTGTTCAATCCAGGAAAGCTTTTCCTGCGGGAGACAGCCGGAGTAAACTTCTTCGATGTTCAGCACGTCTGCAATGTGCACCGCGGCATTTCGGTGGTCTCCGGTCAGAAGAACTGGAGATACGCCGGTAGACTTGACCTGGCGGATGGTTTCGGCAGCGTCTTCCCGGAGGGTATCGGCAAGAACGAGAAATCCGGCAGCCTTGCCGTCAACAGCTACGTAAATAACTGTGCATCCCTCATTCAGCCAGGAAGAAGCTCCGGCAGGAAGACCGCCCGGGAATGTATCCGTCTGTTCTGCTATCAGCTGCTCATTTCCGGCAAGAACAGCGTGTCCATCCACTCTGGCAGAAACTCCACGCCCGGGAATCATGTGAAACTCTTTCGGAGAAGCCGGGAAAGCCCCGGTCTGCTTTCGGAAATCAGAGACGACGGCCTTGCCAAGAGGATGCTCGGAGCGAAGCTCGGATGAAGCCGTAAGACGGAAAAGGTCCGTGTCTGAAAGTCCTGGAAGAATACTGTGGATGGTCTCTACATGCAGATTTCCCTCGGTCAGTGTTCCGGTTTTGTCAAAAGCGATCTTTTTTACCATGGAAAGCCGCTCAAGGGCATCTCCTTCCCGGACAAGAAATCCATGTTTGGTTGCGTTTCCGATGGCTGCCATAATGGCGGTAGGGGTGGCAAGAACAAGGGCGCACGGGCAGAATACAACAAGAATTGTTACGGCGCGGATGATCTCACCGGTGAAAAACCATGTAAGAACAGCCGACACAAGAGCAATGATGACAATCCAGGTGGCCCACCTGTCGGCAATTCCGACAATCTTTGCCTTTCCGGCATCTGCAGACTGTACAAGGCGGATCATTCTCTGGATAGAGCTGTCTTCACCGACTTTCAGTGCTTTCATATCAAAAGAGCCGTAGAGATTGACAGTGCCGCTTGAGACATCATCGCCGGCCTCTTTGTCGACAGGGAGAGATTCTCCTGTCATGACGGCCTGGTTGATGGAAGTCTGTCCGGATGTAATGATGCCGTCCACGGGAATTGTCTCACCCGGAAGAACGCGCAGCAGATCGCCGGCGAGCACATCACTTGCAGGAATGATTTCTTCGCCGCCGGGAGTGATCCGTCTTGCTGTCCGCGGCGTGAGATGGACAAGCTTCTCGATCCCGGCACGGGCTTTCGAAACAGTGAGATCCTCCAGAAGAGCGCCAAGCTGCATGATGAAGGCCACCTCGCCGGCCGCAAAGTCTTCTCCGATGATCAGGGATGCAACCAGGGCAATAGAGACAAGTACATCGGCCTTGATGTCAAAGGCCGTCACAAGACCGATGACCGCTTCCAGGATGATCGGTATTCCGCACAGGATCACGGAAATCCATGCCAGATCAAAAGGAAAGGGACGGATCCCGAAAAGACTCGCAAGAAGAGCCGCAAGTGATATGGAAAGAAAGATGATATCCTTTTTGATTCCGCCCCATTCCAGAATACGTTCCAGTGTTTTCATAAGTATTCTTCTCCTTCCTTTATACCCATACAGGTATATGTTTAAGAAAATTATACCTATAGGGGTATGGGTTGTCAAGGAAGAAAAAAGGAAAGCAGCCGTTCTGAAACAGCTTCCCAGTTGATGATATGGAACCAGTTGTCGATATAGCTGCTGCGTAGATTATGATATTTCAGATAATATGCATGCTCCCAGACATCCAGAGGGAGTACCGGGTAGAAACCGAGTGTGAGCGGATTGTCCTGATTCGGAAGAGCCATGATGGCGGGAGAGCCGTCCGGACTGATAACCAGCCACGCACAGCCGGATCCGAACTGTCCAAGGGCGGCCGTCTTCATGTCCGAGAAAAATTGCCGGCCGGTGTCATAGTACTCCAGGATGGCCGGAGCAATCTCCTGTCCCGGCGGGGCCATGAGATCAAAGTAAAGGTCATGGCTGTACACACCGCCCCCATTGTTGCGCACGGAAGTGCGAAGAGGCTCCGGAATGTCTTCCAGACGGGACAGGAGCTTTGTCAGTGTCCAGGAATGATACTCGGGAGCATTCACAAGAGCGTCATTCAGATTATCCACATAAGTCCGAAAATGCCTGTCATGGTGCAGACACATCGTCTCGCGGTCGATAAACGGTTCCAGTGCATCGTACGGATAGGGAAGCGGCGGAAGATGAAAAGGCCAGGTCATTTCTGTAATCAAGGTTTGATACCTCCTTTTGCTGTTCTAATGACAATATAAGCAGATATCGGAAGAGAAATGACAAAACCGGTTTATTTTTCAGATCATGTTTGCAAAACGTTCAACAGCTTTTGTAAATTTTGCAATCGTTTCATCAGCGTCTCCGTGTTCGATTCCGTCGCGTACACAGTGCTGAATATGGCCCTCCAGAACGACCTGACCCGCTTTGTGGAGGGCGGATTTAGCAGCATTGATCTGCGAGAGAATGTCTTCGCAAGGAACGTCTTCATCAATCATCCGGTCGATGGCCTGGACCTGGCCGATGATTTTCCTGAGACGGCGGTGGAGATTTTGAGAATCAATACATTGTTTCATAGTAATGCCTCCTTCTCATACCGTTAGGGGTATATGTATTCCATAATTATCAGGTATAATAAGAAGAATGTCAAGGTACGCCGGGTAAAGATTGTAAATTTTTGAATTTTAATCAAATTTATGTGTAATTCGCGTACTAATATGGTATAATTCTGTTAAATAAAAATGAAAGGGGCGTTCCTTATGAAGTTGATTTTTGCGGTTGTACATGACGATGATACGAATAAAGCCGTCAGGCATCTGAATGAAAAGAAATTCCGCGTGACAAGATTATCCAGTACCGGAGGATTCCTGAGACGGGGAAATACAACATTGATGCTTGGTGTGGAAGACGATCAGGTGGAAGAAGTTTTTGAAATTCTTCAGGAAGAATGTGCAAAGAGAAAACAGGTGGAAGTAACGACACCATATCCGCAGGGAGACCTGTCTATGATCAGTTATTCCTATATCCCGATTACCGTTGAAGTCGGCGGTGCCACGGTATTCGTACTGAATGTGGAACAGTTCAAGAGAATCTGACGGTCAGAGTAAAAGAGAGGCGCAAAGTTGACAAAACACGCCCTGGGAAAACAAAATACATGAAAAATACCGGAAGACTTGTGCAAAAGGACACGAGTCTTCCGTTTTTTTCGCCGGATGTGTCGTATTTTTCTTGGAACCCGCTGACATAAAGCGATAAAATCAGCGTTACCGCTATGATATGATGAGAAAAAATATGAATATGAGGTGAGAATATATGGAAAAACAATTTCCGAAAAATGTACGTCAGATAGGGAATGTATGTGACAGTCCCAAGATTTATGTGGAAGACTATGTAGATACATTCTTGAACCAGCTTTGCGATAAAACGGATGAAGAGCCGAAAGGGGCTTTCCTGATCGGAGAAACAGGACAGGTAGAAGATCAGGACTGCGTATATATATCGGGAGCCGTCAGGATATCGGAGATTGTAAAAAATGAAAATCAGCTGAATCTCGCGGAAGCTGCCGTGGAAGCGGGAATGAAAGACTGTAAGGAATATTTCGGCAATCAGTCGCTTGTCGGGTGGTTTCTGATTGACCCGTCCAGAAAGCCGGGCACGGATGAAACGCTGGAGAAGATACATAAAACGTATTTCGGTGAAGAGAATACGGTTTTTATTATGAAAGATCCGAAAGACAGAGAAGAAAAGTTTTATGCCTATAAATATGAAGAACTGATGGAAATCAATGGACATTACATTTATTATGAAAAAAATCCGGAGATGCAGAATTATATGATTTCCTCACGGAAAGAAAACAGGATTACTCCCAGTGAATCTATTGCGGATCGGGCTGCGAAGGATTTTCGCAGTATCGTGAAAGCAAAACTGGAGAAGGCGGACCAGAAGCAGAATAACCGTTTTCTCTATGCAGCAAGCACATTTCTTTTGCTTGTTATTCTGATCATCGGCGTGACAATGGTAAATAATTATGATAAGATCAAGGCAGTTCAGACCTCTCTTGACCAGATTACAAAAACCGTGGAAAAGGCGGAAGGCGAAGAAGAAGCACAGGCATCCGGAGAGAAAGTGACAACAGAGGTTGAGGAAGGAACGGATGTTAAGAGCAGCAGTGAAGACACACTGGATATACAGGAGCAGGAGACTTCCGGAGGGGAAGAGTACTACGTGGTGCAGCGTGGGGATACGCTTGCTACCATCAGCCGGAAGGTATATGGAGATACTTCCTATGTAGACGCAATCGCGCGGATGAACGGTCTTACGAATGGGGATTTCATATACATCGGGCAAAAATTACTGTTGCCGTAAGAAAAAGTATGTTATGATAATCAGAAATAGAACAGTATAAATAAAATACAAAGGGGAAAGCAATATGAAGGATAAGCAGCAAATGAGGTTCCACGTGGTCCCGAGGGCTGATATCCCGGATCTTTTCGGGGAGGGAACTGCTGTCCGGATCGGCCGGAAGTATGTCGAAAAGCCCCGGGTGGAGATGTGGACGGTACAGCCTTCTATTGAAACGGAGAATCCGGAAGAAATGCATCCGGTAAAAAAGAAGAAAAAGCCTATGAGGGCCAGAACAAAAAAGGCGATCCGAAGATGGGTCATTGTGGGAGTTCTGACAGCGGCCGTGGCGGTCTCCTATCTGACGATTACACTTCAGACCTATACAGGGGTTGAGGTCGTGTCTCAGATTCAGGAAGCAGAGTCGGGAAACAGCTTTTATATACGTTATGGGGAGAATATACTGAGCTGTGATACCGACGGTGTTGCATTATTCGATCTGGACGGGGCTGAACTCTGGACGGAAAGCGTCCAGTTTCAGAAACCGGTTATGAAAGTCAGCGGTACTTCCGCGGCAGTAGCAGAGCAGGGCGGCAACGATATTGCAGTATTCGGAGAAAATGGACTGCGGGGGCAGATCAGTACGACATTTCCCATAGAGAAAATGTCCGTATCAGATCAGGGAGTTACAGCCGTTCTGCTTGAAAATGGAAGCACTCCGATGATTCAGTGCTATGACGTATCAGGAAATGTACTGATCGAGTACAGCGTTGCGTCTTCTGCAAGCGGATATCCGATTGACATTGCGCTGTCGCCTGACGGAACGACACTTCTTGTCTCTTATCTGGTGGTACAGAATGGTCAGGTGGATACCAGGATTACTTATTACGACTTTGGAAAAACACACGAAGACGGGAATTATGAAATCGGCGGAGATACTTATGAGAATCAGCTCATGCCGAGCGTATTCTTTGTATCCGATGATAAATCGGTCGCAGTAGGCGACGGCGGCTTCGTGATTTATGAAGGATCCGAGCCGAAAGAAAGTACGAAGATTGACATCAAAAAAGAAATCAGAAGTATCGCCTACGATGAAGAATATCTTGCATTTGTTCTGAAAGATACAGATTCGGCCGGATATGAACTGCGGCTTTACGATTATAACGGAAAAGAGATTATATCAAAGGAATTTGAGGGTGATTATAGTAACATCAAAATTGATGACGGACAGGTAATCCTGTTTGACGGTGAGAACGCCAGCATTTTCACTGAAGGTGGAATTCACCGGTTTGAAGGAAGCATGGGGGCGGATATCAGAGACATCTTTGTTCTGAAAGGAATCAATAAATATCTGATGATGAGTAACAAAGGAACCCGGACAATACGCCTGACAAAATAGGAGAACAACATGAACTGGTTATTATATGGAACGATAGGAATTCTGGCGATAGGAATCATTGTGGGATATATCAAAGGGGCACTGCGCATCGCAGTATCACTGGCCGCGGCGGTGGCCGCGTGGATTCTGGTGGTTGTACTCACGCCGTATGCGGCGGATGCCGTGATTCAGTACACCCCGGCGGATGACTGGATTGAGGAGCGGCTTGAAAGCGCCTTGATGACAAACATGTCGGATGCTCTGGAAGAGCAGGCCGGAATAGAAAACGGAACAGATATCGAGCTGCCGGCACTGGCAGAGCGGCTTTCCGGAGGCGAGATTTCCAGACAGGAACAGGCACAGATTATAGAGAATTCCGATGTGCCGGAGATATTTAAGGAATATCTGCAGGAAAATAATAATAAAGAAATTTACAGTATGATCGGAGCGGACAGCTTCGCAGACTATATCGCAAAAGGGATTACACGTCTGATTATTCAGATTCTGACTGCGGTCGTACTCTTTTTTGTCATATCGGCCGCACTGAAAATTATTATGTATATACTGGATGTAGTTTCGTGGCTTCCGATCATAGGAGGAATCAACCGGATTGCCGGAGCAGCCCTTGGACTTGTGATGGCGCTGATTTTTATCTGGATTGTGTTCCTTGTATTTACGCTCCTGTACACAACACCGGCCGGGAAAGAGATCTTTGCGCAGATTAACGGGAATGCGTTTCTCCGGTTCCTGTATCAGAATAATTATATATTGAAGATTCTTATGGGGCTCCGCTGATGGCGGGGCCTTTCTGCTGCGTGCCAAGACTGCTTGTGAAGACGGCAGTTACATGTTCCGTCGTATTCGGAAGCGAAAAGATGCATCTTTCTGCTCCTGAATACGGGGAGAACAGTAACCTGGAAGAAAGAGAAAAAATAAAAAAGTTGAAAAAAGTTGTTGACATTTACAAGCCTGGATGATAATATATAACACGTTCCGCTGATAACTGTCAGCGCAAAACATCTCAGAGTGACAATCCTGAGGACGGCTTTTCCGCATTGGCTTGACGGACCGCCACAGAAATTACTCGAAAAAAGATGAAAAAAGTGGTTGACAAAAAGGAACAGATGTGATAATCTAATATAGCTGTCGCGAGAGAGCGGCAACGAAAACAAAGAACTTTGATAACTGAACAATAGACAACGATCCCTGAAAATTCATGAGAATTATTCAGAACAAGGAACTTCAAGTTCCACAAACCAGACAACAGTAACGGGATGGATTAGCGAGAGTTGATCTTG
>NZ_NFLO01000014.1:0-82006 GCF_002160935.1 Drancourtella sp. An12 | reverse complement strand
TCTGCCCTCTGTATTTCGGCATAATGTCTACAAATTCAGGTGCGATATTGTTATTACGCCTAAATCCTTCATTGTAAAACTCACACCGCTTTGTTCCACTCTTGGTTTTGTAATCTGCGCCAAAGTCCTGTGAACGGAGCAGGTTATATAGGTCCTCCAGTATGGGCATATTCTCCGGGCGCGGGTCATTGAGATAGGTCTGATAGACCAGACGCACACAACGGTCGATGATGGTTTTCTGCACCGGCTGCAATCCGTCCTTACCGCCCACGATCAGCTCACACAAGCTGAGGATAAAGTCAGACTTGAGCGACAGCGGGCTTTCATCATCCGAGTAGTCCAGATTCAGATCCATCGGATTGATGTAGTTGGTTGAGGTAGGCGAGATCTTGATGACTTGCCCATGCAGACGCTCCACCAGAGGTGCGTACTCTGCTTCCGGGTCACAGATGATGACATCATCATTGGTAAGCAAAAAGCAGTTGGCAATCTCACGCTTGGCGCTGAAAGACTTACCGGAACCCGGCGTACCCAAAATCAAGCCGTTGGGGTTTTTCAGCAGCTTTCGATCCACCATGATGAGGTTGTTGGACAGAGCATTGATGCCGTAGTACAGGGCTTCTTTGCCGTTCTGAAACAGTTCCTGTGTGGTGAACGGTACAAAGATAGCCGTAGAACTGGTGGTCAGCCCTCGCTGGATCTCGATCTGATTGAGTCCCAGAGGCAGACAGCTCATCAGCCCTTCTTCCTGCTGGAAGTCCAGTCTAGTAAGCTGGCAGTTATACTTCTGGGCAATAGAGCCTGCCTGGAAGATGTTGTTGCCAAGCTGACGGGGATTGTCCGCTGTGTTCAGCACCAAAAAGGAGACAAGGAACATTCTCTCGTTTCGGCTCTGCAAATCCTGCAACAGCTTTTTCGCCTCACTGCCGTAGGTGGCAAGGTCAGAGGGAAATAGCGATAGGTAAGCCTTTGAAGTTATCTCCAGCTTTTCCCCCGCTTCACACCGGACATGCGACTTTCACCGCATCCGGCGTTCCATCAATCAAACAGTTTTCTTAGTCTCCTTAGTCATACCATTATGAGAATTATTCGTAAGATTTAGGTTCTCCAAATCAATAGGTTTCCGATTTGCCAGAATTCGCAGTCTGTTTAGCTTCATAAGTTGTGAAGCGTCCAATTTAAGAGCGGAGAGATAAGAACAAATAGTATCCTCATTGACTGCGTGTATCAGTTCGTGTACTGGTGCAAGCACCAATACCAGATTTTCATACTTGTCACTGCCACCATTACCCTTTGGTGTTTTATGGTGACAGTGGATTTCTGAAACACACTGAAATTCCTTTCCCGTTATTGCACATTTCCCCCATTGAGCGGAGAATAGTGAAATACGGTTGTCCGCATATTCCGCACTACGGCGGTATGTAGGCGCTCTCATAAGCTGTAACAGTAAGGAAGTGTTTATCCGTAAATCGTCATGGATTGCACTTCTGCCTGTCGCTGTGTAGGCGCATACTTTTCGCCGCAAATTCATTGGATTTTTGCATTGAACATAGCTTATCGGATAAATCGGTTCTTTGGATTGTGCTATATATCTTAGCTGTTCCGATTTCCCATATCTTTGGAGTTCCATTTTTGTAAGGTCTCGACCTTCTTCTTTTAGTCGGTGCGTTTTTCCAGATTTTAGCCTGTTTTTAAGGACTGTATTAACAGTTCTGCCAATATCACCGCAATCAATGCTGATGTCTGTGGCTAACTGATAATAATTCTGGATTCCCATAACCATTGAGTTAAACAGCCGTACTTCTCCGACCTCTCCACGGTCTTTTCTTGGAAATTTGATGTTCCCGACCTGCTTTGTCAGGTTGGCCTTGACCTTTTTATAGGCTTTATCGCACATGTGCGATTGAACGGCATACTTTTTCCCCTTTTTGTGCAGTCTGATTTTGAATCCGAGAAATTCAGAATAGCTCCGTCTGGTGTCAACAACTCTCGTTTTCTCTGGCGAAACATCAAGACGTAAGCGTTCTTTCAGCCAATGCGTTACCGCAATCAGCGTCCGGTCTGCCTGTTCTTTCGTCCTGCAAAGAATCCGAAAATCATCCGCATATCTGACGATATACATTTCTTTCAACCTTGTATTCCGCATTGCCCGATACGCATGGCTTTGTATCGGACAGCCCGCCGCATTTTCCCTGTAAGAATAGTTTTCCGTTACCGGGTTGCACTGCCACTGGCTTTCTATCCAATGGTCAAGTTCATTTAGAACCACATTTGCCAGCAGTGGGGAAATAATGCCGCCCTGCGGCGTTCCCTTTGCTGGGTGTTCTGTATGGCCATCCGGCATGAGGATTGGTGCTTTGAGAATCCTGCGGATTACATAGAGCAATTCTTTATCCCGAATATTAAGTGACCATAACTGTTTTATCAGCTTTGAATGGTCTACATTGTCAAAGAAGCCCTTAATATCAAACTCCACAACATAGTAAAGTCCTGACCTCTGCATAAGCCTGTAGATTGCCGCTATCGCATTTTCAACCGACCGATTCGGACGGAATCCATAGCTGTTATTGCTAAATCTGGCTTCGCAGAGAGGCTCCATGACTTGCTTGATACATTGCTGTACCAATCTATCCCAGATACAAGGGATTCCCAGAGGTCTGGTACTCCCGTTTGGCTTAGGGATTTCTTTGCGTCTCACGCTTCTTGGGGTGTAGCCGTTTTTACCTCCCTTTACGATTCTACGTACCCTCGCTGTTACTTCGTCAGCGGTAAGTTTACCAATATCAGAAATTTTCAGCTTATCCGTCCCCGGTGTAAAACTCCCGGTATTGGATTTGATGTTCCGATAGGCCAATAGGATATTTTCTCTCGAAAGTATCACATCCATCAGGCCGTCAAAGATTTCTCCGGCTTGACTTCTGGCATACAGCTCATCAAAGGTAGGTCTCCGCTTTAAGCCTGTCAGCCTGAACACGCCTGTAACGTGCTATGGTGTTTCATAACATCAATTTTTACTCCACCACACTGATTAGCGATTAACGCTACCGGCACATTTCTATGCCGTCATGGTATAGACCCTTACATTCGCGGTTTTCGTCAGTCATATTTCAAACATTCTGACCTTGGGTATTTTGTAGACCTCCGGCCTATAGGTAGCACCGTCCACCTCTGGACAGCTTTCGTGGGGCTGGTATTTATCCAGCAATCCATACGGCTACTCTCAGCCGACTTCACCGAGCTTCTGACAAGTCACATTTCTGTTGAAATGCCAGTCGGAGTATTAAGGGGGCGTTTCAGGGCGTTACCCCATCATTCCACCTCTCGGATTGTTAGTTCTCCTAACATTTGAAATTTTCGTTCTTTTGTTAGTGCCTGATTTTGTCCTTCAACCACGAAGGCTTTGTTCAGGAACGAGTCGCACTGATGTCCATATCGTATCCGGCACGGACTGCTTTTTTCTGTTCCTCGATCTTACTGCGATCCAGGTCGGTAATCTTGCGCTTTACCGTCTTAATGGCTTTCACCTGATCCACCGACTGAATGTGCATACTCACAATGAGCGAGCTTTCCATATCCAGAAAATCAGCCAGCAGACGGTCATTCAGCTCCGGTGCGAGAATCTGCAAAAAAGAAACAGCCCCGTATTTCTTGCCCATACGGAACTGCTTGCCGGTGCGGAATTCAAAGGAGCTTGGTGCAATAAAATCTTTCGTGGACAGACCGGAAGGAGCCAGCCAGTCCCATTCAAACTGAAATGGGAGCTGTTCATCCATGTGGAATACCGCATGAAGCTGGGAAAGCCTTTCCTTACCGTCCAGTGTTCTGGCGGCTACACCAAGACGCTTGAAGTTATTGAGTATATCGGTCTCAATACGCTCCAGACGGGGCTTGGCGGCTTTGATGCTGTCAGCGTCGATACCAAAGGTCAGGTATTTGGTCTTGATGAGACCGTTGTTGCCTCTGGCCAGCTGATTTTGCAGCATTGTGGTGTATTCCTCACGGATACTGTCAAAGGCATCCCCCTGGGGTGGGATGGAAATGGAGTTGGCAAAGGTCTCCTCCGATGCCGCAAGGTTCAAAAAAGACAGCTGGAAGTGAATCGAGCTGTCGAAATAATTGAGGAAATCACACCAGCCTTCAAAGATCGCGGTCTTATCTTCATTTTGGGAGAGCTGATAGTTGATGTCCTGAAACTGAATGGTCTTTGTGTAGTGGTTGTCCGATACACGGCAGATCCCGTCCGGCCACATTCGTTCATAGGGGATACTGTCCTGTGCCGATTTTCCTTTTTTGTCCGTGCGATTGGCGCGGGCAATGGCCGCTTCAATCTGCTTCTTATCGGCGCGGGACAGCTTTTTCTTTGTCTTTACCGGCTGCACGGTCTTTTCTTCCGGTTTTCCCAGCAGACGGCGCAGCCAGCTTTTCATTGCGGTGAACAATGTCATACACCTCCTTATCGAGCATTTCCTGCCGCTTTAATACGGCATAAAAGTTATTGGTCTGGTAGGGACGCTGCTTGGGACGGATCACAGCCACTTTTAGGATGTTGCCGACGATCTTTTCCAGGCCCTGCCCATGCTTTTCATACATTGCCAGCAGGAAGAAGGGCATCATGACCAGCATCATACACATGGCGGCCATGCTGTTTCCCGCAGGCTCACGGAGTAAAAAGAACAGCGGTACGCCTACAAGCGCCCCGGCGGTAAAGCAGACCAGCTGCCTTCGGGTCAGATTGAACATGACCTTGGTTTTGACTTTGGTTAAATCTTTGGGTACGGGTACATAAGCCAATGTGGAAACCTCCTTCCGTTTTAATGCGCCTGAAAGACTGATTTTGCGAGACTGCCGGTTTTGAACAGCGTAAAGCACAGCAGTACGGTGTAGCCCACGCAGCTCCAGATCGCCATGATGATGTCATCTTCCAGAGCGATGTTCTGCACCAGCACAGCATAAATTGCCACGCAGACGATGATGAGAAACGCCTGAAAGCCCAGCGCCAGCAGAGAACGGAGGTAGTTCTGTCCCATACCGCCCCATTCCTTGCCCATCATGGCAGCCATTGGAACGGGAGCCACCGAAGTCACAAGGTAAATCTCGATCATACGGCCATAAATGACGATAAAGATACAGATATACAGCGCCCACATGGTAATGCCGATAAAGAGGGATTGAAACCAAAGCCCGAACAGCGGTCCCAGATCCATTTCCATTAGCCTCGGTTCCAGATCGGTCATAACTGAGGAAATGTCAATGGACGCATCCGAACCGATGATCCCTGCCGCCTGTGCCACCACGCTCTGCGCCATATCAAAGACGCCCATCACGATATTCCATGTGTTTGTGACAATGAGGATTGCAGCGGCTGATTTGAACACCCACTTGAAAATCATCCAGGTATCCACATCATGCAGGTTGTTCTTGTCTGCGATCATCTGGATCAGGTCTACGGTCATCACAATAGCCAGGATCACGCCTGCAATCGGCACCATGATGGAGTTGGACAGATTCTCAATCATGCTGAAAATACTGCCATTCCATCCCTGTGGGGTCTGTCCTACCTGTACGGATATATCCGCGACCTGTTGGTTTACGCTGTCAAACATCCCCGAAAGGTTGCTCATAATACCGCCCACCAGCATTTCTTTCAGCCAATTTGTCAGGGCTTCAAGTAAGAAATCCATACGGTGTCAACCTCCTTTCCGCCGCCCCCGCAAAACTGCGGGAGCGGCAAGGATTTCATACAGGGACGCTTAGACAGAGAAAAGCCCGGAGAGCAGAGGTACAAGAACCATGCCGACTACGGCTACACCAGCACCGGCCATGAGCTGCTTCATGCCCTGGCTCTTTGCTTATGTGTGATAAAGAAGCAATAGAAGTGCAAAAAATTTTGCCGTTCCTATCCGACACTTGGCCATTGTGTCGGATAGGTCGGGCGGTTATTCGGGCAAGTCAATCTTGCCGACAAAGCTGTAATAAATCTCAATGTCCTGCCTGCGGGTGCCGTTCTCATCATAGCTGCACTCATGCACCACAATTTTCTCGATCATTTCCCGCAAGAGAGTGGGGGTCAGTTCTTCAAAGGCAAGGTGCTTGCGGACAATGCCCATAAATTTCTCGGCGTTGACGGTAGCTGCCTGTGACTTGTCCAGTTCGGCTTGCAGGGCGGCGGCTCTCTTTTTCAGCTCCGCTTGCTCGGCTTCGTAGTCAGCCGACAGTTCCATGAAACGCTCATCGCTGATTTTGCCGTTTACATTGTCCTCATACAGCCGCTTGATAATGCGGCTGATTTCAGAAATGCGTTCCTGCGCCTGTTCAAGCTGCTTGATGGCTGCGGCGGTCTTTCGCTTGCCGCCGATCTCGTTCTGCTGGACAAGTAGTTTCACAAACCGGCTCTCATGCTTGGCTGCGTATTCGGTCACTTGCCGGAGATTTGCCAGGACACCAGCGGTCAACAGATCGGTGCGGATAAAGTGCGCCGTACAGTTGCGGGTGCGCTTCTTGTAGCTGCCGCAGATGTAGCAGTCCTGTTTGCGGTCTTTGTTCTGATACCGCTGCTGATACAGCACATGGCCGCAGTCGGCGCAGAACAAAATCCCGGAGAACAGCCCCACTTCATCGTAGCGGTTCGGGCGTTTGCGCTGTTTGCGTAACTCCTGCACCCGTTCCCATGTTTCCTTGTCGATGATCGGCTCATGGTGGTTCTCGAAAATGGCCTGCTTCTCGACGGGGTTCTCTATGCTGTGCTTGACCTTATAAGAAGGCTTTTCCGTTTTGAAGTTCACCAGACATCCGGTGTACTCTCGGTTTTCGAGGATATGAACGACGGTGTTGGTCGCCCATTTGCACTCATAGCCTGGGTGATAACGGCGGGTGCTGCCTGTCCGCTGATATTCCAGCGTCCCCGGCGTGGGGATTTGCTGCTCCGTCAGCATACGGGCAATCTTGGTCGGGCCGTTCCCGGCAAGGCAAAGCTGGTAAATCTGCTGCACCACCGGGGCGGCTTCCTCGTCTATAATAAAATTCTCGTCCTCGTCCATCACATAGCCGTAAACCGGCTTGCTGGTAACAGGCTTGCCGCTCATGCCTTTTGACTTTTTCACTGCCTTGATTTTCTTGCTCGTATCTCTCACCAGCCATTCATTGAACAGATTTCGCAGCGGGGTAAAATCGTTGTCCATGCCCTCGCTGGCACTGTCCACATTATCGTTGACAGCGATAAAACGCACACCCTTTTGAGGGAACAGCATTTCCGTGTAAAACCCTACCTGCAAGTAGTTTCGCCCTAACCGGCTCATGTCCTTGACGATGACCGTACCCACTTTCCCGGCTTCAATGTCCGCAAGCATGGCTTGAAATCCGGGCCGCTGGAAGTTCGCGCCGGAAAAACCGTCGTCGGTGTACCAGCGCAGATTGGTAAAGCCGTTCTGTTTTGCGTAGGTTTCGAGTATCCTTTTTTGGTTCGATATGGAATTACTCTCGCCTTGCAATTCATCCTCGTGGGACAATCTCGGATAAAGGGCGGTAATGAGGTTTTGGGTGGCTTGTCTTAACATAAAATCCTCCGTTTCCGACAGCCAGCCCCACTATTCCGTGGTTTCATTGTACCACGGAACGGCGGGGGCTGTACAGCGGCAAAAGCGTTAAATTTGCTTCTTTACAGCTTTTCAATTTTCCGATTTTTATGGTATGGGTTGTCGTCCCATATTTGCAGTAGAAAAGTTCATAACTCCGTGGTATACTCTGATTTAACAAAAAAATCAGAAGTTAAAGGAGAAAACATGAAGTATACAATAGATGAATTAACCGCGGCCAAAAGGCAAATTGATTCAACTCTGCACAAGCTAAGAGAAACAGTAAAAACATTTGAATCAAAGGATAATTCCGAGCGTTATAAATCACAAATCACATTGGCAAAGAGAAGAATAAAAGCCTTTGAAATTGCAAATTATTTTATAGAGAATGAGATTAAGAATTGCTAAAGCACTTCCGATTTTCGTTCCAGCGGTCATGCTCCCTGGCATGGCCGCTTTTCCATGCCCCGGTTCACGCCGGATAAGTCGGCTCCTGTGTAGCAGCGGCTTCCGCTTCCAGTACCCGCGCCATTTTGTCGGCGGCTGTGGTTGTGGTGTCTTTCTTGAAATAGCCGGACACGACAAGGACGGAATTGCCCATGCGGATTTCCGTCACACAGTCAGGGCGGCGGGTGGTGCGGGTGTCGTGCTGCTTGTTATCTGCCATAGGCAATACTCCTTTCAGTCGGTAATCAGTTTCTTCATGCTCTCCATTTTCCGCTTGGCGGTTTCCTGCCGGAAGTTGTCGCCGGTAAAGCGTACCGGGACGCACATGGAAAGCAGGCGGTCATAAATCCGGGAATGGGCGGTGTCCTCCGGGTTGTGCAGGTCGTCCAGCGTAAGGTTGGTCGTGACGATCAGCGGCTTGCCGCTGCGGTAACGGCTGTCAATCACATTGAACACCTGTTCCAGCCCGTATTCCGTCCCGCGTTCCATGCCGAAGTCGTCAAGGATCAGCAGCGGATAACGACAAAGGCGGGAAATGTACTCGTTGCGCCCCTCAAAGCTGGCGGCAAGGTCATTGAGGATAAGAGCAAAGTTCGTCATGCGGACGGGGATTTCTTTCTCCATGAGGGCGTTTGCGATACAGCCTGCAAGGTAGCTTTTGCCGGTGCCTACGCCGCCCCAGAACAGGCAGCCGATATTGTCTGTCCGCATATCTTCCCAATGCTCCACATACCGGCGGGCAAGCCCGGTCTGCGGGTTCCTGCCGTTGTCGTTCTCGAAAGTCCAGTCCCGCATGGTGGGGTCGGTAAAGCCCCGGCGTTTCAGTTCTTCCACGGTGTCAAGGTGTCTGCGCCGCTTTTCGGCGGCTTCCCGTTCCTCGCGGGCGGTTCTCTGGCAGTCGCACTCTGCCGGGTGGCGGTCGCGCCCGAAGATAGCGGCCTTATCCGGCGCAAAATAGGCTTCTTTCGGCTTGCGGCACTTGCCGCAGTACAGTAAACCGTCCTCGCCGGTGTAGTCCTCCGGCTCCGGGATGGTGGTCGTCATATTCTCCAAAACCGCGTTGATTTCATTCTTCATAAACTCTCGCCCTCCTTGCATGAGTAGTCTGGTATGCCCTTTTTAGGGGCTTCCTTTTTGTCGTTCCCCGCCCATATCCGCAGGGCGGCGGCATAGTTCTGGTAGCTTTTCCCGTTGGCGGCAAGGTAGCGGCTCATTTCCTCGATGAACCGTTCCAGCCTGTCAGGGTACTCTGCCTGCAACTCGTCGTATTCGGTCTGTGACAGAAAAATATTTCCATATCGGCCATAGGGCGCGGACGGCCCCCCACTCACTCCCTTTGTTTGGCTCTCTGTAAGGTTGTTTATAGTAGTTTGGTTAGGGGACGGTTTTCCGACCATCATAAGGTCGGTTTTCTGACCATCAGTAGGACGGTTTTCCGGCTCTATGAGGGGCGGACTTCCGGCCATCAGTTGGTCTGAAAACTGTACCTGTGGCACTGGCGGTACTTTGACATAAAGCCGGTTCGGTGCGGAGAAGCCGCCCCGTTCCCGTTCCAACAGCCCCGCCGTGTCCAGTTCATTAAGCGCCCCCTTGATGGTGGTGCTGCCTTTATCCAGTATTTCTGCTATCTCCGCGATGGGATAGATAATATAAATCCTGCCCTCGTCGTCCAGCCACTTGTTTTTCTGGGAGAGGGTGGAACGGTCTAACAGCAGCGAATACAGCAGCTTGGCGGTCTGTGAAATCTCCATTTTCAGCAGGAAACGGGGATACGGCAGATAGGCGGGCAGCCGCGTGTCTGCCCTGATATAATCAGCGATAGGATCACCTCCCTGTGTTCGGGTTGATTTTGGCGTATTGTCACGCATTAAAACGCCGTTTCCGGGGGAAAAGGATAAATGTATCGCGTACCCTTTGACACCCACGAAAAAAGCCTTGATTTATGCGGGTTTGAAAGGCTCTAAAGCGTGACATCTCTGCCTTTGTTTCCGCTTTCTCTCGGCGGCTTTGATTTTCTTCATGCGCCCGGCGCAGTCGGGGCAGTATTTTCCCCGGTTGGATTTGGGGACAAAGGCCGCCCCGCAGACGGCACACCGTTTCCGGCTTCCCCGGCACAAGAGGGCTGCGGCCAGCTCCCCGTCAAGGGGCAGGACAGCCACACGGAACCAGTGGCACATGAGGGAAAAGGAAATGCTCTGGACGCACACGCAAGGCTCCCCGTCGTCCAATAGCAGGCAGTTCCCCTCATCGTAGTTACAGCACTCATGTACCAGCCGCCGCGCCCGCCGGTGCTGGCGGTAGTCCATGTGGGGCAGGTTATCGCTCATGGCTCTGCTCCTTTCTGCGGTGCGGCTCGTCCCGGCGCAAAATCTGGTCGATGTTCCGCTTGACGGTCTGCAACTCCTTGAACCGCTGTTTCTGTTCGTGATAGGTGTTATACAGGCCGTCTTTCTCGGAGATAAGCTGCTCGATCTCGGCCTGCAACGCTTTCCGGGCGGGCAGCTTGGTAATGCCATGCGCCTTGAAATACCGGGCTGCTGCGTCGGCTATGATAAAATCGCTCTCATGGGCCTGCCGGTATGCGGCGCGGGCTTTCTCGGATTTCTGTGCCCGCAGCCCGTCGCGGGCGGCCTTGGTCTGGGCGTAGGCCAACACCTGCCGCTGCAACTTCTTTTTCCCTTGCAGCTTCGTTTCCAGTGCTTTCAGTTCGCCGCTGGTCTGGCGCATTTTCTGATAGGCGGTGTCAACGGCGGCTTCTAACTGCTCCGGGGAAGTAAAGCCGTATTGCTGGTAGACGGACAGCGTTTTGGCGGCCTGCTTCAGATTGTGTATCTTCGCCCAGCGTTCATAGCCCCGGCCTTTGCCCTCGGCCATTTTCTGCTCAATGTCCACAAGCCGCTGCACTCCGTCCTGTTTCGGGGCGGCTATCTCGGCTCTGGCAACCTGCAAGCGGTCTTTTATGGTGCGTGGGGGATCGGGGGATCTGGCTGGCGCTTCGGCTGCTCTGGCGGCGTTTTGCTCTAAAACGGCAAAGACAGCGGCGCGGTCAAAATCGTCGCCCAGCTTCCGGGCGGTAATTGGCTTTGTCCTGTCCGGCGTGAGGTAGGAAAGCCGCCCCCGGCTCTCCTTGACGGTCACACCCTCCTGCAGCAACAGAGAGGAAAACTCGTCAAAGCTGGCGGCGGTGGCAAGGGCTTTCCGTAGGGTCTGCCGCAGCTTCTCCTTGTTCGTTTCAAACTTGGTCTGCCGGGGCGTGATACTATCGGCAATCATGGGGGCGTTCTGCTTGTCCAGCGCGGCCTGTCCCTTTTTCTGCGCCCAATACTCCCGGTCGGTGACGCGGTTCTTGCTGCCGTTCAAGAGGTCGATTTGATAAAGCCCCTCCCGGTGGCACATCTCCATGACTTCGGATTTGAAGTAGCGCAGGGCAGCGTCGGTACATCGGTGCTTGCAGCCGACTTTCGTATCGGCCGGCCTGTCCATGTAGGGCAGGAACGGCACTTCCTCAATCCGCAGGCTGTTTATGACGATATGCACATGAATGTTGCCGCTGTGGTTATGCCCGTCCGGGTGGGTGCAGACAAGGGCCTGGTGGCCGGGAAAATGCTCTTTACAGAATTGTTCCCCCAACGCCTGCGCCCGGTCTACGGTCAGGCCGTTGTCCGGCCCGTCCCGCGGGTCAAAGCTGATGATGTAGTGGTGGCTTTTCACATCTTCCCGCCGCTGGTTTTTCTGATAGCGGAGATTGGCCCGCATACACGCAACGGCAAAATCCTCCCCGTCGCAGTTCAGCGTGGACAGCCGGTAGTCCTCGCGGGGGATAAGCCTGCCGGTTTCATCAAGGACGGGCTTCATGGTAAACTCGTCATGCTCAAAGAGAAGATATTGCTCGGCGGCTCCGTAGTCGGCGTTTTTAGAGTTGATATGCTTGAGTGTTGCCAACCGCGTCACCTACTTTCTTGAGGACTTCATACTTGAGGACGGCAAGGTCGGATATGGCGGCGCGTACCTCGCCGGAAAGGGTGTTGTAGGGTACGCCGTATTCGTTCAGATACCGGGCAATCTGATTGAGGTTGCCGCCGATCCTGCCGTACTCGGCTGTCAGCTTCCCGACAGCGGAAAGCAACTCGTCATTGACCGACGACACATGGACAACCGGGCGTATGGTCGCCCGCCGTATCGCCTGCCGGAGAAATTCGGACTGGCTGATACCATAGGGCGCAAGCCGCGCTGTGAAGTCGGCATACTCATCTTCGGACAGCCGGGTTTTCACAACGCGGCTGCGGTGGGGCGTGTTGTATTTCTTTCGCATGGTGTGACCTCCTTTCTCGCCCGTAAGGGCGCATGAGCAGGGTTTGGGGAAGGCACTCCCCAACAAGTTTCCCGCGAGGGGCAAAACTGCAGAATTGCGGATTTTGGCACCGTGGTAGAAACTTGCTCTCCGTGACTGCAAACTTTCTCTCACTTCCGTCCGCCACTTTTTTGGAAAACTGCAACCACAAAAGTTTGTTTCTCTTTTTCTGCTACTACTAATCCTGTAAAGGGCATTCCTGCCCGCTTTCGCTAAAATGACACCGGACGCAGTGGTTTCTACCCGGTGTTGGAGAAATCCTTTCTCTTTGCCCTCTACTACGGGTAAATGCTCCAAATGCCAAACACCAGGGCAGAAAAATTCCCTCCTCGCTTACTACTACAACCGGCAGGGGGCAAAATGGCCGGGAGCGGAGCCGGACAACAAAAAAAGCAGTAAATCTTTTTCAAGACTTACTGCTTTCGCTGGCCGCGTCGGTGGCGGCTGGTATTCAGTTTTTATGACTTGTCCGGTGGTTCGTCAAGCCGGAACTTGAATTGACAGTCAATTAACCGCTGCTTTACATAGTCCTCCACCTCGGCGTTGACCTGCCCGTTCACTTTTGAGAAATAGCGGATATATCCGGCGTAGTGGAGCAGGACAGCGTTCACGGCTTCTGGGTCGCCCTCACGGGCTTTGAGGATTGTTTCATAGGGGAGAAGTCTACTCATACCGGCTCACCCCCATTTCTTCGCGTAGCCGCTGCAAGGCAAGCTGGATATGCCGCCCCGCTGTGCTGCGTGACCGGCCAATACACGCGCCGATCACGCGCTGCGGCTGGCGCAGAAAGTAATAGCGCAGGATTTCTTCCCGCGTCTGCTCCGGCAAAACAGAGATCGCGTCGGCAAGGGCGGCGTTGCAGAGCAGGACGGTCTGACCGCAGACGGTAAATGGGTATTCCTCGTCCGGCTCCGACGCGGCAAACTGGACAAACTTCTCGTTCATCAGATAGTCAAGGGAAACTTGCCGTTCCCATTGCCGTTTAAGCTTCAAAATCTTGTCCAAGGCGGCACAGCGGATAACAGTCTTGCAAAAGGCGTTGTACCTGCGCTGGATATATTCTTGATAGGCTATCTGGTCGGTCATGGAAATTCCCCTTTCTGAATAATAGTGCGGGGCGGTGGCACTTCTTGCTGTCGCCCCTTGATTGCCTACCAGCAAAGGCGGGCGGGGCTGTCAACGGCTGCGCATATGCGCCGTTCATCTTGACCGTTGACTGGCTCGGCTGGGTTTGCTATTTACCCGACAAACTTGAATTTATTTTAAGCTATCACGTTTTACCTTCTTAAGCCTTACTATCATTACCATAGGAATTTCTTTGTTGGTTTTAAAACATTCTTCATAAAATCCATCAATGACAAATCCAGCTCTAAAACAAAGGTTAAAAATATCTTGTATGGAACGATGATAATAAATCTGCTCTTTCGGTTGCCCTTCAATCGCTATATCATAGTAACTGTGCGGTGTCATATATTTTTCAGTCAACGTGACAAAACAAGGGTGTTGCGTTGCAAAGACAAAAATTCCGCTTTCCTGCAACAGTTCATAAACAGCCATAAGAAGTGGTTCAATATCCGTAATATCCATAATTGCCATATTAGAAACTGCTTTCGTAAAGGCTCGATTTCTTTTTAATTCTAATATACTTTTTCTATCGGTCGCATCCGCCACACAAAATTCAATTTGTTTTGCATATTGTGATTGCCGTCTTTTAGCCAATTCTATCATTTTTTTGCTGTAATCAAAAGCGACAACCGAAGCGCCTCTTTGTGCAAGATACGAAGAATAATTTCCATTGCCACACGCAATATCCAAAATGTAATCCGCAGGATTAGGAGATAGAAGTTCCGTTACTTTGGGACGCACTACCTCTCTGTGAAATTCATTAGATTCGTCACCCATTGCATTATCCCAAAATTGTGCGTTCTCCTCCCAGATTTTTTTACTTTCCTCTGTTCCCATGTTCTCTCCCACTCCCCAAATTTGCTTTTTTGCTTCCATTAAATCTTCCTTACTATATTCCATTGTTACCCTCCATAACTTCTGATTGTTGCCGTCTTGACGATTATGTATCTTTACATTACCTTCTGAAACATATGGCGCACCTTGTCCAGGCGGCTGTTTGGACGGCGGGGCTGGATGACCGGCTGACCGACAGCGGCCTGATATCCTTTCAGCTCTGTAAGGCATACGCTCCGCCCGTTGGTGTAAAAGGCCAGATCAGTACGGTATGCCTGTATACAGCGGGCGGGAATCTCGCCAGTAAAGACAACTTCATCCTTTTTTACCTGGGCCGTTTCGATGGTGGCACAGTATTTCGGTGCATCATGATAAGCCCTGGAAAGGTATTCCTGGGGCGCATAGAGGATGAAGGAGAGATAAGGTTCCAGCAGCTGCGTCCCCGATTCCTTCAATGCCTGTTCCAATACAATCGGGGCCAATGAGCGGAAGTCCGCCGGCGTGCTGACCGGACTGTAATAAAGCCCGTATTCAAAGCAAATCTTACAGTCCGTTACGTTCCAGCCGAACAAGCCCTGCTCCAGCCCGTAACGGATACCATCCCTGACAGCGTTTTGAAAACTCTGGTTCAAGTATCCCAGCGAAACCCGGCTCTCGTATTGTACACCGGAGCCAAGCGAGAGTGGTGTAACAGACAGTCCTATGGATGCCCAAAACGGGTTGGGCGGCACCTCGATATGGATGGTGTGGCTGGCTGCTTTGAGCGGCCGCTCCATATAAATGACGGAGGGTTCCTTTACCACTGTTTCAAGCTTGTATTTTTCCGACAGCAAAGCGGAAACAACCTCCAACTGCACCCGGCCCAAAAAAGAAAGAATGATCTCATGGGTGATGGAATCCACTTCGCAACGCAAAAGCGGGTCAGTATCCGCAAGTTGCGTAAGAGCGTCCAGCAGCCGTTCTCTTTGCGCTGCCGTTTTCGGCGCAATCGTCGTCCGCAGCATGGGGAGGGGGTCCTCGCGCCACCTTTTACGAGGGAGCCGGGTTTGGTCCCCTAATACATCGTTTAACCTCACGCTGTCGCTGGGAAGGATAACAATTTCACCCTGATAAGCGGTGTCTGTCCGAACAATTTCCCCTTTGGATGGAATACGCATCTCTGTGATTTTCAGCTTTTCTCTCCCGGCCAGGGCCACCGTATCCCGCAGGCGCAGCGTTCCGCTGTATAACCGTAGATAGACACGCCGCTGGCCGCAATCGGTGTACTCAACCTTGAAAACGCTGCCGCATAGGGCGGCGCCCCCCTGTTCCCCAATCGGTTGGAACAGCCCTGTCACCGCATCCATCAACGGTTGAATGCCAAGGCCATTTTTGGCGCTGCCATGATAGACTGGGAACAGGGAGGCGTCTTGAACCCGCTGCTGTTCCTCCCGCGCAAGTTTTTCCCGGCTGATTGGTTCTCCTGCGATATACTTTTCCAATAATTCATCGTTATTTTCGATGACCGCATCCCATGCTTCTATGTCGGTATTTTCCTCCAGGACTATTTCCGGGGACAGCGACACCGTCTGCTTGATGATAATATCGGCGGAGAGCTTATCCCGAACAGACTGAACCACGCTCTGCAAATCAACGCCAGCCTGGTCGATCTTGTTGATAAAGATAACGGTGGGAATGTTCATTTTCCGCAGGGCATGGAACAGAATACGGGTCTGGGCCTGCACGCCATCTTTAGCGGAGATCACCAAGATGGCCCCATCTAAAACAGCCAAAGAGCGGTACACCTCCGCCAAAAAATCCATGTGGCCGGGCGTATCCACAATGTTAACTTTACATCTGTGCCACTGGAAGGAAGTGACTGCCGCTTGAATGGTAATCCCACGCTGCCGCTCCAAAAACATGGTGTCCGTCCTCGTTGTCCCTTTTTCGACGCTCCCCGGTTCTGAAATGGCTCCGCTGGCATATAGCAGGCTCTCCGTCAAGGTCGTCTTTCCAGCGTCTACATGGGCAAGAATGCCAATATTGATTATTTTCATGTGATTGTCCTCCTTTTACAGCCCGAAAGGGCACAAAAATCCCCAGCAGTAAAATACTTTTACCACTGGGGATTATAATTTGCGGACATACACATATACAGCATACACCTATTTGTGACTGCTGTTTTTTTGGATATGTCAAAATTGATAAGGCAAAAGTATTCTTAAATTGGGTACAAAAAATCAAGCCCCCACAAAAGGAACTATCATAATCCTTTGTTCCCACTATTTGATTATAGTTTTATTTAAGAATACCTTGCCGCATATTTTTTACTCCTTTTCTAGAATGAAGCTATTATATCACATCAGTTTTAGGAAAGCAAGTACCTAAAAGAAATTTTTCTTCCCCTTATATGTAACAATCATACCGGCTTCCTAGCGTTCAGAATGTTTTCTGCTGTCTGCTGTGGTGTTTGGTTGGAATTGTCCAACCAAAAGCCGATCCGTGGTGTTGTCTGCATTTTACTAAATACAAATTCAATGTATACAGAAAGATATAAGGAGTGGGAGGGATTCCGCCGTAGTTGGCATTGTAGGAAAATCCAAAAGTTTAGATTTTCCCACAATGCTTATCTTTTGGTCTTTGGTTCGGAATAGTGTAGTGCTGGCGGTCTATCTCTTGTTTTCGGTTGCTTGCTTCCTTACCGTACATGAGCATTTGCGCCGGGGTTGTCGTTGCCGTAACCTTCCAGCAGGTTGATAACGCCCCAGATACCGAGACCGGCACCGAGCGCGATAACGAGGGTCTGAAGAACGGTGATTGCCTGTTCAAAAAATGCCATATAGTTTGTTAGCCGGAATCTGATTAAAAAATAGGTTTGTCATGTTTCATAGGCATACAAAAGCCGGAACAATCTGTCGCCCGGTTTCCGGGGGCATGATTCCGGCTGTCCTCCTTTTTCATTATTTTTTCTTGCGATTGTCCGCTTTGTACGCCAATGGCCCGTAGAGGGCAGGTGCGGCGAATAGATAAGATCACTCCCTTCAAAAGCGAACAGTGTTAAGCGCCCTTTGTGTCTACTTCATAGACATCGCAGACCTCATTGGGCTTGAGTTTCAGCCTTGCGGACAGGAATGCTTCAATGTCAAAAGCGTTCTTATCGTCCGCGTCGGCAGTGTACTTGAAATTGGGGTGCTTGGTAATGTCGTACTTATCCGAAAGGAAAGGCCGCACACCACGCAGCTGGAGGATACACTTGCCGCCATCCATAACAGCAAGCTCATCCTGGCTCATCAGCTCTTTCCCCAATTTTTGATAGTTGAGAGAGTGGGAGGTTTCCCGGCCACGGCTCTCTCCGGTGTTGTAGGTGTCGATGGTTTCCTTGCCCAGCACGGCAGCCAGCTCCTTGAGGGTGGTCGGCTCCTTACCGCCCAGGAAGATGGAAGTATCCATGTTGCCGATGATGGTATCCGCATTATCCTTATAGATCGCCTTGAGCTGACTCTGCGCCTGCAACACCAGACAGGCGGAGATCTCACGGCTTCGGATGGTGGCCACCAGCTTTTCCAGACGAGGAATCTGCCCGATATTGGCGGCTTCATCAATGAGACAGCGCACATGGACTGGAAGCCTGCCGCCATACACATCGTCCGCCTTTTCGCAGAGCAGATTAAACAGCTGGGTGTAGCACATAGAGATTAGGAAGTTAAAGCTATCGTCCGTATCACTCATGATGAGGAACAGAGCAGTTTTCCGGTCTCCCAGAGTGTCCAGTTCCAGCTCATCATAGGCTGTGACCTCACGCAGCTCTGCAATGTCGAATACCGCAAGGCGCGCACCACAGGAAATCAGGATCGACTTGGCTGTTTTTCCGGCGGCCAGCTTATATTTCTTATACTGGCGCACCGCAAAGTGGTTTGGCTTCTCGGCTTCCAGTGCATCAAACATCAGATCCACGGGGTTTTTGAACTCCTCGTCATCCTCACGGACTTCCATGGCGTTGATGAACTCAATGAGGGTGGAGAAGTTCTGCTCCTCCACCGGAGCCTCATAGTGGATATAGCCAATCAGCGCGCAGTACAGCAAGGTTTCTGCTTTTACCCAAAAATCGTCCCCGGCCTTGCCTTCGCCTTTGGTATTGGCGATCAGCGTTGTGACCAGCTTCAAGATGTCCTTTTCACTATGGATATAGGTGAAAGGGTTATAGTGCATTGATTTTCGGAAGTTGATGGTATTGAGGACCTTGATGCGGTACGGCTCATAAATGACCTTGCCGTGCTTATCCTTCATAGGCTTTCCGTCCTTTCCCAGTTTGGGTGCGCCCCTTTGGAGCATTTTCCCGCACTCCACCAAAATGGTTCCCTTCGGGTCTGTGACCACATAAGAACTGTGCATCTGCATCAGATTTGGTTTGAGCCAGAAACGGGTCTTACCGGAACCGGAGCCGCCGATCACCAGCACATTTTTGTTTCTGGCGGTCTTTGGGTCCTTGGGTCGGCTGTTCATGGTCAGGCTTTCGGTTTTTGTGAGAATGACATTGTTCTGGAACACCGGGTCGATGTAGGGAGCAATATCCTCACGGGTTCCCCAACGGGCAGAACCATACTCCATGCCGTGACGGTACTTCTTGGCGTTTTTACTTTTGAGATACACCGCCAGACGCAGGCCGGCACCGCAGCACAGCCCCACCAGCAGATCCAACGGGTGCAGGCTGGGCCAGAAACTTTGCAGCGCCCCAGGCAGGACAGCAAACAGGGAAAGGAATTTCTCTGAAGCATTTGCCCCCTGAGCCAGTCGCCATGCCTCCCCGAAATTAGTAGCAAACAGCCCCATTAGGAGATAGGGCAGGTTCAGCAAAACGAGCTTTTTGATGTCAAACTGCTTTTTCATCGTTCCAGCTCCTTTCGCTTGGTGCGGTCCACCACGGCATTTTTGACCATCTCTTTGAACTGACTGAGTTTTGCCAGCACAGACGGGCGTTCCGTTTTCTCGGCCTTCTTGACCTTTTTGCTGGTGTACTCGGTAAATGCAGCGGTCAGCGCATCGGCGTCACGGCCTTTGAAAAAGATCAGGTACTTGGGCGGGGAGCTGCTGCGGTCTTTCTTCACCGCATAATCCACACCATATTTCCGGGCGATCTTCTCAAATTCCTTGATGGAAGGGTCTGTGATCTCGATATTGGAAATCCCCTGATTCTGACCAATGAGCTGCTTGACGGTCTGTTTTCCGTGGGGTGTCACAGGAGCGTCACGGCTTCTCTGCTTTTGCAGCTTCTTTTCCTTGCAGTGGGCCATGTACTTGCTGATGGCGGCTTTGAGCAGTCTGCCGGTGAACTTTGTTCCACTGACAACCAGCGTTAAAGTTCTGTTTTCCACTTCTTCCTGCATTTTCATCGCCTCCTATTACAATAAATTTGGACAGGAAAGCCGGGCAGCCAGTCCGGCTTTCCCTCCATCTCGAGCCTAAGCTACAATAAGGGGAGCAACTGGCTGACCCTTGCCTCCTTGGGCTTTTATGTCCGTTGGAAAGACTGTTAGCCATCCTCTTGTTGCAGCGTTCGATTTGAGCAGGTTGAGCCACCGGATACCGGAGAGTTCGTGTCACCCAATAGATTGAATCGGCAGCGAGAAAAGATGGATTTCCGGTTGCAGATTCTTTGTATTGGAGGAATGTGAATGAACTGCGTTGGCATCGATGTTTCCAAAGGCAAGAGCATGATTGCAGTCATGCGGCCCTTCGGAGAGGTAGTGGTTTCACCCTTTGAAGTGCGCCACACCGCCAGCGAACTGAGCGAGCTGGCAAGGCTGCTCAAAAACCTGGACGGTGAGACCCGTGTGGTGATGGAATCCACGGGCAATTACCATGCGCCGGTGGCCTGGCTACTCCACGGCGCGGGGCTTTATGTCTCCGTAGTCAATGCAATGCTGGTGCACGACTACGGGAACAACAGTTTAAGACGGGGCAAGACCGACAAGAAGGATGCCGTGAAGCTGGCCAACTACGGCCTTGACCACTGGCTCACACTTCCGAGATATGTTCCGGAAGAGGACACCCGGCTCATGCTGAAGACCTGCTACCGGCAGTACCAGCAGTATTCCAAAGTACAGACCATGCTGAAAAACAACCTGATCTCCCTGCTGGACACCGCTTTCCCAGACGCAAACCGCCTGTTTACCAGTCCGCCCCGCGCCGATGGCAGTGAGAAGTGGGTGGACTTTGTCGCCACTTTTTGGCATTGCGAGTGTGTCTGTGGTCTGTCTAAGAAAGCCTTTACCGCCAAGTACCAGAAGTGGTGCAGAAAGCACGGCTACAATTTCAGCCAAGATAAGGCGTTGGATATTTATGCCTCTGCCTGTGGACGCTTCGGTGTCATGCCGAAAACAAATACGGCAAAACTTTTGGTAGAACAGGCCATTTCCCAACTCCAGACAACTTCCGCCGCATTAGCTGCTCTCAAGCAGGAGATGCAGTCTCTGGCAGCTTCTCTGCCGGAGTATCCTGTAGTGATGGGAATGTTTGGTGTTGGCCCTACACTCGGCCCCCAACTCATAGCTGAAATTGGCGATGTGCGCCGTTTTCATTCCAAGAAAGCGCTGGTGGCCTTTGCAGGCATTGACGCCCCGCCCTACCAATCTGGCCAAATAGATGTCCGCAGCCGCAGCATTTCCAAGAGGGGATCTGCCTCACTGCGCAGGACACTTTTCCTGGTGATGGGCGTCCTCCTGCAATGCGCTCCAATGGATGAGCCGGTCTACCAGTTCATGAACAAGAAACGCTCTGAGGGCAAGCCATACCGTGTCTACATGATGGCATCCGCCAACAAGTTCTTGCGTATCTACTACGCTTCTGTGAAAGCCTATTTGGATTCCCTGGAACACGACTGATTTCCCTGCGTTATGCCATCTGGCTGGCCGCCGTTTCGATTTTGAGTTGCTCAGCGGCTTGATTTTGTGTTGCCTTTTTCGCTGCTCCCAAAACCTGAAATTTCTACTTGACTTTTGTTAGCAGGTCTTTCCACGAAGTTTGCAGGGGTGGTGCATTTATTTCTAAGGCGGGACCACCAGGCGCCGGAGAAAATATTTCTTCATCGCTCCATCCCGCGGCTCTTTTTCTTTACCGGTTTCTTATCCGGCAGATTCCACACTTCCCGAAACTCTGCCACACCTTTGGGATCAAATGCCTTCAACTTCTCCAGCTCAAAGGCAACAGCAGAATATTTCCCATAACCGGACTGCACCTGATAGGGAAGCACCTTCCCCAATTTGTTCTCTTTGATGAATCGCAGCAAGTCCTTGCTGATGTCACCGGAAATAAACGCCTCTCCGGGGTCCAGGGAATACCCCGGAAGGTTCACCGTCATATCTGCAAACGGTTCTGCTCCATCTTCTGTATGGGTAATCATGCCGATATAAAGCCGCTGATTATTCGCATACATCCCAAGTTGCAGCGATATGGTTTCTTCCCCATATTCCCACTTGAAGGGTACTTTCTTTTCCTCATTCATATCGGATACCTCCTATCGTATCTGTTCTTTGTGGTCATAAAACAAATCTCCATTTCTGACCTTTGCATGGTTGAGAATCTTGATCTGCCCCTTTGCCTGACTGTCCAGAGCTTTTTCATAGCCTATATCTGACAAAAACAGGCGGGTGCGTTCTCCTTTCCAGCCCACCGGGGAGTCATGCGTCAGCACATCAAAAATAATCATGTGCCGCGTGTTCTCCGCAAATCGCTGGAAATCCATGTAGTCATGACCGTGATAGTTCTGCGCCCCGGCTTTCTGGCGCATTTCCTCCATCAGTTGACCGATTGTTTTGCCTTCCTGCATAAAACCCACTTCCTTTCTGTTCTTATGAGACCAGCAAGATCATCTCCCGCAGCTGGGCAAAGTAGAGCTTGCCCTGGGGCGTGACCAGCGTGTAGGAACCGGTATGGCCGTGGTTGCAGTAGTCTTTGACGCAAAACAGCCCTGCATTTTTCACATTGGCATAAGGTAGCACATTGCCGGATGCCGTGCGGTACACAAAACGCCGTTCTATCAGAAACCGAACAAACCGGCGCTCCGGGACATCCAACTCTTTGGCGGTAGTCCTGAGATTGGTGCTGTGCTTTAAGTCGATGAACAGGTCATAGAAAGCGGCTTTGCCCTCCAGCTGTGCATTTTCCTTACGCAGAGAAATATTCGCTTCACGCTCAGCCAACAAGTCTGAGCAGAGCTTCATCAGAGCTTCCGGGGAAGTGGCAACCTCCCACAACTTCTCTTTTGTGAGATAGGCCCCGTGCTTACGAATGGTAGGCAGGACCTCATCGAACACCCACCGTTCAAACCGTTCTGCCGATGGCAATTTGCTGTGAACGATCAGGCGGTACAAATCTCCTTCGGGGATAAAAGTCATACTGATTTTGCGGTCGGGGCTTTGTGGGTGAGGTGCGTCGCGTTTCACGACATACCTACAATGGCGGATAATTGCATCGCGGGGATTGCTGTACCCCAGCGCAGCGGCCACATCCGTTCCGCAGAACAGGTATTTGCCGTTTTCTTCGATGACCCGGATACTGCCAAACTCCGGGTTTTTGAAAATTTCCATCTGGTTCATGTCGTGCCTCCTTTGGCATGATAAAAGGCGGCCTTTACCAGCCGCCTGCGTGCATATCGTGGTTGACCAATGAAGTGAAGTGATTGTTCATGGTGGTAGGCGCATTGAACAGCACTGCAAGCAGGTACTGCTTCATGTTGCGTACCTGGGTGGTATTCTTTTGCAGACAGTCCATGACAAACTCGATGTGGGAGCTGTCCAGTTTCAAAAAACGGGAACGCACGATCTCGTGAGGGAAGTCTGCCCCAGAGATCCGGGTGGTCTTTCGTTTGGCACAGACCGTTTCGACCAACAGCTCTACGATCTCATTCAGGTCATCCAGGTAGAGAGGATAACGCTGCTTCAAGCAGTCATACTCGATATTCTCCAAAATCAACTCCCGATAATTTTCTATCTCTGTGACAGACATCGCATCCCTTCCTTTCCGTTCCGGCGGTCTTGCCGCCGCTGTTTCCCGGAAGGGAATGGAATCGGTACTTGATCCATAAGTAATTGATTTTTCTGTATTTGATTTCTCTATATTTAATTCTGCGGGCTTTTCCGTATCCGGTTTTACCATATCCGGGTTTTCCGTATCTGGTGAAGCCGTATCCGGCTGGGACATATCTGGCTGGGGCTGTTCATAAATAACATACTCGGTATCTGTAATCCGCCCACTTTTATCGCGTCTCTGGTGGCGCACGATATATCCGGCTCCTTCCAGTTCACGCAGGGCAGCACCGATGGCATCCACGCCCTCCTTACAGATCTTTGCAAGGCCACGGGTGGTGTAATTCCAGTCCTCTGGCAAAGACAGCATCATGGAAAGCAGCCCCTTGGCTTTTAACGACAGGTTTGCATTTCGTAAATGATGATTGCTCATCACAGTGTAATCACGGGTCCGTTCAATGCGAAAAACGGCCATCGACCTCACTCCTTCCGAATTTTGGGTACAAAAAAACCGCAATCCTCATTTCAAAGAATTGCGGTGTTCAACGCTTTTCAAATTTTCTTGCATAAAACCAAAACAGCGGCTTTTGGGGACGCGCCTCTGTAAATGGCTCCTCCTGGGCGAAAGGAAGTGTTTGCATCACGCGGTCAATATCCGTTGAATCCATGTCATGCTGAGATTTGCAATCTTCCCGGATTGCTTCTTGAATTTCCTTTACCGTACACATAGTCATTCCTTTCCTTTCGTTGTATGGGTTTATGAGCGGCGGCGTTTTCCTGGTTTGAAATCGAGGATATGTCCCTCAATCACACGAGCGTAACGCTTGATCTTGATCTCCCGGCGCTGCTGGCTTTGCAGGGCGGCCTGATACCCGTCCTCAGTCAAAAACAGCCGCATTTCATCTCCGGGGCTGCCGTAAGGAGTGCTGGGACGCAGGACGGAAAACTCGATCATCCAGCGGGTGTTATCCCAAAACCTCTCTACGGCGAGAATGTTGTGTCCTTTCAGCTCACGGGCTGAAATATCCCTCATAGGCGGCTCCTTTCATCGTTCCTGGTCTCTCTGACGCTTTTTCTGCCATGCCTCCAGCAGCTTGATGATGGTTTCCTGCATCCGCTGGGGCGTATAGCTTTTAGGGAAATACTTCCGCAAAGTGTCAGAGGTAAATGTCACTCGGTCCAGATCACTTTTCTTTTCCTCACCCATGATGACACGCATCATATCGAGGGTTAGATGCCCCTCCTGGCTGTATTTCTTGAGCCGCTGGGCTTGGGAAAGGGAAGGGGTAGCCTGTTCGCTGTCCATCGCGTCCAGCAGGTCTACCTGTTCCTCCTTTTTGAGAAAGGACAGCTCATAGGCAGGGTTCAGGGCAATCTTCTTTTCATCTACCATATCCATCAATTCAGGAATCAGCTCTGTCAGACGGATATAGCGCTGAACTTGATTTCTGCTTGAACCAGCCTGCTGAGCCAATATTTCATCGGCTCTCAACTTCGTCCCAACTTGGGACGAAGTTAAATCAACTCGCTCTCCCTGATGTTTCATGGCATCCAGCTTCATCTTGTAGGCAAAGGCTCTTTCACTTGGGAGCAAGCTTTCTCGTTGCAAATTGCTGTCAACCATAATGATCGTGGCGGCATCATCATCCAAATCCCGAACAATGACCGGCATGGTCTCCTTTTCTGCCAGTTCACTGGCTCTGTGCCGCCTGTGTCCGGCTACCAGCTCATAACCGCCCTCCGGGTCCGGTCGGGCAATGGCCGGAACCAGAACGCCATACTGCTTGATACTGTCAGCAGTCTCCATCATGGCTTCGTCATCCTTGACTTTGAATGGGTGGTTCTTAAACGGATGCAGTTCAGACAACGGAATTTCCTGAATCTTTTCCAGCTTTGCATCCTGGCGGCCTTCTTCGGTGGAAAACAGATCATCTACCGAGGCCAGCTCTATTTTTTTCGCGCTGCTTTTCAAGTTTCAACACCTCCTTCGTCAGATTTTTGTAACCCTCAGCCACCTTGCCGCCGGGATCATGGGCAAAAATGCTTTTTCCCTCGGCGCTGATTTCCTTTGCCCGGACAGAATGGGGGATCTCTGTGCCGAATACTTTGATCTTGCTGCCATAGGTCTCCCGCAGGAGCGCGGAGATCTCTTTGGCAAAGTTGGTTCGGCTGTCCACCATCGTCAGCAGGATACCGTCTATCTGGAGCTTGGGGTTGATCTGCCGCTTTACCTTGTTTACCGTGGAGAGCAGCTGTTCCAGCCCTTTGGCGGGCAGATACTCCGCCTGAACGGGAATAATGATCCTGTTCGCAGCGGCTAGCGCATTGACCGTGAGCATCCCCAGGGAGGGCTGACAGTCGATGAGGATATGGGAGTATTGCCCCTTCAGCGTGTCCAGATATTGCCGCAAGATAGTCTCACGGCTCATAGCATTTACCAGGGATACCTCCATACCGGATAACTGGATGTCCGCAGGCATCAGGTCTACGCCCTCAGAGTGGTGCAGGATACCCTCGCCGGGACGGAGCGGCTCATCCATCAGGATGCGTCCCATAGCGTCCGACAGCGTAAAGGGCAGCTTGTCCGGCTGGGGATTGCCCAGGCTGATCGTCAGGCTTCCTTGCGGGTCTCCGTCGATCAGCAGAACTTTCTTTCCAGCCTGCGCCAAACCGATTCCAAGATTGGCACAGGTGGTGGTTTTGCCAACGCCGCCCTTCTGGTTGGCAATGGCAATGATTTGCGTGTTCATTGACTTCACCTCATTTCTAATTGTTGCTGTTGCTTCTGGAAATAGAAAAAGCCGCCACTCCAAAATAAAAAGTGAAGTGACGGCTCTTTCTATCGCCGGAATACGAGTTCCTGAAATGAAAAAAGCACCCAGTCATTTTATACTGAGTGCTGTATCAAATTCATATTCAATTATTCAAATTAGGTCAAACTATGCCAAACTGCCACAGCCCAAAACGAGGGGAAGGCAGGCTGAAAAGCACCTCCAAAAACACCCCAAAAATCGGCTCTTGGTTGTCCTATAATTTAACCACTAACCCCTTTTTTTACCCCCATTTTTGCCGGTTGTCCTATATTTAACCACTAAAAATTGGGTGAAAGCGGCTCTCGATTTGCCAAATTTGGTCAAACCATATCAGCCCGTTTAGATACAGTAAAACCCCGGAAAACCTTGATTTTCCGGGGTTTTTGAACCATTTTGATACGGTTTGAACAGCAGATTATCTCTTGCTGAACTGAGGCGCGCGACGAGCTGCCTTGAGACCGTACTGGCGTACAGTTTAGCGCCGGTTTTCCTTGATATTACGGGCTTTTTGGGCCCTGCCCTCAAATGTTGCCCCAGTATTTAATCATAAAAATGGGGGGCCGGAATCTGCGTTTATTCTCATCTGTGACGCTCAACTGTTCGTAGCTTGGAGGCTGCTTCCGAGTCGTTGTATACCGGCATAAAATGCGTTTTGCGTAATCCATTATTCAATTCAAAATTCACTTGGGGAATAGCGAACCGTCACCACGATCACGGTTTTCTTTGCTTCATCAATCCGAAAAACGGCGGTGTAATTCTCCACAAAAAGCTGTCGGTATCCTCGGTTGGCGTAAGCCCCTCGTCTCCGTTCCGGGCAGCGGTAGGGCATCGTTTCCAAAGACAGGATGGCGTCCTCGATTCTGCCCACCAGTTTAAGAGCCGTCCCCGGCTCCAGCAGTGTGTGGGCGATGTAATCGTAGATGCCGTCCAAATCCCGCAGCGCCCGGCTCATCAGTTTGACGCTGTATTTATCCAAAATGCTTCCTCCTTAAAGAAGCCAGCGCCTCCCTTGCGTCATGGAGCTGCCCGTCCCGCTCAAACTCAGCCTCTGCTTCTGAAATCGCAGTGTCCATCTCTGCATTTTCCACCATTGCCTCGTAGGTTTCGATACTCATCACCACCAGATCGCCATACCCGTTCTTCGTGATGAATACCGGCTCCCGGCGGGCATGGCAGAGATCCGAAATCTCGTTGGTGTTGCGAAGGTCTGTAATCGGTCTGATCTGCGGCATATCGCCACCTCCTTTCCTTTGCATATTATTATAACATAATTATGTGCAAAAATATAGGGGCAAGGCAAAAAGTTTACAAAGATTTTTGGGGGACGCCTCCTGCTCTGTCACGCCCTGGTAACAGGGCAGGATGCCCCACTTTTTGATGATATAAATACAAAAAGCTCTACTCCGGCGGAACCCCGGAATTTATCGAGGGCGATGTGTTCCGTACCGTGGTTCCGCTGGCACCGATTGCCGTGGAAAAGGTCGGGCCGCAGGATGTGACCCAAGTGGAGACCCAAGTGAGGACCCAAGTGAGGACCCAAGTCGCCACCCAAGTTACCACCCAAGTTGCCATTTTGGCATTTTGCAAAGAGCCGCGATCCAAGGCGGAAATCATGGAACATTGCGGATATAAAAACACAAAGAATTTTACACAAATCCACCTTCGTCCTTTGATGGAAAGCGGACAACTTCAAATGACGATTCCAGATAAGCCACGGAGCCGTAACCAGAAGTATGTGACCGTACAAAAAGCTGTATCAGAAAATTAACCCCAATCAGGGTGCCGGAGGGATTGTATGCTCCAGCACCCTGATTTTTATGCATTATGAATTGGGATGGACTACTTTCATACAAAAATCCGTATACCTTAAGCGCCAGCAGATGGGGCAAATGCAGCGTTCACAACACTTAAAAGCTGTTCTGGCTTGTTGTATTTTACTTGAGCGTAGATGTCCATCGTTGTCTTGCTGTTTTCATGCCCAGCAAGATATTGGACAGTTTTCGGATCAACGCCTGCGTACAGCAGGTTAGTAATATAGGTGTGACGAAGTTGATGTGGGGTCACATCAAAGTCAATGGCATACACCAACTTCGGGTTATTTTTCTGATGACTGCCAGGGGTGGGCGTTACCGTACACTTCACGCACTGGCCATTTACATACTTATAATAGTTATGGGGTTTCGTAGAGCGAACGGTTACATATTTCCATACCCGCTGAAACTGCGAAGATGAAAGAGGATTTCCATTTCTGTCAGCAACCACATATTCCGATTCGGTTTTCTCTTTCACTTCCCGCAGGCAGTCTGTCAAACACTTTGGGATCGGAATATCTCTCCGAGCCGCCTTCGTTTTCAGCGTTGTGGAAATCACCGGCCTGTTATTTTCTGAGCGCCATGCTCTCCGTACAGAGATGTACGGCGTAGGAACATCCAGAAATACGCAGTCCCATTGCAGTCCCAGAATTTCTTCGCGCCGCAGACCGGAATATAAAGCGATCATTATAAAGGTATAGGGTGGAAGTCCTCGGACAGTATCTAAAAGCAGCTTCACTTGCTCATCCGTCAAGGCATTTATCTTTTTCCCCGGTTTTCCCCCTTTGGCCGAGAGTCCCTCACAGGGATTATATTCAAGTAACTGGCTTCGCTCTGCCGAATAAAAGACACATTTCAGGAGCATATTTACCTTACTATACAATCCAGCAGATTTTGAAGCCAATGGAATCATCGCAAGCCGAATATCGTCTGCAGTCACATCCTCAAGATACATATCGCCTAAAGGCTTGACAATATAGTTGTTCATGGTCTGGGTATATCCTCTCAACGTGCCGGAAGATACCTTTGCCGACTGCATAAGCAGCCACTTCTCGCAATACTCTGCCACCGTTGGATGTTTTCTGCGAAAAACCGCCTCCTCTACCTGACGTCGGGCCTCCATCTCCTTTAACTGGAGTTCCTCGCAGGTTTCAGCATACAAATCTACCCTCTTTCCATCGGCATCGGTGATCCGAGTCCTGTAATATTGAATCCCTCTCCGCATGGTAGTGCCATACCGGGGAACATTTTCTTGCTTTTTCGCCATGATTTCAGTTCCTTTCTATTTAATATGTATTTCAGCGCCGATACCTTCTTTATACTGAAAAACCATGGCTCAATCAAAGGTGCGATTCTGTAAAACGCAAAGGGCGGGGAACACTCCCCGCCCTTTATGCGTTTTCTGTCTGGTTATTGTGCCGCTTCGTATTCACCGCCATCCCATTCTGCAAAGGCTCCGCTTAAAACTCCTGCCAGTTGCTCCGGCTTGTTGTACTTTACCTTCGCATAAATGTCCATCGTGATCTTACTGCTCTCATGGCCAGCCAAGTATTGAACTGTTTTCGGGTCTACCGAAGCATGAATCAAATTTGTGATGTAGGTATGACGAAGCATGTGTGGCGTAACCTCAAAATCCAAGCTATATACCACATGCCCATTGTTCCGGGCTTTCTCTCCCAGCTTCGGGTAAAGCATATACTTCACATATTTCCCATCCACAAGTTTGCGGGCTATCCTCGGTTTTGCTGTCCGTGTCACAATATACTGCCAAAGACGCTTAAACTGCGTATAAGACAACGGCTCTCCATCCTGGTTGGCAATTACATAGTCTGATGTCGATTTTTTCTTTGCCTCTTTCAAGCACTCTGCCAAACGATCCGGGAGAGGGATATTCCGCTCCGCAGCCTTCGTTTTTAACTCTGTGAGAATGACCGGCCTGTTATGTTCCGTGTGCCACGCCCGCCGGACCGTCAAATACGGCGCATCTGTATCCAGATATACCGAATCCCATTGCAGCGCAAGGATTTCTTCCCGCCGCAGCCCAGCATACAGGCCAATCATCACAAATACATAGGGCGGCAACCCGCGAATGGCGTCCAAAAGCCGTTCTACCTGTTCATCCGTCAAAGCCTGCCGCTCCTCCTGCGGAACGCCTCCACCTTTTGCTTCAAGGTATATCGTCGGGTTTGTATCAATCACATGGCTTTCCTTGGCCGCCCGGAAAATAGACTTGTAGAGGATTACCACGGACTTATAGACTGAAGCAGACTTTTTAGAGACTGGCACAAGGGCAACCTGGATGTCATCCAGGGTTACATCGGCCATTCGTTTCTCACCCAGCTCCTTGATAATATGCCGCCGCACCTTGGATGTATAATCAATTAATGTGGTGGCACGGACATGGACAGACTGCATCAGAAGCCACTTTTCACAATACTCGGCAACCGTGGGGGATTTACGCCGGAATGTGGCGTTGTCGATTTGCTCAAGAGCCGCCATTTCCTTGTCGTAAACTTCCTCGCGGGTTTTTCCGTAAAGAATCACCCGTTTGCCATCTGCGTCCTCAATATCTGTTTTGTAATACTCATGCCCATTTATCTGGACTTTGCTGTACCTGGGAATTCGTTTTCTTTTTGCTGCCATTTTTCTACCTCCAAATGCAATCAGTGTTGTATCTTTGTTTTACCAAAACCGCACGATTTGCTCAAAGGTGCGATTTGTTTCCTCGCACATTTCGGTAGGTTGCTTTCTTTTCCACAGGTTTTGCCCGATAGGTGCATTTAGCAACATATTCCTGAAGGTAGGCAGAAGTGAAATATACGCACCCATTCGGTACATATTGAATATAGGAAATCAAACCGCTGTTTCTGGCTTCATCCAAGGTGGCAAGGCTGATTCCCAACAATTTTGCCGCCTCCTTACGAGTAATCAGCTTTTCCATATCCAATCTTCACTTCCTTTCCTTCTTTTTAACTACTTCATAATCAAAACCAGGCCGCTGGCCACAGTAGGTGCAGATGTCCTTTTCCACCCGGCCAGGGTGAACCCTGCGCAAATAATAAGAGCCTGTGCCGTAGAAGTTATTGGCACAGGCCGGACAAAGGCACATGATTAAGTTTTTCGGTGTTTCTTCGATCAATCCCACGCTGACAGCCAGAGCGCGGTTGAGCCGGCGGATATGCTGTTCCTCCAGATGTCCGATGTACGTTTCCAGCCGCCTTTTATCAATGGTGCGGAGCTGTTCCATCAGCACCAGAGAAGGCAGCTCCAGGCCGTTCTCTGCTTTGAGAAGGTAATGGGTGGGCAGCTTGGCCTTGGCGTCCACTTTGCTGGATATGGCCGCCACAATGACCGTGGGGCTGTACTTGTTTCCAGTATCGTTCTGAATAATCAGGACAGGGCGATAACCTTCCTGCTCGGAACCGATTCCCCGGCCCAAATCGGCATAGTACATATCGCCGCGATGATATGTTCTGTTCATGCTTTATGACCTCCCTTTGAAATGCAGGCGGCAGGTGCCGCCTATGTAGAGCCGAACAGCAGAACAGAATGAAGGCCGGGGAGTGATAAAACAATCCTCTTGTTTTCATTGGCCCGTCCTGCTGTACGGCCCGTATTTCAAAGGTGCTCCTATTTGTCCTCGACACCCCGAAGCACCGTGGTGGGAAGTCATCAAACGGCTGGCAGCTCACCAGCTCCACGGGGAATCTCACCCCTCGCGTGGTTCTCACGCAACCGCCCCCATTGCCTGCGACGGATCACGGCCGCAAACCGCTTCAACGCTCGGACGTTAGGCTGGACGGGAGTATCGCTCCGCTGCTGGTCATGGCCGTACCGGGAGCCGCCCGGTACTGGCAGCCTGCTGTTTCTCGCTCCTTGCCAGGAAGAACAAACCAAAGACCTACAATTTCTTTTTTCGGTGGTGTCTCGTTGTTTTCTCCCGACAGATCGCCGCGCAGCCGCTACCTGGGCTTTGGCTTTCGCCAAAGCAGCGGGAATGTGCTTGATGAATGGGTATGCAGTTTTCAAGGTGCTGTGAGGCCATAAAAAGAACCTCTCACCCTATTTGCCGTTGAGGGTGAGAGGTTGCACAACGATTATTCCAAAATTTTTTTGAGGGCCATCATTTTCCGAACATGAACAGCATTGCAGTACACGCCAGAACACCAGCCATATATTTCCATTTCACAAGTTATCTTGGTATTCTGATACCATCAGCAGTCCTCCTTCTGAAAAACGGCATAAGAAAAGCAGGAAACCTTTTAATTTCCTGCTCGGTGGCGGCTGGATATTTAATTTTGTATGGCTCGGATGGCTTTGCTAAATGATTAGTTATTAAGTACTTCCCCAAAACCATTCTATGTCGGGAAAAAACAAATGCAGAATAAATGATAAAATAACTATTCCCAGCAATATGACACCAACATAACAAAAGATTTTTACTAATTTTCTGGACTTGTTTTTTACATTTTCAACATCTAAATAAATAGACGCCACTTTCTCATCAGTTAAATTTTTATCGCGTATATCTTGAACATCAATATCTTTCACCAACTCATCCAAAGTCATATCAAAGTAGTCACTCAACATAACTAATCTTTGAAAATCCGGGTAAGATTGTCCAGATTCCCATTTAGAAATGGTTTGCCTCGAAACCTGAAGTTCCATTCCCAATTCCTCTTGCGATAAGCCTTTCGTTTTTCTAATGGACATAAGTTTCTCATTAAACTTCACTTGCAAAATCCTCCTTGCGTTTGTTGTATCAAGTATATAGTTTTCGGGTTTTACTGGCAAGCAAGAAGTGTTGGCAATTTGTCAATTCGCTGTAACATCTTGAAATTTAAGCGTTTTGAAAGTATAGGTAAACCTTTCAAGACATAAATGTAGTTATTTGTTGACACATACGCCTAACGGATAGGATAGTTCCTCCTGTGACAGCCCGGCTTCTTTCCGTAGCTTTTGTATTTTCCCCAAAGGTCATATCCGTGTCCGCCTTTCGCTATCAGCATACGATTTTTGCCGATAGCATACCACCAAAATACGGTTGCAACCGCAGAAATCAGTGCTTCTTTATATTCATTATGCTGTGGCAGATCACCTTTGGGAATGGATGAATTGTAAACTTACCAGACAGAAACAGGGGTTGGGGATATGCCCCAACAAGCAAAATCCCCGGCCCGGCAGGGGCAGCCGGGTCAGGGATTTGCCCGTATTTATAGGCTCTTTGGGATAATCAGGATTGCTCTATGGAGCCTTCCAACAAAGCTCTGAGCTTTTTAAGGACCTTCATTTTCCGAGCATGAACAGCATTGCGGTACACGCCAGAGAGCCAGCTATATATTGCCATTTCGCAAGTTGGTCTTGGTATTCTGGTAAGCGTAAAATAAACGGGCGCCTTGCCAGAAGAGAAAAACTCTGCCACACTATAAGAGTCTAAGGAAGTACACAGTAGTATCAGATAGTATTCAAGACTTTGAGATAGTGAGGTAACGGCATGGAGCAACTGGAGAGTTTGCAGAGAGTCAACCGGCAGCAGCGGCTGGCAGAATGGGGCCGGCGGGTGGAGGCCTGCCGGAACAGCGGGCTGACAGTAGTGCAGTGGTGCCAGGAAAATGGGATCGCAGTATCCACCTATTTTTCCTGGCAGAGGAAGGTGTTCCAGGCCTTGAAGGAAGTCCAGGAGGTAACCTTCGCAGAAGTGCCGGTCATGGAGGCTTCTCCATTCCCCGGGCACGTGGTAGCATCTCTGGAAATCAGTGGTGTGCAGATCCAGGTCTACGAGGGAGCGGATAAGAATACGCTGCAAGCACTACTCCAGGCGGCGAAGTCATGCTGAACGATTTCAACTGCAGCTGCCCCATTTACATTGCATGCGGATACACGGATCTGCGGCGGGGAATTGACGGACTGGCCAGTATCGTACAGTCTCAGTTTCAACTGGACCCCTTTCAGAGAAAGTTGTTCCTGTTCTGCGGCAGAAGACAAGACCGCATCAAGGGATTGTACTGGGAGGGAGACGGATTTCTCTTGCTGTATAAACGGCTGGAGAACGGAGCGTTCCAGTGGCCGCGAAACAAAGACGAGGTGCGGCAGCTGACGCCGCAGCAGTACCGCTGGCTGATGGAAGGACTGAAGACCGAGCAGCCAAAGGCAAACAAGGCGGTGTCCGGTTTGAGCATTCTCTAAAGCCGAAACGTGGCGAAAACACTGGCTTTTTAGACTGTTTTGTGGTATGATTTTCCCATGGAAAACAAGAAGAACACAGCCACAAACAACCCGGAAATAGTGACCCTCTCACGGGAGGAATATGAATCTCAGCAGGCACAATTGACTGAGTTAAAGCTCCAGAACCAATGGCTTCTGGAGCAGCTTGGACTTGCCAAGAAGCGTCAGTTTGGCGCGTCCTCCGAGCGGCTCCAAGAGGGCCTTATGGACCAGCTGTCTCTCATGGCCAATGAGGCGGAAGCCTATGCCTATGGGACCAAGAATGCCACAGCGGAGCAGGTGAAGGTGAAAGCCCACGCCCGGAAACGGCAGAGCGGCAATGTGCTGGACATTGTGCCGGAAGGAACCCCCACGGAAGTGGTGGAGCACCGGCTTTCCGAAGAGGAACGCATCTGCGATACCTGCGGCTCGGTGATGGAGGAGATCGGGAAAGAAGTCCGCCGGAGCCTGAAGATGGAACCGGCCCGGTTCTGGATTCAGGAAGATGTGTACTACACCTACGCCTGCAAGCAGTGCGAGGCGGAAACGGGGGAAGGAAATCTCCGAAAGACACCCAAAAAGCCCACATTCTGCCCTGGCAGTTTTGCCTCTCCGGAAGCAGCGGCCCACATTATGACCCAGAAATTTGTCATGTACTCGCCGCTGTACCGTCTGGAGCAGGAGTTTCAGAGGCAGGGGCTGAAGCTGTCCCGGCAGACCATGGCCAACTGGATCCTGCAGGCCTCAGACACCTGGCTGCGGCCTGTGTATGACGCACTGCACCGGAAGCTGTGCCAAGAAAGCGTACTGCACGGGGACGAAACCACACTGCAGGTGCTGAAGGAACCGGGCAGGACTTCTACAAGCAAGTCCTATATGTGGCTCTACCGGACCAGCGGCTGTGCCAAACAGCCCATTGTGCTGTATGAGTACCAGCCCAGCCGGAAGGCGGAGCATGCCCAAGCTTTTCTCAAGGACTTCTCCGGATGGCTCCACGCGGACGGCTACCAGGGCTACCACAAACTGCCGGAGAAGATCCGGGTGGTGGGCTGCTGGGCCCACGCCAGGAGAAAATTTGACGAGGCACTGCAGACACTGCCCAAGGAAAAACGGCAGGGTTCTCCGGCGGCAGTTGGCGAGTGCTATTGTACCAAGCTGTTTCAGCTGGAGGAAACCCTTTCTGAGTTGACAGCAGAAGAACGATACAACAAGCGTTTGGAACTGGAAAAACCAATTCTGGACGCTCTGTTGGCGTGGGCTGAGGATGCCAGTGCCAAGACGGCGCCCAAGTCTGCCCTGGGCAAGGCGTTGCACTATCTGCGAGAACAGTGGCCTTATCTGGTGCGCTATCTGGAGGACGGGAGGCTGGAGCTGTCCAACAACCGCGCAGAGCGCAGCATAAAGCCCTTTGTGATGGGCAGGAAGAATTGGCTATTCTCCAATACCCCGGCCGGGGCCCAGTCCAGCGCTGTGATTTACAGTCTGATTGAGACCGCAAAGGAGAACGACCTGGATCCTTACCGCTATCTGGTTTGGCTTCTCCACAATGCACCTGAACAGAGCCAAAAGGATGAGGATTGGCCGGAATTTTTCCTCCCTGTGAATGCACCGAAGGAATGCAGAAGCTAAAATCTAATGGAATCCCTGACCGCCATCTCAATGCCTGGCCGCTGAGGTGGCGGCCTTTTTTATACGCCCGGAGGTTTGACGGTTACGTATTCTGATACCATCAGCAGTCCTCTTTCTTGAAAACGGCATAAGAAAAGCAGGGAACCTGTTTCAAGATTTCCTGCTCGGTGGTGCCGCCGGTGGGCGACTGGTATTCAGTTTTGAAAGTACAAATTAAGGTGGCCAGATGATGGCCCCCACGAATCCTCCTTCTCTAACTAACGGAATTCATCGTAGTACCTACTGCCATTCCAACCAATGTTATTCAAAATATCCATTCAAATAATCAGCCGTGTCCTCACTCACTTCAAAAGTCATATCGAACCCGCCAATTTCAAAACTGATATAAGCTCCATTGTATAGGGTGATGGTAGCAATATCATATAGCGTTCCATCGGTGTCCGTCTGCCCCAGTTTGATTGTTTCCTCTTGTGCTAATCCAAAAGAACCAATTTCAGACGCTTCATCTGGCAGCGTTTTTAATTCCCATTGGTCTAAATCCAGCGCCGAAACAAAATCTTCTATTTCCTCTGTATCAGTAATCGTATCAATAACTTCCGCTGTATCAGGAGAGATAACAGCTATTTCCTGCGCCTTTGAAATATCATCTCCATAATCGGAAGCATTTGTATTTTCGTTGGCTTGACAGCCACAAAGGAGTGCCAGTATTGCCACTAATGTAACCAATATTTTTTTCATAATATCCTCACTTTCTTTTCTGCTGATAGGCTTCATTCATAATCAATAGCCGATAGGCACGAACAAGGCCAGACATATAAATACATAAAAATGTTCCAATTCCTGCAGCAATCATTCCCGCAGCTAAAGCAATCGTATCTGCAAAGAGTAATTCTGCCGGAACAATTAAGGGAAAAAACAGAAAGCCCAATGCAATTAAGGCAATTCCGATTAAGTTAAATAGTTGAAGGAATTTCTTTTTCTCTGCGTATACTGTATTTAATTCCGCCTTTACGGTCTTGTCAAATAGTAGTGGCTCCTTCCAGAGTTTTCTATATGGATTATCTGTTAATTTGACAGATAATAGGAGAACAATCCCCGCAATCAATATCAGCATAAACAGAAGCATGGAAATATCCGAAAGCATAAACGAGAGTGCAAGACTTCCAACCATGACACCTATGGCAATCGCAATTTTAAGATATTTCCGTTTTTGATACAAAAGGAAACCATCTGCCATTTCCCGGCTTACATATATTCCTTGTTCCGCAGCAGGTTCTGGTGTCTGTGTACCCTCATCATTCAATAAATAGTCAAGTGTCACATTAAAAATTTTACTCATGCGAACAATCTTTTCTGTTTCCGGGTAGCCGTTGTCACGCTCCCATTTGCTGATAGCCTGTCTGGATACGCCCAACTGGTAGGATAGGTCCTCCTGTGATAGTCCAGCCTCTTTCCTCAGCTTTTGTATTTTTTCCCCGAAGGTCATATCGGTGTCCTCCTTTCGCTACCAGTATACGATTTTTACCGATAGCACACCACCAAATTGCGGTTTCTTTTCCGCAACGGGCGGTTGCAACCACAGAAATCAGTGGATTTTTCTCGTTTTCAAAACAAATAGTGTTGCCGACTTCATTATACTATGACGGGCCACTTTTAGGAATAGATGAATTGTAAATTTGTCGGACGAGAACAGGAGTTCTGGGATATGCCCCAACAAGCAAAATCCCCGGCCCGGCAGGGGTATCCGGGTCAGGGATTTTCCCGTATTTATAGGCTCTTTGGGATAATCAGGGTTTCTCTATGGAGCCTTCCAACAAAGACTTGAGCTTTTTGAGGACCTTGATTTTCCGAACATGAACAGCATTGCGGTACACGCCAAGCTCGTCTGCATATTGCCGTTCTGTCTTTTCCTCAAAGAACAGCGCCTGGATCAGCGCACGTTCTTCTGGGGTAAGCAGGGAAAGCGCGGTATGTAGCCTGTCCACTTCCAGCTTGTGAAGCACCACGCTCTCCACGCTTTCCTGCTCATCGGAGAATTGCTGGGCATTTTCATCCACCAGCCGGTCCAAAGAATCTTCGCGGCTGGGGATGATCTGCACCACTTGGCCCTCCTTTCCGAGAACGAACCGCTCGGTTTTCAAATCGTTCTCAAAATAGCGCATTTTCCGGTCGCCCTGCATATAGGCCCGGTACACTTCATCCGTGACCTCGACAAATTGGCCGCGAATCCATATTCTCTTTTTATCAGCGTCCACGCTGTTTTACCTCCGATCAGTCTGAATTGCGAGAAATTCAGACTGGTCGGGCGGCCCCCTACAACGTGGGAATGATGGGGTTCCTCTATATAGAAAAACGCACCTGCAGAATGGGACAACAGCCCCAACAGCAAGTGCGTTTCTTTTTAGTTCGTATAAATCATGGCATGACGGTTCAGTATGAAAGGCGTAAAGCCACGGTGAACAGCAAGCGACTTTTTTGACAGCCTGCGCTCTGTCGCATTATGTCGAAACGCTTTTTGCTTCATGGCGGCTCCCTCCGTGGGCCGCCGATCCCGCCAGCGTCAGGGCGTCGTCAGTATGAGGGCAAAGAGAACGGCGGCCTTGATTTTGTCAAAGCCGCCGCTGATTGTATGGGCGTGTCAAAAGAGCTGCTGTACGACGGCTTTTTTCTTTTGCCGTCGTCCGGCAGGTTGAAGTTATAAACCTATTTTTAGTACAAGCCGAGTTTATCGGCCCATTCTGTCAGTCGCTCCACCATACCTTTTGAATCATCAGAACGTGGATGGTTTTCTCTGTAATGCTGCATTGAAACAGCCAGTAAAGCAACAACTAAAAGTACAATGACTATGCGTTTTTTCATTCAATACCTCTCATGTTAGGCCGCCAAATTTCACTTAACGCGCCGCCTCTTTTGGTATAAAGATTGCCAGTATAATGTAAAGCATCAGCCCGCTTCCATACACCATAATCAATAGGGCGCAGATAATACGCACAATCTTCGGAGAAAGGCCGAAATATTCAGCAATACCCCCACAGACACCGGCAATCCACCGATTATCTCTTGATCTACGAAGTTTATTTGCCATGATATTTTTTCTCCTTTCCGCTGCGTTGATGACATACCAATATGAGCGCAGCCAAACAGCCGCATAATAGCAACACAAATAGGCTTTCAAACAGATTGGTGGTTGTCGTCTCATAATACCCCGCTACCCCCAGCAAGGCAGTAATGGGATAAAATGTTTTCGTCAGGCTGGACATACTCATAAACAGCCCAGCGAAAGAATAAATTTCTGCCAGCAGCAAAGCCAGCCAATAGCTCTTTTTGGTATAGGACACTAACGCAATAATTGGAGATACCGCTAAAAAGACACCAATGCCCTCTAACAGATAACTCTTAAAAAAGGATAGTACCATTCCCACAGATAGATCGGTATGATGCAAAACCAATTCTACGGAAAAGGTAATTGCAAAAAGCAATAAATAAATCAAAATGCTAATTACAAAGGTCACAATCATTTTTGCTGCGGTCAATGTAGTTTCATTCACGGGGATCAGCAACAATGATTTCAAGGTGTCGTCTTGTTCCTCCCGGCAAATCATATAACTTCCGAGCATTGCAACGATGGCAGGCAGAACAAACATGGTAGCCCACGGTTGCACCATTGTCATGTACCAGCCTGCATCACTCAAATAAAACCCATCAACGGTTGTTTCCCGTCCCGCTACCAGCACAATGACCGCAATCAATACAGTTGCAAAGACAGTAAGCAAGATGATACTGGAACGGCGAAGTTTTCTCCATTCCGCCCAAAGCATTTTTCGCATCAAATCACCTCACTTTCTCTTGCGAAGCGAAAAAGCAGCAAATAGCACAGACAGCGCATCCCAAATAAAGATACAGAACAACGCCAGCGGGACATTGATATTCTGTGCGAAAGCAAGTCCCTGAATATTTCCGCTTCTTGCAATGATAACGGAAATGCTGGACACAGGATGCAGGTACATACTGATTGACGTGATAAAAAAGCCGAGAAATACATAAAGCAGCGTCATGCAAACGGGAAAAATATAGCCCTTTTTTGAAGCGGCAAGGGCTAAAATCGGCATAACAGCAAAAGCGGTCAATACGCCAATCTCCAAACACCTTTCTGCCAAAAATCCAACACTCTGCCACTCAAAAGCGACAAATCCGGGCAAAACACTGAATAGAACCGTAGCCACCGCCGAAATCAGCATGAAAACAATGGAATAGATCAACACAACAATAAACTTGCTGAAAAAATATCCCATTTTACTGACAGGGACAATCCAAAGCTGTTTGAGCATATCATAGCGGTTTTCATCGTGCATCAGCACAACACAAAATACGCCCAGCACAAAGGGAAGGATGATAAAGGGGGTATATCCAAAGGCGGCCAGCTTGTAAAACGCTACCGGGTCAATACCGCTCGCCTCAAAATAGTTGTAATAGACAAAAGAGAAAAACGGCATGATAAACGCAGCCAGCAGCATAAACCAAACCATTTTCTTGCGCCGCAGTTTCAAAAATTCTGTCTGAACCAAATTAAGCAATTCCCTCACCCCCTGTAATTCTTTTGAAATAGTCCTCCAAAGTATCATTACAGAGCTGGGAACTGATAACGGACACATCGTGCATAACAAGAGCTTTGTTGACTGCTCCCATATCCAGAGAAGTGTCATAGATACATAATGTGTGCCCATCGTACATATCAAAATCCGTCACGCGAAATTCTTGTTCCAAAATCAGCATGGCTTTGGGCATATCACTCACACGGAGCAGAATATACTTCCGATTTATCTTTTCCAAGGCTTTCATGGTATTTTCCACTAACAACGCTCCGTGGTCAATAATGCCAATATCGTCCGCCAGAAGCGCGATTTCGGAAAGGATATGGCTGGAAATTAAAATGGTCTTTCCGCGTTCCACACTTAGATGTTTGATAAAGTCACGCATCTCCGCAATGCCGATAGGGTCAAGCCCATTGGTCGGCTCGTCGAGGATCAAAAGCTCCGGGTCATGCAAGATGGCATTGGCAATGCCGAGTCGCTGCTTCATGCCAAGAGAATACTTGCTGAACAGCTTTTTGTCTCGGTAAGGAAGCCCCACAACTTCCAGTGCGTTCTTGACGGCATTGGGGCTGGGCGTCCCGCGTAGCTTTGCGAAAATTTCAAGATTTTCAGTGCCGGTCAGATTAGGGTAAAACCCCGGTGTTTCAATGATGGCCCCAATTCGGGGATAAATGCGTTTCTCATGGCCCTTGATGTTCTGGCCAAACACATCCACTTCGCCGGAAGTGATTGGCGTAAGGCCCAAAATCATTTTCATAATGGTGGTTTTTCCGGCTCCATTGCGGCCCAGCAAGCCGTAGATACGCCCTCTTTTCACATGAAGATCAACATTTTTTACGACAGTCTGATCTCCATAAGTTTTTGTCAGTTGTCTTGTTTCGATCAAATAATCGCTCATACTTATTTCCTCGCTTTCCGTGTGGTAATGCCGTGATTGCAATACCGGCATCTCCAACCACAAGACCAGTATAAAGCACGAACCTTGCCGTAACCTTGCCGAAATCTTGTTTTAACCTTGCTTTGAACGCAAGAAAGCCCTGCGCGGTCACAGGGCTTTCGGAAGTATGATGGTAAAGGTTGTGCCGTCTCCTGGGACACTGGCTGCTGTAATGGTTCCTTTATGGACGCTTACCAGTTCCTTAGCAATGGAGAGGCCCAGCCCGTTCCCTTTGGCAGATCGGGAGTGGTCGCATTGATACATCCGTTCAAAGATATGGGGGAGATCAGCGGCGGAAATCCCTTTCCCGTTATCGGCCACCATGATTTTGGCCTGTTGCTCTGTTTCGGTCAATGTCAGGGACACTTGCCTTGCGTTGCTGTGCGTCAGGATATTTTGCAGCAGGTTATTGAGAATACGGGTATAAGCGGTGGGGTCAAGCCTTGTCATGTATTCTGTTTCAGGTATCTCAATTTCATAGGAAAGATTATGGCTTTCCAGCATCGGCACCCAATCGGCCATAATGTCGCGGGAAAGCTCGTTTAAGTCGCAAAGCTCAAAATGAAAAATCTGTTCCCCGGCATCCAGTTTCACCCATTCAAATAGGGCTGTTACAAAATCTTTCAGATGGTAGGCTTTCTCCGTTGCCACCCGAATATATTCTTCCTGCTCGGCTCCCGTCACCATCTTACTTTCCACGGCCTCTAAATAGCCTACCAGAGAGGCAAGAGGGGTTTTTACATCATGGGAAAGACTTGTCATGAGCCGCTTATAAGCCTGCTCGGATTGCTTCTGCTGGATAAGCCGGGATTGGCTGCTCATGGCAATCTCGTTGATGTCATAACAGATCTGCTTCGTCAGGTCGCTTTCCCGCGCCAGCACACGGCGGTTCAGGTTCCCGTTCTTTATATCCGTCAGGGCATCTTTGATAAGGGAAAGCTGGCCCCGGACGCGGTGAAGTTTTGCCAAAAGGTAGCCGATCACCAGCAGGGCAACCAATAAGGCCAGAAGCAGATAAAGGTTCATCTCCATGCTCATGCCTCCTTATTGAACCGATACCCCACACCCCGGACAGTCTGGATATAAAACGGCTGTTCTGGATTTGGCTCGATTTTCTTCCGTAGTTTGCTGATAAAGGACATGATGTTGCTGTCGTCAAAGGCATATTCCTCTGCCCATACCTGCGTGTAAATCTGCTTCTTGGTAAATACCCGGCCTTTATTGGACGCCAGAAACAGAAGCAGGTCAAATTCCTTGCCGGTCAGCTCTACCGAGAGATTTTGGACAGTCACCGTCCGATTGACTTTATCAATTACCATATCTTTCAGCAACATTGTGGCGGCCTCGTTCCCAATCACAGGATTTAAGGTGGTATAGCGCCGGATCAGGGAATTGACACGAGCCATCAGCTCGTTAATGCTGAAAGGCTTTGTCAGGTAATCGTCTGCCCCCAGCCGCAGGCCGGAAACCTTATCTTCCTCATCGCATTTGGCGGTTAGCATCAGCACTGGCACATTATATTTCTCCCGGATTTTCTGCAAAACCTGAAAGCCGTCCATATCCGGCATCATCACATCCAGAATAATCAGGGAACAAATATCTTTGTTTTCTTCCAGCAGCCGTAGGCCCTCTAACCCGCCATACGCCACCACCGCGGATAAGTTTTCCTGTTCCACGCATTTCTTCATCAAGGTACAAAGTTCCTTGTCATCGTCTATAATCAAAACACTATTCATGTTTCAAAGCCCTCCCTTGTTTTGTCCTGCCGTCCACCGGCTTTTTGGCATCTTTGGGTATTAGCCAAACCGTTCCCATTTTTTCAGCTCCCGGAATGCGTCCCTCGGAGCAATAATAATTGATCTGCCGTGGAGAAATTCCCCATTTCTCGCCGGCCTCTCTTAAAGTCATATAATCCATTGCACATACCTCCAGTACTCATTATACTTCGCTCATTCGAAGAATACAAGTCAAGAAACATGAACGCCTAAATAAGAATATGAAAAATAAGTATAAACGATATAAAAGGAACCTCCCGCATTATCAAAGCAAGAGGTTCCTTATTTGGTTTAATTTAGTCCTCCAATAAGAGTTTCAACTTTTTAAGGACCTTCATTTTCCGAACATGAACAGCATTGCGGTATACGCCAAGCTCGTCTGCGTATTGCCGTTCCGTCTTTTCCTCAAAGAACAGTGCCTGAATCAGCGCACGTTCCTCTGGGGCCAGCAGGGAAAGCGCGGTATGTAACCTGTCCACTTCCATCTTGTGAAGCACCACGCTCTCCACGCTTTCCTGCTCATCGGAGAATTGCTGGGCATTTTCATCTTCCAGCCGGTCCAAAGAATCTTCGCGGCTGGGGATGATCTGCACCACTTGGCCCTCCTTTCCGAGAACGAACCGCTCAGTTTTCAAATCGTTCTCAAAATAGCGCATTTTCCGGTCGCCCTGCATATAGGCCCGATACACTTCATCCGTGACCTCGACAAATTGGCCGCGAATCCATATTCTTTTTTTATCAGCGTCCACGCTGTTTTACCTCCGATCAGTCTGAATTGCGAGAAATTCAGACTGGTCGGCGGCCCCCTACAACGTGGAAATGATGGGGTTCCTCTATATAGAAAAACGCACCTGCAGAATGGGACAACAGCCCCAACAGCAAGTGCGCTACTTTTTAGTTCGTGTAAATCATGGCATGATGGTTCAGTATGAAGGGCATAATATCCCGTTGAAAAACGGGAAGTTTTTTTGACCGTACACCGTCAAGCAGGCGGCCTACGACATAGAATCATACTCGCTGCTTCTAATGAGCAGCGGTGCGCAGGATGACCAACGCATGAAATATCCCTCCAGGCCAAAACGTGGTCTGGAGGGATGGGCATGACAAACCACCCTGCCAAAACCTCGTTTTTTTATTGGCAGGGCCATCTATGCAATTCGGATCAGTTCACTTTTCTCTGCACTGTCAGTTCTCTAAAATTTGAACTGCTATGCCATTATAAATCTGGCATAAATCTGTAAAATAGAAAGAGAGGTGAACTGTAGGTGCAGAGTAAACATGAAACGCTTGGTGAGATCATCAAGAATGCCCGCATAAAAGCAGATATTACGGTCGAAGATCTGGCCGCCAAAGTCGGAGTAGGCGAAAGATTTATATATCGTATTGAGAACGAAGGCAAAAAGCCCAGCTATGACATCCTCTACAAGCTGATTCGGGAGCTGTCCATTTTACCCGATCAGATTTTCTTCCCAGAAAAGCAGATTGAGGATTCTGAAATGGAAAGCCTGGTCCGTATGCTGTATAACTGCGACGAGCGTTCTATGCAGATCATCAAGGCGACAGTTAGGGCAGCCTTGGACAGCCAGCCCAAAGAGTAAAAAAGAGCCGATGTCCGTGGAAAATTCTCACAGGTTCATCGGCTCTGCGTCTATGCGTCTGGCTCTTTGATGACAACGATATGTAGTTGTTTCGCCTGAATCAAGCTCTCTCGTTTGCACTTTGGGCAGTAGAGAGGATAATTGATTAAAACCGTATCCTCCCTGATTCGATCACGGGTTTTATTCCCGCAGACGGGACAATAAACCCACTCTGTTTGCTGCATGGGAATCACCTCCATTCTCCTGTTTTCAAGACATGGCCGAGGGCTTGCTGCTCTGCAAGCCCGCCGGCGTGTCTTTTTTATTTATTCTTCCTTTTCCCGGAATCCCCAAGCCTCAAAATCCGTATCGTCATCCTCCGGCTCCACCTCATCGGTATAATCGGAACCGGTGGCCTCTGCCGGGGGATTGAGCATATAGGGAGTGACCCGTACCGGCGCTTCGTTCTTGAGCGCCAGCACCCTGCGGGCAGCCTTGCCGCAAAACACCATGGCGGCGGCAAAGGCGAAATACTGCACACAGCTTGTAAGATAGAGATTCACAATGGCCAGTTCATTTCCCTGCACAGGGACACCCTGCTCAAGCTGCCGGGTGATATTTTGATGGCAGGCTGCCAAGGAGACAAAAGCTGTAATCAGCAGCACCACCGCAAGAGCATAAAAAACTGCGGAAAGGATAGCTCCTTTTTTCGAGGGCTTTGTGATTGGATTGCTGTCCATCTCCATCAATGCGCCCTCCTTTCACTGCGGGGAGCGTTGTTTCTGCGGGATTGGGGCTGGGCGGCTCCATCTTGAACGCGCTCCAGCACCTGCAGCTCACCCTTTTTCAGCCGGAACACTACATCGGCCTGCTTCGCCAGCTCATTGGAGTGGGTGACGACTACCACACACTTGTTCATCTTGTGGGCGCTCTCTTTGAGGATCTCGGTAATGTCCTGGGCGGTGTCCTCGTCAAGATTGCCGGTAGGCTCGTCAGCCAGGATCACCGGGGCCTCGCTTGCCAGGGCACGGGCGATGGCCACCCGCTGCTGCTGGCCGCCGGAGAGTTTCAGCACATTGCGCTTCGATTCCTCTTTCGTCAACCCCAAGCGCTCCAAAATGGGCAGCGGCGGCAGTTTGGAAGTCAGCGACACATTCTCTGCGGGGGTCAGGTAGTCGATTAAGTTGTATGCCTGGAAGATAAAGGACACATGATTTTTCCGATGGTCGGAAAGGCCCGTCTTGGCAATATCCTGCCCGTCAAAATAGATCTGGCCGCTGCCGGGGCTGTCCAGCCCGCCGATCAGGGAGAGCAGGGTGGTCTTGCCGCAGCCGGAAGGCCCCAGGATGGCGTAGAGCTTGCCCTGCTCCATTTCGGCGTTGACGCCTTTTAAGACTTTCTTTTTATTGTCGTAGGAATATCCCACTTGCTTGATTTCCATGATACTCATAGTGATTACCTCATTTCGTTATTTTAGGGGGTGGATGGTCTTATTCCATCTGAGACAAAATCTGCTTGGGCTTCAACCGCATGGTCGAGATACTGGACACCAGCACCGCCGCAACCAGCAGGACGCCGCCCACGATGGCCACCAGCATAAAGTGCTCCGGTGTGACGATGACATTCTCAGCCGCTTTTCCGAACAGTGTCCCCAGGGCGCCGGCAACCTGCTTGCTGGACAGATACGCCAGCGGGAAGGCCACCACCGCAATCAGCAGGGTTTCCAGCACATATTGGAGAATGACCGCAGGCTTGGCGATACCCACTGCCAGCAAGATTCCGGTCTCCCGTTTCCGGCTGCGGATGGACATGGAGAGAATAAGAACAATCAGCACCATGCTCACCACAGTAATCACCACGATCAGCGTCGTAACCAAAGTAGTCGTATCCGCAATAGAGCTGGAAATGCGCTCGTACACTTCATTGTTCACGGTGATGTAATAGGAGTTCCAGTCGATAGAGGTGCTGTTCTGCACTTCCTGGACAATGCTTTCCAGCTTGGCGGCGTCCGAAACGAAGAAGTCAACGGAATCAATTCCATTTCCCTCACTGACCGTATAGGGCGCGGAGACAGCAGACATGGTATCCATATCCACAAAGACATAGTCCTTGTAATCGAATAAGGTTGAAGGCTTTGCCATAGTTGCCTGTTCGTCGTCACCATCTGCAATAACCTCAAACAGACCGGCAATCTCGCACTCAACCAACGGATCGTCTGGATTCCCGTTTTTAATTTCGAGCGTATCGCCAAGGGACAACCCATATTTATCGGCAAGACCTTCGTACAAGATGATTCCGCCATCGCCTTCCGTTACATGACGCCCTTCCGTCAGACGCAACGCCCCCGTGAGAAACATCGGAGAATACTCCGAATCAAAACAACCTGTTGCATAAAAAAGGTCTGACACACCTTCCCGTTCATCCGTCCCTTTCATCAAAGTATCTTGATGATAGAGATTTGCAATCGTATATTGAGATGTGTTATAGGATTCTACACCGTCAATCGCGGCGATTTCCTCAATCATTTCGTCTGTGACAGGCTGCAGAGTATAGCCATTATTGGCGGTCACTGTGAAGCTGGCTCCTGTCACGCCCCGCAGTTCCTCCGATTGCTCCTCTTGGGCGTCGGCAATCGCCAGCCCGGAAAGCACCAAAGTGGTAATGGCCAGGAGCAGGCAGAACACCAACAAGGTCTTTTTCCACTTCCGTGCGCTATATAAAAACGCTCGTATTCCTAAATTCATATTGCGTCCTCCTTTACTCCATCTGCGCTAAGATTTGTTTGGGCTTTAGCCGCATGGTCGAGATACTGGACACCAGCACTGCCACCACCAGCAGGATACCGCCCACGATAGCCACCAGTAGGAAGTGCTCCGGCGTGACGATGACATTCTCCGCCGCCTTGCCAAACAGCGTTCCCAGGGCGCCGGCAACCTGTTTACTGGAGAGGTAGGCCAGCGGAAAGGCCACCACCGCAATCAGCAGGGTTTCCAGCACATACTGGAGAATCACCGCAGGCTTGGCGATACCCACCGCCAGCAAAATGCCGGTTTCCCGTTTCCGGCTGCGGATGGACATGGAGAGGATGAGGATAATCAGAACCATGCTCACAGCGGTAATTATGACAATCATTGTAGTAATTAAAGTGTTGGTATCCGATAAAGCAGAGGAAATATTCTGATATACTTCATCGTTGGCTGTGATAATAAAGTTGTCCCAGTTAATTGAAGAAATATTTTTCACTTCTTCTATGATACTGTTCAGCTCAGCGGCGTCCGAAACATAGAAATCCGCTTCGCGTGTTTTATTGCCATCTTCATAATTCACAGCCATTGCCTTCATAGCGTCAATACTACAAAAGGCATAGTCGGTATAATCCCACATTGTGGAATCGTCATACATAGTGGCTTCATCGTTCTTATCCACCACAATGTCGAAAAGCCCAACTACTTCCATCTCAATTTCCGGGTCGTCCGAATAAGAATCAATAATACCGGAAACCTTATCGCCGATCTTTACCCCATTTAGTTCAGCACGTTCTTTGTTGAGGATGATACCATTTGGCATATCATCTGTGATATGTGAACCTTCCACCAATTCAAAACGCCCGGATACAAACAAATCGTTATACTCTGTATTCATAGAGCCAAAAACATAAAAAATGAGGGCAGGAGTATCTGTGACAAGTGTTTTACCATTACTATATAAAGTCGGCATAGAAACAATCGAAGCATCATATCCGGCAATCCCGTCTACTGACGCAATTTCCTGAAGCATTTCCTCAGATACAAATTCCTGCGTACTGTAAGAACCATGAGCGCCACTTGTCCAACCACCAGTGGATAAATTTCTCTCCACCGTAAAGCTGGCCCCGGTAGTTCCACGCAGTTCCTCAGCCTGTTCCTCCTGGGCATCGGCAATCGCCAGCCCGGATAAAACCAAAGTAGTAATAGTCAGAAGTAGGAAGAACACCAATACGGTCTTTTTCCACTTCCGTGCGCTATATAAAATTGCTCGTATTCCTAAATTCATATCGACTGCACCTCCTTAACTCATCTGCGACAAAATACTCTTGGGCTTCATCTTCATGACCGGATATCCGGCCAGTGCGGTAGAGGCCACACACAGCACCATACCAAAAGCCCACACCAGTGCGTAATCCTCGGCGGAAACAGCCACCTCGATCTCGGCAAGGCCCAAATCCTCGGTGGGTTCTTCTTCCGTGGCTTCGCTTTCCCCGGTCAAGTCCACCGTTTCATAGGTTTCGCTGGTCACCTGGGAGAGCAGGCTGCTCCCGATCTGATGGGAAATGGCTGTGCTGGTTCCAAAGGAGATCACCAGGGCGATGGCCGCCACAAGGATCACTTCCAGCAGGTATTGCAGCAGCACCGAGCCTTTGGAAATGCCCATTGCCAGATAAACGCCGGTTTCATGGATTCGTCCACGGAGCCGCAGCGTCAGGAACAGGGCCAGCACCAGGAAACAGATCACCGATACCACCGCAATGGCGATAAAGACGATGTTCTGCAAGCCCTCCAAGGATTCCTTGGCGTTCTGATAGTCGTTGTCGTAGCGGGTCAGGGTGCAGCTATCCCAATCCACGCCATCCAATTCCTGCACATCGGTCATAATGCGCTCCAACTCGTCCGGGTCGTTCACATAGAAATCCCCGTACTGGACATTGGTGGTTCCCTCCGTGCCGTAGAGCAGGAAAGAGGCGGTGGAGAGGTCGGTGAAAACGATATTGTCGTAAAGGTCATAGGACGGGGCCATGCCGATGGAATCCTGTTCCTCGGTATTTGTGAATATTCCGGCCACCGTCACGGGGATGGTCTTATCTTTGTTTTCCACATTCCCCAGCAGCATGGTGTCGCCCACAGACAGGCCGTTGCGCTGGGCGAATTTCTCATGGATCAGCACCTGGCTAACCGTTTCGGTGGTGATGGAGTTTCCCTCCACCATCTCAAAGCCGCCATCGGTGAAATAGCTGTCCTCCTGGGAATTGGAGTTGGCCACCACCCGTCCGGCGTTCTCGTAGCCCTCCGGCACCTGGGCAGCGCCCTCGGTGTTGATTTCCAGAAGGTTCCCGTCTGCGTCAAAATAAGTAGCGTAGGTGTAGGAGCGCAGGGTGTACCTGCCGCTCAAGCCATCCACATCAAGTATCTGGCTCACCGTATCCTCCGGGATACCGTTCTCCAGCGTCTTGGCATTGATGGTGAAATAGCCCAGCAGGGCTTTTTTGATATTGGCGTTGGCTGTTTCCGTGGCCGATTGAATGGAAAGGCAGGTCAGCATCAGCGTGGCCATGACCAGCAGAAACGCCAGCAGTGTGAGGGTCTTGCCCTTTTTTCGGATGGAATACAGGCAGGCCCGTTTGCACAGGTTCATCTCACGGCCACCTCATTTCCTTTTTGTAAAACCAGTGGGTTCACTTGTGTACCTCCTAACGTAGTTTTTCGCCGGAGCTGTTTCCCGCTCCGGTGGGTGTCCCGTCTGCCGGGAACACCCTTATGGTACACTACGAAGGTGGAGTTGAGGTGGAGTTGAGGAGTAGTTTTGATGGAGTTGGGGACAGGGCGCAAAAAAGCCGAGGGGCTTTCACAGGGAAAACCTCTCGGTTGTATAGAATAAATTTATTCGATTATCTATCCCGATAACTTAGGATTCACAAACTACTTTTTAACAAGTTTTAACTCTATATTTCTTCTATCAGCAATTTTTTGAAGTATATCAACTATATATGAACATTGTTCTTTGACGGACAAAACAGACAATTCATCATTATGTTGTATTTGTTTCATAGCTTCTTGTAATTCTGATAGCTCTAACAAATTGACTGCTACACAGAAGAAATTCTTCCTACGACCGTCATTATAGTTAGCAAGTAAACAAGAAAGAATCTGCATTTTTTCTCGTTGTTGAAAATTATACCGCTCAACACCAATGTCCTGTATCAGTTTCAAGTCTGCTTTCTGGCGTTTATGAGTTATAAAAGAATCATATTTATCAATATACCGATATTTTTCACATGGATAACTTTCACATTCGTAGCAGTATTCAATCTTACCATGTTCAAGGCTACACTTAGCAATTCCGCACGATTGATTACCGTTCCCGCAACCGCCACAATGCTTTCCCAAAAACATGGGGCATAACCCACAATTCAATCCGCAAAGGGAAAATAATTGATTTTTTCGCTCAAACCCTTTCATATTATCCTTTCCTTATAAGTCCCAATTTGTCTCTTGGATTATACCAAATTAAAGCTCCCAATTCTACCAGAGAGGTCTAAAATCTCTAAGAGCAGGCTATAAAATTTCTCGCTCTATATCAAATATGTTAATACCAAACCAATGCTGTTTTTCGAACAGTCTGAGGCTAAGATTTCCCTGCCGCCAGATAGCGCACAAACAGAGGACTGCTCCTACATTGCTGCCTTCGGGAAGATAGCCGTAAGCCGCACTCCATCCTCCGTATTCACCATGCTGTACGGGATCCCATGGTGATCCAAGATGGTCTTGGTGATATACAGCCCAAGGCCGCTGCCGCCGCTGTTCCGGTTTCTTGACTTGTCCACCCGGTAGAATGGCGTGAAGATCTGCTTCAAATCTTCCTCGGCAATGTGAATGCCGGAGTTCTCCACAAAGAAAATACCGTTCTGCAATGACACCGTAACAGTGGCTCCCACAGGAGAATAGGCTACGGCGTTTCCAACCACGTTGGTGAACACCTTCTCCATGAGCCGCCCATCACCCGCATAGTGGAAGGCCGGCTGGATGTCCATGCGCAGTTCCATCTCCTTGTCCTCCATCCGGCCACGGAACTGCTGGCAGACCTTTCGCAGCATTTGGCTGATGTCCAGGTCGGTGCGCTCCAGGTGGAAGTCGCTGCCGCCCATCCGGGCCGCCGACAAAATCTCCTTGACCAGCGTCTCCATGTCATTGGTGGTTTTCATACACCGGCGCAGGTAAGTATCCCGGTCTTTGTATTCGCCTACCTGATAGATCATGCCTTCCAGTTGCCCCTTGATGATGGCAATGGGGGTTTTCAGCTCATGGGAGACAGCGGTGAAAAATTCCACCCGCTGCTTTTCCTGCTCGCGCTCCCGCTCAATATCTTTCTTCAACTGCCAGTTTGCCGCCTTCAAGCTGTCCATCGTATCGCTCAAACGCTGGGCCATTTCATTCAGGCTGGCGGCCAGCACACCGATCTCGTCTTGCCGGTTGACTTCACACTTCCAGGTCATGTCCAGGGTGGTCATTCGCTTCGCCACGTTGCTGATACTAACCAGCGGCTTGGAATAGTACCGGGAACAAACCACCGCCCCCATGACGGAGATCAGCAGAATCACAACGGCGATCAAGGGGATGAGCTTCAGCAGGATGTCATAGGACTGCGCCACTGCGACCAGGGCGGCATTGGCAAATACATGGTAGGTCTGCCCACCTTGCTGGAATGTTGCGGAACAGCTCATAGAGGGAGCAGAAGTGTCCATGTTCTCCATGTCGGCAAAATTCACGGAGAACAGGTTGTTCCCATAATTATCGTTGACTTTCACCGAAGCGTTGTTCCTCATGGAAAATTCCATCAGGCTGTCCGAGCTGGCCTCCCAGCCGTTCTGCTCCAAGACCGCCATCAAGTCATAAAAATCGGAAGTGACCTGGCCTTCCAGCTCCGTATGGTAATTTCTCGGCAGAAAGATCATTACCATGCCGTAAATGAGGATACAGCAGACCACCAGCAGCGCCAGCATACTGAGGAAGGTTTTGGCCTGAATGCTTTGACTAATCTTCCTTCTCAATTTTATATCCCGCCCCTCTCATGGTTTCGATGTAGTCCACACCCAGCTTCTTGCGGATGTTCTTGATGTGGGTGTTGACGATTTTTTCGTCGCCAATATAGTCGTAGCCCCAAACCGTATCCAGCAGTCTTTCTCTGGACACCACCCGGCCCTGATTCTCCAGAAGGAGCTTCAAAATCTCAAATTCCCTGGTGGTCAGGGAAACGCTTTCTGTTCCCACAAGGACGGTAAGGCTGTCCGTATCCACTGTAATTTCCTTATAACGGATCACGGTATTGGGCGCAGCGCCGCCCTGTTCAGCCCGGCGCAGCACCGCTTCGATGTGCTTCATCACAACCGGCATGGAAAAGGGCTTGGTGATATAATCGTCTGCCAGAGCGTCAAAGCCCTTCATCTGGCTGTCGTCATCGTCCAATGCGGTGAGCATGATAATGGGAACGTGGCTCTCTTTCCGCAGAATCTCACACACGGCAAATCCGTCAATTTTCGGGAGCATTAAGTCCAGAAGCACCAGGTCGGGCTTGTTCTCCCGGAACTGTTCGATTCCTTCCATGCCATCAGCAGCCAGAACCACCGTGTAGCCGGCGTCCTCCAGGAACGCCTTGATAATGTTCTGAATGGATTCTTCATCCTCTATAATCAAAATCATTTTTGACATTGCTTGCACCTCCAAAGGTAGTGTAACATACAAAGGTGGAGTTTAGGTGGAGAAGGGTGATTTTTTGAAAAATACCTTTGTTCATATTATACCTGAACTACAGTGCCAGAACAAGTGTGCGAATTTGAATTTTGTATATCCTCATAGCACGAGATTGTATGGCAGGCTGTTTCTATTTGAGAAAGTCAAAAATGCCCCTCACCCAACAATATCCAGGTGAGGGGCATTAGATTTAACTCTCCAATAAGAGCTTCAACTTTTTGAGGACCTTCATTTTCCGAACGTGAACAGCATTGCGGTACACGCCAAGTTCGTCTGCATATTGCCGTTCTGTCTTTTCCTCAAAGAACAGCGCCTGGATCAGCGCACGTTCCTCTGGAGTCAGCAAGGAAAGCGCGGTATGTAGCCTGTCCACTTCCAGCTTGTGAAGCACCACGCTCTCCACACTTTCCTGCTCATCGGAGAATTGCCGGGCATTTTCATCCACCAGCCGGTCCAAAGAATCTTCGCGGCTGGGGATGATCTGCACCACCTGGCCCTCCTTTCCGAGAACGAACCGCTCGGTTTTCAAATCGTTCTCAAAATAGCGCATTTTCCGGTCGCCCTGCATATAGGCCCGGTACACTTCATCCGTGACCTCGACATATTGGCCGCGAATCCATATTCTTTTTTTATCAGCGTCCACGCTGTTTTACCTCCGATCAGTCTGAATTGCGAGAAATTCAGACTGGCCGGCGGTCCCCTACAACGTGGGAATGATGGGGTTCCTCTATATAGAAAAACGCACCTGCAGAATGGGACAACAGACCCAACAGCAAGTGCGTTTCTTTTTAGTTCGTGTAAATCATGGCGTGATGGTTCAGTGTGAAGGGCGTAAAGCCACGATGAACAGCAAGCGACTTTTTTGATAGCCTGCGTCCTGTCGCATTATGTCGAAACGCTCTTTGTTTCACGGCGGCTCCCTCCTAAAGCCGTCGTGTTCGTATCAGCGTATAGGCGTCACTCCTTTGTCGAGGGCATAAGGAACGGCGGCCTTGATGTACTCAAAACCGCCGCAGTACCCTGAAAATCCATTATGGGCGCACGAAGCTACCTGCCCTGCAACGGTTTTTTTCTTTCCCCGTCTGGCGGGGCAGGATAGCTTGGCTTATTCGGTTTATTCTTGCTCTTGTGCGGCTGCCTCTTTCAGCCGTGAAAAGCTCTCATCGCTGATGATGTGTTCAATCCGGCAGGCATCGGCCTCCGCAGTCCTGGGGTCAACGCCTGCGGCGATAAGCTGCTCGGTAAAAAAGCAATGGCGCTCGTAGATTTTTTCGGCAACCTCGCGGCCCACATCGGTCAGATGGAGAAAGTGATCTTCATCCATTGTAAGAAAGCCGCCGTCCCGCAAAGTAGCCACTGCATGGCACACGCTGGGCTTTGACACCTCCATGTGCCGGGCCACATCTACGGAGCGTACCATACCGAGTTTCTTTTGGAGAACAAGGATGGTTTCCAGGTAGTCCTCCCCGGACGCATGAAGTTTCATTGTTACCTCCAATCAGGCAGAAATTTTCTGTTCGGCGTTCCACATAGCCGCATACTTTCCGCCTTTAGCCAGCAATTCATCGTGAGTACCGGCTTCAGCAATCTTTCCGTCAGATACCACAAGGATTTGATCTGCATTTTTGACGATGGAAAGGGTATGAGCAATCATTACCACAGTCTTTTTCTCTTTCAGCAGATTGGCAATGGCCTGCTTTACTGCCAGCTCGTTCTCGATGTCAAGGGACGCTGTTGCTTCATCCAAAAGCAGGATCGGGCTGTTTTTCAGGATAGCGCGGGCGATGGAAATTCGCTGACGCTCACCGCCGGAGAGAAGGTTTCCGTTTTCGCCGGTCGGCGTATCATATCCCTTTTCCATCTTGCGGATGAAGCCGTCACAATTAGCCTCCCGGCAAGCAGCCTCGATTTCCTCGTCCGTGGCATTGGGGCGGGCGTGCCGGATGTTGTCCCGGATGGTATCGTCAAAGAGAAATACATCCTGGTCTACCATAGAGATTTGTTCCAGTACACGCTCTGCGGCCACATGGTTAATCGGTTTGCCGCCGATTGAAATGGTTCCTCCATTCGCCTCGTAGTATTTTGCAATCAGGTTCAGAATGGTGGATTTGCCGGAACCGGAGTCCCCTACAATGGCAGTGAGCTTCTGGTCTGGCACCGTAAAGGTGGCGTGTTTCAGCACCGGCTCTCCGGGTACATACGAGAAGTCCACACTGTCGAAGGTGATTTCATGGGTGGCCGTTTGAAGCGGCTCCATACTGCCAGTTTCCTCTGGTTCGTTCATCACACCCAGGATTTTGTTTTTGGAAATCATCAGGTTCTTATAACTTGTCAGGTCTACAAAAATAGAGTTTGCCAGCTTTGCACAGAACAAAGGCAGCATACAGATCAGAAGATAAGATACTGTATCCAGTGTTCCGGCAGCCCAGGGCGCATAAGCTGTCCAGATAACAAGCGGGCAGGACAGCCAGCTTAAAATGCCAAATCCAGCGCCGATAGGAAGGACTTTCGCTTCATACACAAAGCTGATCCGGCAGAACTCCCGCATGGCGTTGATAACGGTTTTATTCTTCAAACCACCTACGCCATAGGCCCGGAAAGTTTGAATACCAGACACATACTCCACAATGCTGCTGACATTCTCCGCACAAATATCATTCTTTTCTTTACCATACTTCCGAACCATACGGAAGGAAAGCCACAGTCCAGGGATCAAAAGCAGGTCGGCAATCAGCAGGATAATTCCGGCAGGCACATAAATGGTCATCACAAAAATAATCAGCATGAGCGAAAGTGCAAAACTCTTTGCCAGATCACCGATCTTATGGGTCAGGATTTTTTCATAGTTGTTTACATCGCTTGTGATGGTATTGATATAATCGCCGGTCTGTCCCTGGGTAAACCGGGATAGCGGGATACGCTTCAAATGGTCGCCCATAAAAAGCCTGATGTTTTTGCTGACCTCTGCGCCGCCAATCTGCGCTTTGGTATAACCATAGCTGTAAATCAGAATACGAAGCAGGAAAATGACCGCAATTACGCCAGTCAATATCAATGCCCGGTTCATGTCAAACTGCCCTGACCACAGAAATTGCATGACAGAGTAAAGAAGCATGAATAAGCTGCCGGAGAGAAGCCCTTCCAGAACAGTCCCGCCAACGCCAATATAAAAATTACGGTTCTTTTTCAATACATCATGCTCACTCATGCTGCTCGCCTCCCTCCAACTGATAAGTAATATTCCGGGCTGTTTCGTAGTCCTCCCACGCCTTCCGATAGTAAGCATTGTTCTTTCGGACTTCCTCATGGGTTCCGACACAGGTAATTGTGTGATTTTCAACCACTGCTACACGCTCGCACATCTTCAACGCGCTCAAACGATGGGCTACCACAATGACGGTCTTTCCCTTGCAGAGATTTTGAATGGCTTTGTCAATCTCCATCTGATTTTCCGGGTCAGAGGCGCTTGTGGCCTCGTCTAAAATCAAAATGGGGGCGTTCTTCAGGATAGCGCGGGCAATAGCAATCCGCTGTTTTTCACCGCCGGAGAAGCGAGAGCCGAAGCTGCCCACCTTCGTGTCATATCCATCCGGCAAAGACATGATGAAATCATCAATCTGCGCCTCTTTTGCGGCGGCCCGCACTTCTTCCAGAGTGGCGTTACTGCCCATGCGGATATTTTCTAAAACGCTGTCACGGGTCAGGAAGGTCTTTTGAAACACAATAGCGACATTTTTTAGGATAGTATCATAATTGAGTTCCTTTACATTTTTCCCGCCAATCAGCACTTCGCCCTCCTGTACATCATAGAACCTGGAGATCAGCTCAATCACGGTACTTTTACCGGCACCAGACTGTCCCACAAGGGCCATGCGTTCACCATCTTTAATTTTAAGATTGACGCCTTGCAGTACATCGGTCTTGCCATCATAGGAAAAACGAACATTCCGAAGCTCAATATCGTGATTTTTAGGGAAGTCTGTTCCACCCTCATAAATCGGAATATCCAGGATTTCTTTGGTCTTAGTAACAGCGTTCAGCACATTGGCAAAATTAGTTCCCAGTTCCTGCAGGGGTCGGATTTCCGTCAGATACATGGAACCCACATAGACGAACAGCAAAAATGTGCTGGCCGCCAGCGAGCCTTTCAGGAAAAACATTCCGCCGACTGGAACCATCAACAACATCCCACACTCGATGATAACAACAAAGGCCGCATAAGGTGGCCCCATGCGCCGGGAAGTTTCATTCCACATGGCGTTTTCTTCCTGGATAGCGTCTGAAAACTTTTGAAACGATTTGCTCCCCATGTTATAGGCTTTAATCAATTTCATACCGCTGATGTACTCAATCATAACCGAGTTCAGTGTGGTAATGGAGCGATTGGCCCGTTCCATCAGGTCATCCGTATTGCGGAACATCATCCCCATTACAACAACAGCAAGGATCAGCGGAACCAGGGAAATCAATGCCAGAGGAATATTGACGGTCATCAGATAAATAAAGATGACTACCGGCCCCACCAGATAGCACACAAGGTCAGGAAGGTTATGGGCCAGAAACAGCTCCAGCTTTTCAATATCTTCATTCAGAACCGTTTTTATATCCCCGGTGCGCCGTTCATTCAAGGCCCCCAAAGGCGCTCTGGCCATGTGTTCTGCAACCATGCAGCGCACTTTGAAAAGAGCGCCGTAGGCCCCTTTGTGGGCTGCTACGCCGGAACAGCCAAACAGGGCAAACCGCAAAGTTACCGCCGCCGCAATCATTGCCACGGTCTGCACAACCAATTCCTGTGTGCAGGTATGATTGAAGGTGGCGTCCATGAGCCGGTAAATCCCAATGTAAGGGACGATAATGCAAAGGCCGCTGACCGCCGATAGAAAAATCGCCAGGAACAGCCAGATTTTTTGCTCACCGGCCCAGTGGAGCAGCAAAGCTACTCTGTTTTCTTTTTTCTGTTTCATAGATCACCTCTCCTTTCCATCTGAAACAGAGAACAGCTCTCTCAATTTCGGGAGGGCATCCATCACAACAGGTACATCATCGGGCATTTCGCCCTCGTCAAAATGCAGAACGCGGGAGCAGGTTCGGCAGACAAACTCAAAATCATGGGTAACGATGAAAATAACCTTTCCCATATCAGACAATCGCCGGATCAGCCCTGCCACCTGTGCCATACTGTCAAAATCCAGGCCGCTGGTCGGTTCATCAAATACCAGAAGATTTTTTCCGCAGATCATACTGACCGCCACAGCCACCCGCTGTTTTTGACCGCCTGACAGGGTGTTCGGGTGTCGTTCCCGGTAAGCGGCAAGCCCCAATTCCTCCAATGTTTCCGTCACTAATTTCTGATCGGGATTGCGAATACCAAAGGAGCATTCTGCCTCAACACTGTCAGCAAACAATTCGTAGTTCACATCCTGCATGACCATGTAAGACTTCGTCAGCCTTGCCTTTCGGTCCATCGGCCTGCCATCCCACAGGAATTGTCCATCGCAATCCTTATGCAGCCCGCACAAGGCGCGGGAAAAGGTCGTTTTGCCTGCTCCGTTATGACCAACCACGCCGATAACTTCTCCCTTCGCGGCGGAGAGGGCGATATGATGTAAAATCGTCCTCTTTTTGTAGCGGAGTGTTACATCTTGAAGTTCAAGTATGGGTGCTGAAACAGGCAGGCACTTCTGTGGAGGAAGTACCTCTGTCAAATCTACCGCCCGCAGCCCCATGTGTTCACGCTCGGCTTCTGGCAGCTTGCGAAATTCCTCCGGCGTATAAATTTTTCTGATTTGCCCTTTTTCAAGATAAACAATGCGGTCTGCAAGTTCCATCAGGTAGTACAGCCGGTGTTCCGCAATTAAAATCGTTTTGCCCTGGCTTTTTATCAGCCGCAGGTGTTCCTTTAATTCCTGAATGGAAGTCATGTCCAGGTTAGAAGATGGCTCGTCCAGCAGATAAATTTTCGGGTTCATAGCGTAGACAGAAGCAAAAGCGATTTTCTGCTTTTCACCGCCGGACAATTCAAAAATGTTCCTGCTCCGCAGCTTCTGGATATGCAGATCCTCTGTTGTCTGTTCTACCCTCTCGGCCAATTCCTGGGGAGGGCGTGCCTCATTCTCAATACCGAAGGCGATCTCGCTGTCGGTGTCCACATTGAAAAATTGTGTCCGTGGATTTTGAAAAACCGAACCAACCTTTGCGGCAATTTGGTACATGGGAAGATTACTGATCTCCTGACCATCTACCAGCACACGGCCATGAAGTTCCCCCTGATAAAACTGCGGGATCAATCCATTGACCAGGCGTGTAATCGTTGTTTTGCCACACCCGCTGCGCCCACAGAACAGGACACATTCTCCATCTAAAATTTTCAGATTGATGTCATGCAGGCCATCATGCTCCTGCCCATCATAAGAAAAGGATACATTTTCAAGCTCAATCAACCGATGACACCTCCCCGCACACACAATTCAAAAATCAGAAAAGCAACGGCAACCGCCATAATCATCCAATCAGCAATTCCGCACTTTATCTGAACAAGGCAGGTGCGTGGATTAGGATTTTCTATTCCGCGGGTAACAGAAGCGATGGAAAGTTCATCTGCCGCTTTCGAGGCCGTCATCATCAACGGCACATAGATACACTCTACCGTCATTCCCGGATGGGACAGAAACCCCCCCAAAGAAGGGGAAACATCTCTCATCCGCATAGCGTCCTTGATATATCGCCAATCCTCCTGGATGGTCGGAATATAGCGCAGCATGACCGCCAACGGGATCACTAATTTCTTCGGCGCATGGACACGGTTCATCGCGGACAGAAACTCATTCACCTTTGTTGTTGACAGTACAATTCCGGCCAACATCCCACAGGCATAGACTTTATGAAACAGACCTAAAAAGGCGATGAACATAGTCCGCAGCGTTCCTGTCATTTCAGCCATGATCCAGACCGTCAGAACGCAGATGACAGCATAGAAGCACACTGCCTTGATGACATATTTCCATTTTCCGAAGAATGTTCCCAATATTGCAATCAGCACAACAAGCGCAAACTGGTATGCGAGAGAAGGGGCGAACATGGACGCTAAAACACAGATCAGGATAAGAAAGAGCTTGGCCCGTGGGTCAAGCCAAAGCCCTTTCTTCTGGCGCTCACCGCTCATGCCGTGATACCCGCCTTTTCAAACTGCTTTTTCAGCATTTTGCAGCCTACAAAGGCACTGATTGCCGATGTAATGATAGCGGCTGCAAACATGGCAATCAGGATGCCTGTGTTGGCGGTTGCCTGCATGGTGTCAATGTAGCTTTGTTCGGTTCCGTTACCCAGCATGGTCTGCGCCCATCCATTGGGGTCAGCAAAGAAAACGATATACGACCCAGTGCCGCCCAGGGAGAACAGGATATATGCAAGGCTGTTGAGCTTCTTGCTCTTATACTGTCCTGCACCGGCAACAAAATCGGCGACCACCGCCATAATCAGATAGCCCAGCGCAAAGGCCCAGTGCATACCCGTAACGAACCAGATGATACAAATGACAACGCCCATAATGGAAAGGCTCCACCTCTTTTGAACCTTTGCGATCATCAGCAGAAAAACCGGCCCCGCAAGCAGACCGCTCCCGGCCGGCATAAAGAATGTAAGCACCGGGTTGGGGGCAAAAAAGATACCGCCGACCAGTACAAAAACAAAAACCAATGCAGTAAAAATGCCTGTTGTTACCAGGTCTTTCACGGTAAGACCTTTGTTCAAAGAATTTGCTTGATTACTCATTTTCTTCCTCCTACCTTTCGTTGTCTTGACTCGACAAAGGGTTTGTGTTATCCTTGGGTTAGATGTTGCTAACCGCTATCTAATACAGTACGCTTGTATCGAACAACATGCAATAGGTTCCGGCGATGTTCGTCCGTTCCTTTCAAAAGTTCGTCCAATCGTTGCAAAAAGGAGGCGGGCTATTTTCATGTCCGAAATTATCGACAAATTTTACACACCTCTGCTGACTGGTCATGGTTTTATCCGCGATCCAGACAATCAGCAGTATGGTGATTTGGGGATATGCTGGAAACTTTCTCCCGAAGTTGGAGAAGGCACTTACTGGACTTATGGACAGAAAGACCTTTATGACATTAAGATACACAACTTTTCATTCCATGAGGATTTCATGCTGGAATTTTCTTTGCCGGAATGTTTGAGCATTACACGCTATGACTCGATTTCCGGTGAAGAACTATCTCCATACCGCAGATTATCTGCTGGTTGTATCAAAACCTTTATTGGAGGCTACACACCCTATAAAGCATTGATCCACAAGAATATTCCGATCCGTTCGATTGGGATTGAGATTGCACCGGCGTATTATGAAGATTACCTGAAGAAGCTGTACCCGGAGGCGCAAATCAATCCGGTTGACGCTTTTCGGAAAATCGACCAGACTTCTGATTTTCCAGAAATGTCGCGGTTGCTCACAGAAATCAAAGCCTATCGCGGGGAAGGGATTGCCGCAAAACTTTTTTATGAAGGCAAAGTAGCAGAAGCCGTTTCAATGGTCGTTGAATACCAAAAGAAACATCCTGAAAAAACGGCCCACAAACTCTCGCAACAAGATATAGCGAGTGTTCAGACGGTTGCCTCTTATTTGAGCGATCATTATGCTTCTGATATTCCACTGGACCGATTGACGCAAATCGCTTGCATGGGAACAACAAAGCTGAAAACCTGTTTCAAGAAATACTACGATTGCACGATCACCGAGTACATTCAGCAACGGCGAATGAGCCAGGCAGAGTATCTGCTGGCATATACAGAGCTGACGGTGGGACAAGTCGCTCAGACCGTAGGATATTCCACTTCAAGCAGGTTTGCGGAACTGTTTCGCAAAAGCACTGGATTGTTGCCGTTAGAGTACAGAAAAACAGCACAGCGAAAGTAAAATGAGCGCCAGGGATTGTTCTCTGGCGCTCACCCTATTATTGAAATATCAACTCGGATTGTATAACTTCCTCCGCCTGCGCTTTCAGCGTGTTCATCAGCCCCACCCAGCGCATGGGGTCACGGGCTTTCAGTTCCTCGGTGACGCCCGCCGCTTCCATCATGCGGGGCAGCATGGCGTCCATGCGCTCCCGCGCCGCCCGGTCAATCTCCAACAGGTGCGGGTACAGCTTTTCGCTCAAAATCAAGCTGCTGTAAAGGCTGGACCGGTGTTCCTTCAGGTAGCGTTGCCGCATACGGCCATACAAAGTTATGTACCCAGCCAGAATTCGGCTGGGTTTTCCTTTTTTTGAGGGAGTTAATAGGCCGGAGTGCCGTACCCGTAAATCTCATAGTAGCCAATGGGGTAGCTGTTCTGGCGCACAGAATCGCCGGAGTTGCCTTCTACTGTGTAGACACGTCCATTCTCGACTTTCTCCACAATACCTACATGGTCGGATTGCCCGTCTTGGCCTCCATCATCCCAGTCAAAAAAGATGATGTCGCCGGGGCGCGGCTCATAGCTGTTGTCCTGCCACAACCCATGCGATTGGAACCAGGGAACGCCCTGGGACGCGCAGGCTGCAAATTTCGGGATCACGCCGGCTTCAATATAACCGCACTCATTGGCGCACCAGCTCACAAAGCAGGCGCACCATTCCACACGGCTGCCAAAGCCATACCAGCTCCAGTACGGTTCGCCGCCGATGTTTCCCACCTGGGAGAGCGCCACCGTGACGATCTCGCCATCCCCTCCGGTAATGCCGTAGAGCACCTGGGACCACAGGGAATTGTTCTCGTCGGCCAGCAGCTCCGCCATCTGTTCCCGCTGGTCCTCGTTAAAGCCGAACTGGTCGGCCATTTCCTCGGCAGTCTTATGGCTGACGGTGATATACAGATAGGTGCGAGTGACGGTTACTTCCGTTTCCACGATATTTCCGTTACCATCATCGGATGTTTCAATCACCGTTTCCGTCTGGGTGGACGTGCTGGACGAAATCTCATTCATCTGCCAGAAGATGTCCTTCAAAAGCTCCAGCTTCTCATCGTCCATGGTGGCTACTTCCTGGGCATTGTCCGGGTCGGTGGTGGTTTTGACAGCGTAAACCGCCAGAACCTCTTTCCACACAGCACGGGAGCCGGACATCTCCAACACATCATGGCTGTGGGACGCTTTGATTTCGTCCAGGTTCTCCTGGTAATCCGTATTGATCTCCTGCACGGCAGTCTGCATGGTCTGCCCGGTGCCCGAATCCTCGCCGGAAAAGAAAATCCCAAAACAGGAGCCGATAATCATACCGATGAGGCAGATCACAATAATCACCAGCACAGCAATCCAACCGCCAGCGGCGATTGCCGCGATCAGCGCCTTGGTCGCGGCAATAATGGCTTTCACCGCCGCAACCGTAGCCTTAACTGCCGCCTTTGCCGCAACCACCGCAGTCCGGGCCGCTACACGGGCGGCATGGGCCGCAGCCCTGGCAGCCCGCGCCGTGGCCTGGGCAGTCCTCTGGACAGCTTTGGCCGCCTGCTGGCTGGTCTTGATACTGGCCTTGGCAGTCTTTTCCGCCGTTTTGATAGATTTGCTGGTGGTTTTTATCGTCCCCTTGGCTGTGGAAGAAGCCTGCTTGATGGTTTTGCGGCTCCTGTCCACTGTCTTAATGCCTTTCTTGCCGCGGTCCAGGGTCTTGATGGCCCTGCGCTCCTGACGGACCGCCTTGGCCGGCTCGGAAACCGTATCCGCCGCCTGACGCCCGCTCCAGCGTGTGGTAGGCTGCCCAGCCTGCCGGGCCGCCTGTTTCTCCGCTTGTTTTTTCGGCTGTTCGGCTGCGGCTTTCCGCTTCTGGATTTTCTCCTTGACCTTGGAGATGTTCTCCTTGGTCGTTTGAACCCCCTTGCGGCCCTGTTTATCAAACTGGTGGACCGCTTCATGGGTGACATTATCCACCCCAGCGGAAAAGCGGTCGGACGCATACTCACCAGGAGAACCTTCCTCGGCATACATCCCATGCTCGGCTTTATCCTTGGTGCGGATATATGCCTCTTTCATCCGTTCCGAGGCAACCGCCGCTTTGTCAATGGCTTTAATGCCTTTTTCGGCCACTCTTGTTTTAATGCCCTTGCCCATGGGCTTCACCTCCTTCCCTGGGCGGGGCCGCCCTTATTCCTCCAGCAGCTTGGCCACAACCACCATCCGCCCGTTGGTCCGGGAATACTCGCAGGTGGAAAGAGTGATGAGCTGGTCGCCATATTCCGCAGTCACGCCCGTATCATAGAGCGCCAGTTCCTTGCACTTGGCAATAAACTCGTCAAAATCTTCTTCCTGCTCGGCCCGGACGAAGTGGTAATACTTGAACCCTTCCTCCGAATAGGCCACCGTCTTAAAGGCGGCGATCACCTCATAGTCGCCAAAGCTGTCCAGGGTATCAAAGCGGATGGTCTTGTGCTCCTGGTAGAAATCCTCACTTTCATACTTGCACAGATCGGAGAACATACTGCCGTTGTTCATGTGATGGCCGTACAGCACCAGATTGTCGGAAATGCCGATGTCGCAGTTTTCCTGCATATAAGGCACCCCATAGCTGCTGTACGACTTATCAAAGGCGTGCTTCAGATAGAAATTGGGGTTATCCTTGGTCTGCATGACGGGGTAATCAATCCGGGTGCCGGGAATGGAAATCCAGCCCACCAGGTCGCTGTTCTGGGCGTACACATCCGCATATTTCTCAAAGGCCGTGAGTTCTTCTGGCTCCTGGGCCGGGTCATCGGCCAGCTCCAGCGTGGGCAGCTCCACATCTTCTTTGACCAGCCCGGCCACCTCGTCAAAGGCTTCGGCGCTTTGCTTCTGATCCAAGTATTCCCGGCAGAGCATAGCCCCGGAGAAAAGGAAAAGGGCGGCACAAAGGGCCGCCCCCGCGATCAGTAGTCTGTTTTTAACTTTGTCACTCATATTTTCACCCTCCTGTACTTATCGTGCCTGTTCTTTACTGGCCGCTTGGCGGCGCTGCCCGGCCTGGGCCGATTTCAGCCCCTGCAGCTCAGTTTTCACTGATGAACGCCCTCCATTGATTCGCTCCACCGTGAGCGCCGTGTCACGATCCATCTCAGAAAATGCCTTGCCACAGTACAGCACAAAGCTCCGCAGCTTGGCAAGCACACCCTTATCCGCAGATAATTCCTTGCTTTCCTGGGGTTCCTTTCCCGCAAGGGCAAGCCCGGCGTTTTTGATGTGGCTGCCCGCCTGGTGCAGTTCCTCCCGCATAGCGTCCAGCCTCACGGCAAGCTGCCCCATGCTTTTTTCCGCATGGGCAAAGCCCCCTCCCATCCGGGAAAGAACCGAGGGGATACGCAGGGCCTGGGCCGCATGGCACAGGGCGGAGCGCCCTTTCTCCCGGAAAGTCTGCACCATCTGCTTTGCAGATGAAATGAGGTTTTCTTTTGCCGTGGAAACCATTACTTTGGTCTGGCGGACTTTACCCTCCACAGTGTCCACAAGCTGGGAGCACCGGGCGCGGATTCCTTTGTCGTGGAGCTTGCCCACCTCCATGCGCATTTCCTTCATTTCGTCCATCATCTGTGACAGCTTTTCTTCCATGCCGTCGATATAGCCCACCAGGGCCTGTACTTCTTCCTTTTGTTTTTGAAGCCCGCTCTGTTCCAGAACGGAAATCAGGTCTATGATCTGCGGATGGTCCCGCAGCGCAAGAGCCGGTTCAGCCATGGTTCATTCCTCCATTCTCAAAATTATCATCGCGCCGGTTCCGCCTGCTTTCTTACAGGGGGCAGCTCCCGGCAGTATTCCGGGTAACGGATTTTCACGCCTTCCATAAAGTAGGGGGCGAACTCGCAGCAGAACAAATCCTCCGGGGAATAGGCGTTGCTGTGCTCCGGGTCGGTATAGCCGTTCCAGAGATTAAAAGCAAGGCGGCACACCCGGACGGTGCCGCTGGTCTGCCAGCCGCCGTGCATACCATCCGGCTCGATACAGTCCTGCTTGAAGTCAAACATCTGGCGGATGTTTGCCCGCGTTTCCGGGGCAATCCCCATCACATAGAAAAAGGCCCGGTGGTAACAGTCGTTCCGCCGCGCCTCGCTCATCATATCCAAAAAGAAATCCCGGTGTTCCGGGGACGCAAAGCGAAGATTGCTCATGCCGGCACCTCCTCGCCGCCGAATACGCCTTCACCGGGCTTGGTGGTCATCAGGGCATAGAGCTTGGTGTCACGGGGGAACCGGTTGATGAACGGCACCAGAGCGCTGCCATACCGGATGAGGCCGCAGCCTGCGTCCGCATTGGTGACATAGCTCATCTGCTCGTTGGAGATATTGAGGAGCTTCGCCAGCTTTGCCCGGTCGGACGCCGCCTGGTTCAGCATGACGATGAACTCCGAGTTGGAGAGCATGGTGCTGGCCTGGACGGAATCCAAAAGGTACTCCACGTTCTGCGTGATTGCCGTCGGATAAGCGCCGCGCTTTCTGAATTGCCTCCATGCGGAATTAAAGAAAATGCCGCTTTGCTCATTTTCAAACATCACATGGAACTCGTCGATGAACACATGGGTGCGCTTGCCCCGTTTCCAGTTGAGGGTGACGCGGTTCAGGATCGTATCGGTGATGACCAGGGAACCGGCAGGCTTTAGCTGCTCGCCCAGGCCGTGGATGTCGAACACCACATAGGGCTTGTTCAAATCCACCGTGCTTTCCCGGCCAAAGATGTCCAGGGAGCCGGTGGTGTACAGCTCCAGGGAAAGGGCGATCTCCTTGGCCTTATCCTCCGGCTGCTCCAGCAGTTTTTGGCGCAGGTCGCAGAGGGTAGCCACCCTCCCGGCATTCTCCGCCTCCGGGTACACCAGGGCGGTGCAGCGGTCGATGATGGATTTATGCTGCGGCCCCACGCCGCGCTTGTCGATCTGCTCAATGAGGGACATGACAAACTGGCTCTTTTCCACGATGGGGTTTTGCTCACCGTAGCCCTCCACCATATACATGGCGTTGAGGCGGTCCTTGCCGCCTGCCACCAGATGGGCCACCGTCGCTTTCTCTCGGCCCAGGGCTTTGACGAGTGCGCCAAATTCTCCCTCTGGATCGCAAATCAGGATGTCGTCATTGGCATAATCCGGGTGAAGCATAAGAAACGCGATCAGTTCCTTGGCACTGAAGGACTTGCCCGCGCCGGGCACGCCCAGCAGGAAGGCCGACTGGTTCAAAAGGTTCGCCTTGTTGCACATGATGAGATTGTGGGAAATGGCGTTCTCTCCAAAGTAAATGCCGCCCTTATCCTGGATCTCCTGGACCTTGAAGGGGATGAATACGGCCAGGGATTCCGTGGTGAGGGTACGGAAGGCGTTGATTTTCCGCACCCCAATGGGCAGGGCGGTGTTCAGGCCATCAAGCTGCTGGAACTTGAGCACCGCAAGCTGGCACATGTGCTTTCGCGCCACAGAGAGCACCGCTTCGGTGTCGCTGTCAAGCTGCTCTTTGGTGTCGGCGGTGATGGCCAGGGTCATCACCGCGAACATCATCCGCTGGTCGCGGGTGGTGAGGTCGTCCAAAAACTCCTTGCTCTCTTTGCGCTGCAATTCCATATCATAGGGCACCACGGCAGAGAAGTTGTTGTTGGCGTTCTGGCGGCGCTGCCAGTTGGTGATGTTGGTCTCCACACCCAGCAAGCGGTTTTCCACCTCCCGCACAGCCTCATCCGTGGGAACCGGCACAATGTCGATGGAGAACATCAGATTGCGGTTGAAATCGGTAAGCTCCGTCACCATGTTATCCTTAATATAAGAGGCATAGTCTTTGAGGAACAGCACCCGGCAAAATTTATCGCCCAGCTTCAGATAGTCGCTGTTTTTCTCGATTCCGTCCGGGCAGATATAGTCCTTGAAGCTGTGGCCCCGCTTCATCATCTCGCGGACATTGAAAACAAATTCGGATTCCTCGCCCTGGCGGTAGAAGTCGTGCAGGATACGCAGGCGCTCGGTGGCGTCCAGCTCCACGCACTTGGAGCCAAGGGCCGCAAAGTGGGAAATGAGGTCGGCTCCCACACGAGAAAAATAGGCGCGGGCCTCCTCAACATCCTTCTTCACCACGGAGATGGTGATATACTTTTCCTGCATAATGCCGTTGGCTCCGGTGGCTTTATCCAGCAGCATTTGGTTATATTCCCCCCGGTACTCATCCCGGAAATCCCCCTGCATGGGCATGAGGATGGATGTTTCAAAGCTGGCCTGGTTCATACGGCGGTTATTGATGGTGATTTTCGTCACCGCACCGGAATCCAGGGAATTGAGCAGCTCCGAATAGGTGAGAAACATGGATTCCTTATCCTCCCGGCTGGCCACCAGATAGTTGATGTCGCTGAATTTATAGGTTTTGGAGAACTTGTTCCCCACAAGGAAGATGCCATCCGGCCAGATACGGCGGACTGGGATCACATCCTGCACCTTCCGGGGGACGGTGTAACGCTCCTTTTCCTGCTTAGACATGGTTTTGATGGTCTTAATCATGCTTGGCCTCCTTCCGTTTGCTAAAGTGTTTCGGCTCCTTCCGGCGCTTCTTGCCGGGCCGCCCGGTTTGCAGCTCCTCGATGGTATCTTTCAGAGCCGCATAGTAGTAGTTGCTGTCCTCGAACTTAAACTCCTTCGGCTCCAGCATTTCCGAGCGCAGCCACGCCCAGATGAATTGTTCCGCCGTCATGCCGTGGTAGGTGATGAACCCCAGCATGGCAAAGGGGGCTGCCCCCAAAATGCACATCCAGGACAGGGTTTCCACCCCAAAGTAGGGGCGCAGGATAAAATAAAGGCCCACGGCCACGCCGCAGGCGAGGACAGAAAAGATGAACTGCCGCATACTCAAACCGAAAAACATGGATTCGGTGTAGTTGCGGATTTCCCGGTTGATCTTGACTTCCAAAATATCACCTCACAATCACATCGCCGGTTTCCAGGTAAACAATGCTGCTCTTGGGAATATAGGCAAAGCCCAGCAGCCGGTCGCCCACGGTAAAAATCTCGTCTGGAGCCGCTTTGGAGAAATGGCCCACAATTCCCTTTTCAGCGGGCAGATCGTAATCCTCCACCATTGGGATGGCGGTTCCATCAATCAAGTGCAGCACATAGGTTTGATAACGCATTTGTTTTCCTCCTTTTTTACAGGCCCATCATCTCGCGCACCACGCGGTCAGCCATTTTCACCGCGCCCACGAGGACGAGCATATTAAAGACCAGCTCCCCGATATAGCTCCACACCTGCGTGACTGCCGCCGCATTGGGGTCAATGGCTGGCGGGGACGCCGCAAACAGGGAAAAGATAATGCAGGCCAGCACAATGATGGCACCTTCCAGGCAGACAGCGGCATAGCTCTTGATAAAACTCTTGCCCACGTTTTGGGTCGGTTCCCCGGCGAAGGTGGAGAGAGGCACCGGCGCGATGGCCGTATATAAATAGAGCTTAAAAAACCGCCCGTAAACGGTCATTATCATAATGAAGCTGAGGACTGTAATGAATAGCCCGCCAATGAGCGTCACCGCCCAGAGGGGGATACTCTCGAAAAAGCCGCAGCTTTCCACCGCCGTGACAATCTCCTGGGGGAGAACCGTCTGCTGCGCGGTTCCAAAGCCCGCCGCGTTCATTATTGTTGAAATGAGGCCCTGGACGATATTAAAGAGGGCCATCATCAGCTCCAGCCCATAGGTCACGACACCTTTGGCAATGGCGAACCGGATAAACAGCTTCAGGGCGTGCTCCGGTTTCTTTACCTCGGCAAAGCTGCCGCAGGTACGCATGACGCCCACTACAAAGAACAGCACCAAAAGCGCAAGGCCAATGGCCCGCACCGCGTCGTGGATGTTGACAATGACGCCCCAGATGGAGCCACCCTTAAACTGTTCCGGGCTTTGGGTGATGAGCTGCCAGATCTCGGACAGGTACTTGTTCCAGGTGTCGAGGGCATTTTGCAAATTTTGAACAACCCAGTTATCGGACATTCAACAACCTCCTTTCCGGCAACGGTAAGGGGCAGGCCGCCATGGGCCTGCCCCCACACTGCCGTTATTAGAATCAGCCGGTAATCAGGGTCAAAATCTCCTTCGCAAACGTAATCACAACACCGCCGGCCAAGGTGAGAAAGCCGTTAGCCCGCTGGCTGGGGTCGTGGGATTTGAGAGACAAGCCGATCTGTACCACGCCGAAGCCCAGCAGGATCATACCCACGGCGCGGATCAGGCCGAAGATGAAATCACTGAGGTTGTTGATAACAGTCAACGGGTCGCTGGCAGCAAAGGCCGTAGTGGTGCAGCAGCACAGCATGAGCACCAGGGCCGCATAAACAGCAAAGGCGCTCCGGCTCTTTTTGCCCATGGGCAGGCTGCGGGTTTCTTTCTTCTTGTTTTCCTTCTTAATCAATTTCATTTTGGGTGTCCTCCTTAAATTGAAAGATATTCTCCATGTCCTCATCGGACAGAAGTTCATAAAGGGTTTCCGGCTCCTGGATATTGGCAAGGTCGCCGGGGGTGAGGCGGCCAATGACCATATCCGCCACAGCGTTTTCGGTGCCGCCATGGGTGAAGGCCGCTGCGCCGCCATCGGTGGTGTACTTGATGTTGGGGTGCTTTAAGAGGTCATACTTTTCATCCATCAGCGGCGCTTCGCCACGGATAAAAAGCAGAGCCAGGTTGTTGTCCAGCATACGGACCTCATCGGGCGTCATCAGCTCCCGGCCCGTGATCTGGTTGCTGGTGGAATAGCTGCCGGAATGCCCGGTGCTCTTGCCGTAGGTGTCCAGCCAGAGGGTGCTTTTCCCCAGGTAGTTCTCGGAGATCAGCTTGTGGGTGGACGTTTCGTTGCCTCCCAGATACAGAAATTCATCGCAGTTGCCGATGATGGATTCCCACTGCTTTTCAAACAGCGCCTTGAGCTGGGCAATGTTCTGGATGATGATGGAAACGCTGATATTCCGGGAGCGCATGGTGGCCAGCAGCTTGTCGAAATCATCCGGCAAGCTCACGTTGGCGAACTCATCCATGAGAAAATGCACCGGTACGGGCAGGCTACCGCCGTGTACCCGGTCGGCAGAATAAAAAAGTTCCTGGAAAGTGCTGGCATACAGCAAACTTACCAAGAAATTGAAGCTGGCGTCGTTGTCCGGGATGAGGGCAAAGAGTGCCACTTTTTTCTCGCCCAGGCTGGAAAGGTCCAGTTCATCCGTGGCGGTGAGGGACGCCACCGAGGAAAGATTGAATTTCTCCAGGCGGGACGCCAACGTGATTTGAATGGATTTCAGCGTTTTGGCCGAGCCGGAACGGTAATCCTTGTAATACTTCACAGCGATATGGTCGGGGGAACGCATTTCCAGCCGGTCAAACAGCTCATCCAGAGGGGATTGGTAAGAATCATCGTCCTCCCGCACCTCGCCGGCTCGGAGCATTTCCATGACCATGGGGAAATTCTTCTCATCCTCCGGCGCTTCGTACCACAGATAAAACACTAAAGCCATGAGGAGCATACTGGCCGCCGTATCCCAGAAGGGGTCGTTAGACTGGCTCCCTTTCGGGGTGGTGGCTTTGAACAGGTTCGTCACCATCTTCTGCACATCGTTGTCGGATTTCAGATAGGAAAAGGGATTGTAGCAGTGGCTTTTCTCCATGTTCAGAAGGTCCACCACCTTGATCTCATAGCCCATCCGTTCCAGCAGGCCGCCGCAGTCACGAAGCAGCTCGCCCTTACAGTCCAGAATAAAGAAGGACGTATTGCATTGGCAGATGTTCACTTTGGCATAGAAGCGGCTTTTTCCCGCCCCGCTGCCTCCCACCACCAAGGTGTTGAGGTTGCGGCGGTGTTTCCGGCCATCCAGTCCCATACGGACGTGCTGGGTGAAAATGCGGTTTTTGAACAGGTCCCTGTCCCGGTATTTCTTATTCACGGCCCGCGGATCGCCCCATTTGGCGGAGCCGTGTTCTTCGCCCCTGCGGTAATTGCGCCGAGAGGAGAGATAAATGCCAATGCCCAACCCATAGGCGGCAATAAAAATGAGGACAGTTTTTACACTGTCCTCGCACCACACGATTTTGAATGGATGGTTCATTGCCGCAGGCAGGGCGTTTACGATCTCCGAAAGCCCCCCGGAAATGGCAGGCGCAATCAGCAGGGCGAACCAGATCACCGGAACCAGCCCCAGGGCATAGAGCCAGGGGCCGCCCGCCTTGTTATCTGGCTTCATCCCGGCGCTTCGCTTTCCTGTCTTTTTGGGATGGGGCGTCAATGGTTTTCAACAGAACGTCCTCCACCGGGCCGGGGTCGCGCTGTTCCTCCAGCATATCGTTGCGCAGTTCATTGAGGGCGCGGATCATAATGCCGTGTTCATAGCTGTCCAGAGTGAGAACGACTTTTTCCTGTTTTTCCATGGGTCTACTCCTCCTTTACCGTTCCTGTTCCTTCTGCTTGCTGTCGCGGGTGAGGCCCATGGCCCTGGCCATACGGCCATTGAGGGATTTGAACGTATCCCGCATATCAGTGAGGGCCGCAGGAATATCCTCCCTTGGAACCTGCCCCTGAAACACGCCGTCCAGCTTGGAAATCTCATACTCTTTGGCGTCCACGCCATACCGCTTGCAGAGCATATAGCTGACCGCATAGGCTTTGTAGCCGTCCGTTTCCCTGGAATAGCCGTCCATGCTTTTGGCAAGCTGCACGTTGGCAACCTCCAGCGAAACACAGCGGAAAATATCCGGCGCGTCCATGCCCTTTTTCACCAAAATGGCGTTTTGCTCTGCGGAAAACATGGCCCCACGGCCCTGTGGCAGTTCCTCCACGGCCCGGATGGGAACCGGGGAACTGGCGATCAGGCCCTTTAAGAGCAGGCGGTCATCGTAGCGCACCTGGGGCTGAACCTGATCCCGCGCCGTAGTCTGGGAAATATCATAGACTTCCTTGGCGTAAAAGTTCTGGCCCACACTGCCATCCTCACGCCGGTATGCCTTTCCCGGCTCCAGAATGATGATGGGCAAACGCTTCTCATCCTCCAGAATCTCAACACCTTGGGAATGCCACTCCTTGTAGCCGCCCACACGCACCGCGTCGGGGCATTGTTCCCCAATCAGCAGCGCATTGCGAGCAGAGTGGAAAGGAAAACGGCTCTGCACATCCAGATATGCCTCCATACTGCCCGTACCCTCGGAGAACTCTCCAAAAATCCGGTCCAAGGTGGCATAGGCTTCTTTTCGCTGTTTTTCCTCCCGGACCTGCCACCACTGGCGCTTGGGGCGCTCTTTCTGGCTTTCCTGCTTTTGCGACGCGGCCTCCGCCTGGGGCTGCTGTTCAAACAGATCGTCAAAATTATTCATCACAGATTACCTCTCTTTCGATTTGGGCTTCTTTTTGGGTTTGGGCGGCTGGTGCCGGGTTGTTTTCTGAGCCGCCTTCTTCTGGGGCGCAGCCGGCTCCTCGGCCCTGGCAGCCTCCGCCTCCTTCTTCCGCTGGGCCTGGATGTCCCGCAGCTCCTGCCGGACGGAAGGCTTCTCGGCTCCATCAGAAGTACCCCTTGCGGACTTGCTGCTGCTCTCGGAGATAGGCTCGGACGGAGGGGATTTTTCCGCCGCTGGGGCAAAAGGGGCGTTCTTCTCCGCTGCCGGATTTTCCGGCTGGGCTTTTTCTTTCTGGGTGGGCTTTTCCATCAGCTCATCCAAAAGCTGGTCGTCCACACTCTTTTCCGGCATGGCCTGCTCCGGCGCGGCGGGTTCGCTGCCGCGCTGTTCGCGGGATTTCTCAATATCCTCCTTGATCGAAGCCGTATCCACAACGGTGAGCTTGAACTTCTCCACGATCCGGTTGGCTCTGGCAGCGTCATCCTCGAACACCAGAATGTCGATGGTGTCGTCGCCTTTCTTCACCGGGATAGGCGCATAAAGAATCCCGTACCCCTTGGCTTGCTTGGCAAACTCCGGGCAATCCTCCTTCTTGATGGTGTAAACCTTTAAGGGGCGCTTCTCCCGCAGCATGGCTTCAATGCGGGCTTTGCCCTTGGTCTTTTTCTGGTCTTTCAGAACCGTGTAAAGGGCGGCGGCCAGATTTTTAGCAGCAGAACCGGTGATTTTGAGGGCAAATTCAGCGCCCTCCAGGCTCATCCGTACCACTTGCTCCGCCGCGTCGCCTGAGTTATACATCAAAAATCATCTCCTTCCTGGGGGAGCCGCCCGGCCCTGCTCCGGCTCCTGGCGGGCTTTCTCATCCTTGCCGGAGACTTCCTCACGGGCGGCCTGTATCTTATCCTTGATGGAAATGGAGCGCAGGGCAATATCCTCGCACAGCTTCACCTCCCGGCGCAGCTCTTTGATCTGCGCAGAAAGTTCGGAGATCTCAGCCCGGATGTGCTCCTGCTGGGCAGGGTCGGCCACCACGGCCTTGGTGCGAAGTTTCCGGTACAGGCTTTTCCGCTGTTCCGTTATGCTTAAAAGCCGAGATTTCAAATCGGATTGATAGGCATTGAGCTGCTCCATGGTGTCAATGCGGTGGCGTGAAAGAAGGCGGGCTTCATCGGTAAGCTCCTGCGCCCGGATCAAATCCTCCCGCAGTGCATGAGGCACCCGCCTGGGCGGGCGGTTCTGCTTTTGGGGGAATACCCCCAGCAGATAGCAGTAGTGGAAGTAGAGGGCGCGGAACCCCGTCACCTTTTTAGCCTGTTTCAAATCCCCGTGGAGCCTGCACCGAAACGGCTCCGGCCTGTGTTCCCGCTGGGGGCGGCGCTGGGCTAAAATCCGCTTGCGGATGTTCTCCATCGAGTAGTCCTCGCCAAAGTTGCGCATGAGCTTGCGCCCACGGGGATAATTCAGCGGACGAACCGTAATGTCCTTACCCACCTTGATGTCATAGCCCATCTGCCGCAGGCGATAAAAAAACTGCCGTTCCGTCATAGACTGGCGGATGGCAGTATCCACATCGGCTTTGATGAGGGAGAGATAGGTGGGGCGGCCTTCCTGCTCGGCCCGCCATTCCCCGTAGTGCTTGGATTTTCCCCGCTGGGGATTTTCAATGACGGACAGCCCATATTCCCGGCACAGCCGGTCGGATTCCCGCTGCATATCGAAATAATCCTGCTCGGTACGATGGTACTTGATGCCGTCCACGAAGGAAACCGTATTGAGAACGAAATGGTTGTGCAAATGATTTTCCTTGTCCAGATGGGTAGCCACCAGCACCTGGTATTTTTCACCCCACAGCTTTTTTGCCAGGGAAAGGCCGATCTCATGGGCCAGCTCCGGCGTGACCTCGCCGGAGGCAAAGCTCTGATAGCCGTGGTAGGCCACAGTCCCGTCCTCCTTTCCAAACCGCTTTTTTACCGCTATCATCTCATCGCGGGCAGTAGAGGGGCTGCAATTCACCCCGGAAACAAACTGCCGCAGGACCGTTTCGCCTTCGCTTTCCACCGACTGGCTTGTTTTGTGCCGCTGAACGGCATACTCGATTACATCCGCAAGGCCCTGAGCCTCCTTGCCACCCATATCCTGTTTTTCAAAGAAATCAGGATTTTCGGTCTTGTCTGGATTCTCGATATAGATGAGGACCTTGCCCAGCCAGCCGTTCACCCGCCAGACGGACGTAGTGGCCATGGTTACTCCATTGGCTTGGGCAGGATCACCGCTTTGGTGATGTCCCGGACAAGCTGGTCAAACTTCCGCATTTCCTCATCGTAGCGGCGCTCATCAATGACGCCCAGCACATGGGCTTTCTGGGCGATCTGGTTGAGGTTGCCGCCGATCCGGTGAAGCTCCCGCATAAAGTCGTAGTAGGCGGGCGGCGGCGCGTCCTGGGGAACCAGGCCGTTCACCAGATGGCGCAGGTACGCCTCGCGGGAAAGGCCGCTGCGTTTTACTTTCTTGTTAAAGGCTTCCGCCTCTTTTTTGTCCAGCCAGAACTGGACGTGTACGTTGCGTTTTCTCATTCTTCTGAATCCTCCTTTTTGCCGATGCGGTTGATTTGAAGCAGGCACATAATCAGCACGCCGGCCACACTGCCCAGCAGAAATCCAATGGCAAAAAACAATCCTTCCATGAAAACCTCCATCCTTTCAAAAGGGGTATTAGGGGGCGTTCCCCCTAACAAGCGGCCTTTGTGGTATCACAAAGGCGATGCTTGCTGGTACAACTACATTCCATTCCCCTGCGGGGAATCCGGGACAGGCGAAAAAAGAACTCATCGCTCGCCCCGGTCACGGGAATACCGCTTGGCATGGAACTCCACGCCGGTAAAATGGCTGGCGTCCAGAACGACCTCGCCGCGTTTCCATTGATCCCTGGCAAACTGCTCGGCCTCCTCCCGGCTGTTTGCCGCCACCTTCATTTTCACCTCCAGCGTTTCCCGGATGGTAACATCATAATGGTTCATCGCTCACGCTCCTCTCTAAAAATGGGCAACAAAAAAGAGCGTCCATTTTCAGAACGCTCTCCAAAAAAGATATTCGTTTTTACCGCGCCTTCTCCTGTTTCAGATGACGGGTGGGGATTGCCAGCAGCTTACGCACCCGGCCTTCCAAATGCTTCTCAATGGCCTGCAAATGTTCTTCCGGCAGGCCCAGGCTTTCATGGCGCTTAAACCGGAACCCGATCATGCGACGGAGCTGCTCTTTCTGCTTTGGCCCCATGACCTCCGCACACACTTCCTCATAGGAGATGTTGTAGGGATTAGAACGGGTTTTTGCATACTCGTCCAGATTCGCATAATCTTCCTTGCCGGCATAGCAGAACAGGGACAGCCCGTTGTCAAAAATGGGGGCGGGCGCAATAATGTCGCCGCTGTGGTTATCCCGCAGGACGCCGAAGTTTCCAAAGTGGCGGTCCTCATTGTAGATCAGGGCGTCAAACACCAGCATACTGCGGATTTGCTCGGAAAACTCCGGCCCCAGCTTGTCGTAGTAGGCAAGGCAGGCGGCAATGCCCCCGGTTCGGACAATGCGCCCGATGGGGATATAGGCTGTGTCGATGTTGGTAAACAGGGCGCACTTAGAGGCGGTAATGCCTTTCCAGTTCTCCAGGTCATAATGCACGGCGTTCAGACGCATGGTTTCCGCAATCTGCGAAGCATAATACTCGCAGTACGGCTCCCTGCCCGCATTGGACGCGCCGGTCGTGCCGCCCTTGTAGAGAGTTATCCCATCGTGCTCCACATATCGCCACGCCTTGGGCAGCATACCGCCTGTGGTCAGCTCCGGGGATGTGGTAAACGCCTGCCTGCTCCCGCCTGCGCCGGTATAGGCCACCAGCGCCAGTATCTCGGAAAAGCGGTTTTCGTAAAGATTGTATTGGGAGAATTTCCCCTCAAATCCTGACCGCACCACCCAATAGCTGTCGTTAAGCGACAGCCCCTTGCACACGTCGATGATTCCCTTGGTGTCGTTATGGCTGAGGCCAAGGGTTTTCAAAATCTCGTCCACAAAGGCGCGGTTTTTGGGGATAACCCGCCGCTCCAGCCAATGGATGACGCCCTCGCCGGTGCGCTCCATATCCAAAGGCAGCAAATGGGCCTGCTCCTCGTTGGTATATAAGATTTCAGCCACAAGGCCGGACAAGCCCTGCTTTTCCATGGAAAAGCGCATTAGCTCCGTATCATAAATGCGGAGACTGTAAACATTACTCATAGGCTCCTCCTTGTCGTTCAGTTCCAGTGAAACATCTTTTCCCAGCGCCGAAGCGATTTTTAAGATCATATCAAGCGTGGGGTTCTGTGTCCCACTTTCCAGGCGGTTAATGCCGGAACGCTGGATTCCCAGCCGCCTTGCCAGTTCTGCCTGGGAAATGCCCTGTTCCAGACGGGCCTCCACAAGCTGGGATATGATTTTCTGCCGTTTGCGCAGTTCATCCATACTCTCACCTCGCTGCTTTAATGTTAACATATATGATAACAATTTGCAAGAGGGAGAATCTGTCGAAGCTGCAAAACCGGCAACTCACCGCTCCGGCTCTTTGCCGTGGCTGCCCCGAATGGGAATCCCCAGCCGGTGGCACAGAAAATCGTTCACATCCTTTCCACGGGGCGGCGGTTTGTTCTCCACCCGGTAGCCCTCCGGCATGACAGCCATGATTGCCTTGGCCGCCAGCCGGCCAGCGGTGTCGTTGTCCAGATGAAGATAGATGGTTTTCACATGGGGGTGGTCCTCCAAAAATCGGGTGAGGGCCACCGGCAGCTTGCTTTCCTCGATCTTTTTCTTTGGCTGGTACACCCCAGCCAGGGACAGCAGATTGTGCCGCCGCCAGTCGATCCCGTCCAGCTTGCAGAGAGTGGCATAGGACATGACATCAATGGCGCACTCACACAGATGGACTGCCGGATTTTCCACGCAGGCGGGCAGGACAAAGGAAAAGTGCTTATCACTGCCGCTTAAGTCCCCGTGGAACCGAGCTTCACTAATTCCCCGCAGGCAGCCGAACCGCGCCTTGCCATCCTTATCAAATCCCACGAAAACCACGTTGCTGTGGCCCTTGTTCCGGCTCTCATAAATCCGCCCGGTCTGGACGCAGTAGTCCAAAATCTCCTGGTCAATGCCCCGCCCCTTGAGATAGGCCATCATCGCCCGGTTGTCTGGGGCGGCCTGGGGCAGAAGCAGGTGCTTGGGCTTTTCCTCTTTCGGCGCTGGTACAAAGGAAGGCGGCGGGATGGCCGCCCTGCCGGAGATGGTTTCCATGGCCTCCAAAAAGGAATAGCCGTTGACCTTGATGAGATAGTCCAGCGCGCTGTAACCGCCGATCCCGCGGGAAAACCAGCACCATTTGCCGTTGGAAATCCGCAGGCTGTCATGGGTCTTGGTGCAGTAGACGTTACCGGACACATGGACCAACTCCTGGGGTTCGCAGGTTTGCAGGTAGGTGAGCAGGTCCACCTGCCTTGCCCGTTCGATGGCTTCTGAATCGTAAAAAGGCATAAAAAATACAGCCCCCTTCACATAGCCGTAGATTAGCCGCCCCTTGTGGGGTAGCTGGCTATGTAAAGGGGGCTGTACTCTTTTCAGATAAGGGGGCTGTACTCTTTTCAGATATGGAAAAAGCCGACCGGATTGCTCCAATCGGCTCTTTCTGCATATACTTTTTCGATTTATGTGCAGATATGAATGGGGAATGTGCAGTTTTGGGCGGCAGTTTTAAGCCATAGCCAAAAACTCCAAGAATTTCAATAGTTTTTACTCCTAATCCGTAAAAACTTATTTTGTTCAAGACCTTTTTTGGGTAGTGCGAATGAATTTGGGTATGTAAAAGCGGCATGGATTTCTCCATGCCGCCCAAAGAGCTATTCAGTTTTGAAAGCGCCGATCTTCTTCAGATAGGCAAACCCGTCTGCATGGCCCCGAAAGTAGATGTGTTCCCGTTCCATATTATCGGTACGCATATACAGCCGGATAAATTCCTTCAAGGCTTCATGCTCCTCCGCAGTAAAGGAAAGTTCTCCCTTGCCCTCCAGCAGAGCGCCAATCGCAGGATTTCGGCGTTTCAGTTCTTCCATCTGGGCCTTCAACTCGGTATATTCCGGGCTGGCAGCCGCCAAATCCATCACAATGTCGCTGTCGATTTCAGAAAACTGCTCGGAAATGCGCTCCGGGAGCAGGCAGTAGCTATCGTCCATCTATCATCACCCCTTGTCACGATTTTTATTATACTATACTTGCCCCGCAGCGCAATGGCAAATGTGCGATCACCTTTCTTTCTGCGCTTTGGCTTTCTGTTTGGCTTCGGCGGCCTTGGCCTGTTCCTGGACGGTATCCCAAATATTTTCCATGTGGGATGTTTCTTTATCTTCCCACCGCTCAAAAATCTGCTTCAGGGGCTTGCCGGATTTCAGCAGCGCCCTGGCCTGGCTGTCCTCCAAATCGTTGTACTCTAACGACATCAGAATGTCCTCCCGCATCGTGTACTCGTAGGCGTGGTTCAGAATCTCAGCCGGCGGCTGGGAAAGCAGCCAATCCCGGAACTGCTCCTGTTCCGCGAACATTTTTTCATAGAGCCTGGTATTCAATTCTTCGTTGGTCATCGTATCCTCCTTTACCGTGCCAGCTCCGCAACCCTCCGGGCAGGCACATCCTCGCCCTCATCCGGGGTATCGTCCAGCAGAGTCTTGTCCTTCTCATCCATGTTGAGCAGAATATTCAGCTCTTTCAAACGGGCTGCTTTCTCCGCCAGCTCCTCCTCGCGGGCAAATGGGGCAGCCAGTTCGGTGCGTGCGTTTTCAAGCTGGGCTTTGGTTTCCTCCAGGCTGTTCTGCTCGGCCTGCAGGCTGCCTGCAAGGTTTTCCAGAGCGTTGTCCAGGCGGGTGATATTGCCGAACACATCTGCGCCCAGCGTCACCGTATGGGAAAGAGTGCCTTTGAGTGTGATCCGATACTCGTTGCTCCTGCCATCATAGGCCAGCACCATGGAAAAGCCCCGGTACTGCCCCAAAAGAACAGCGTCGGAACCAGTCATGCGGGTGCAAACGTCAATGATAGCCTTGCCTGCGTCCTCTTTTTCAGCATAGTGTTTGCCATCCACCTCCATGCCGCAGAAGCCCTCCTGGGCCTTGGGGTGGGCCGCCGCCAGCGCCACATCCTGCCCATAGCCCGCGATCCGTTCCGTGAGCCGGGTGATCTCCTCCGGGTACTTACGGTACACCAGCTCCTCCAGCGCATATACTTGGTTCAAGTGGCTGGCTTTCAGCATATTCAGCCGCGCCACCTCCATATCCAGGTTGCACTTCTCGATAATTAACGGATTGCCGGTGGCCAGCGCCTTGATCTCCGAATAGCTCAGGGCGGTTTCATCCACATCATCCGCCACACGGACAGGGGCCTTGCTGGTCATAATCTGGGCGATAAACTTCTGCTTGTTCTCCACGAGCTGGTAGAGGTAAGCGTCAAAGGTGCCTTCCGTTACATACCGATAGATTTCCACCTCCTCATTTTCATTGCCCTGGCGGACGATGCGCCCCAGCCGCTGCTGCAGATCAGAGGGCCGCCAGGGGCAGTCTAAATCATGCAGGGCAATCAAGCGGTCCTGCACATTGGTGCCTGCGCCCATCTTAGCTGTGGAACCCAGCAGCACCCGCACCTGCCCGGCGCGCACTTTGGAAAACAGCTCCTTCTTTTTGGCTTCGCTGTCCGCCGTGTGGATAAAGGTGATTTCCTCCTCCGGGATTCCGGCGTCCATCAGTTTCTTTTTTAGGTCGTCATAAACACTGAACGAGCCGTCGGTGGTAGGGGTGGACAGGTCGCAGAACACAAGCTGGGCAGAGCGTTTTTCTTTGGTCTGTTCCCAGATGCGGAACACATTCTGGGCGCAGACAGCCACCTTGCCATTGGGGTCGTCGGCGGCAAGGGGATTGATGAGCCGCATATCCAGAGCCAGTTTTCTTCCGTCGTTCGTAATGCGAAGCATATTGTCCACATGGGGGTCAACCCCGCCGGCACGGATTTTCTCTGCCCGTTCCGCCAGCCCCTTTATCATCTCTTTCTGAAGCTCCGAGGGCTGGATCACTTCCGTGTGGAAGTTTGCCTTGGGGACGGGGAGTTTCAGCATATCCGCCGTCTGGATGTCGGCAACCTCCTTGAAGGCAGCCATCAGCTCCGGCAGGTTATAAAACTTGGCAAACCGGGTTTTTGCCCGGTAGCCGGTGCCCTCCGGCGATAACTCGATAGCTGTAACCGTCTCTCCGAAGCTACTCGCCCAATCGTCAAAATGGATCAGGCCCATCTCCTGCAGGAGCCGGTACTGTAAATACCGCTGGATGGTGTAAAGCTCATAAGGTAGGAAACGCCACGCCATACTTCCTTTCGTCCGTGGTCTTGGCGTAACCCCCTCCAGAACCGTGCTTACACCTCTCGATGTACACGGCTCGCCATCTTTCATAGTTTAAGTGATTTTGT